>DASXMF010000172.1:0-35053 GCA_036495845.1 Rhizomicrobium sp.
GTTTGCGGAATCCGCCGGGCCGACGGAAACGAAATCTCATGCACCGCAATCGTCCTTACCACTGGCACGTTTCTGCGCGGGCTGATCCATATTGGCGAGTGCCGGATTCCAGCGGGTCGGGTGGGCGAGGCGCCCACGATCGGCCTGGCCGAAAGGCTCTACGGGCTGGGGCTCCGGATGGGCCGGCTGAAGACCGGCACCCCGCCCCGGCTCGACGGCTCGAGCATCGATTGGGCGGCGCTCGAGGTTCAGCCCGGCGACGATCCGCCGGTGCCGTTCTCGTTTCTCACCGGTCGGATCGCCACGCCGCAGATCGTCTGCCACATCACCCGTACCACGCGCGCCACCCACGACATCATCCGGCGCAATCTCGACCGCGCACCGATCTATTCCGGACAGATCGAGAGCAACGGGCCGCGCTACTGCCCGTCGATCGAGGACAAGGTGGTGCGCTTCGCCGGCCGCGACAGCCACCAGATTTTCCTCGAGCCCGAGGGGCTCGACGACGACACCGTCTACCCGAACGGGATCTCCACCTCCCTGCCGGAAGAGGTGCAGCGCGAATTCCTGGCCACCATTCCCGGCCTTGAACATGCGCGCATGGTCCGGCCCGGTTACGCCATCGAATATGATTATGTCGATCCGCGGGAGCTGCTCCCTTCGCTCGAATCGAAGCGCATCTCCGGCCTCTATCTCGCCGGCCAGATCAACGGCACAACGGGCTACGAGGAAGCGGCAGCCCAGGGCCTGATGGCCGGGTGGAACGCCGCGCGGGCCGCCTCGGGATCGGCCGCGATCGTACTTGGCCGCACCGATGCCTATCTGGGCGTGCTTGTCGACGATCTGGTCACCAAGGGGGTGACGGAGCCGTACCGCATGTTCACCTCGCGGGCGGAGTACCGGCTCTCGCTGCGCGCCGACAATGCCGATCGCCGCCTGACCGCCAAGGGCATCGAAGGGGGTATCGTCGGGCGCGAAAGAGAGCTCCGGTTCGCGAAGAAAATGGAAAAGCTGCGAGCCGCCAAAGCGCGTCTGACAGCGCTCAGCCTGACCCCGACCGAGGCGCGGCAGGCCGGGATCGGCGTGCGGCTCGATGGCGGGCGGCGCAACGGCCACGAACTGCTCAGCCTGCCGGACGTCGGTCTCAAAGCGCTCCAGCGCGTGTGGCCGGAGCTCGGCGATCTCGATCACGTCATCGTCGAGCAACTGGAGAACGATGCGCAATATGCGGTCTATCTCGACCGTCAGGACGCGGACATCGAAGCTTTCCGGCGCGACGAGGGGCTCGGCCTGCCTGCCGATATCGACTACCGGCGCGTCAACGGACTCTCGACCGAGGCCGCGCAGAAATTGAATGCCATCCGGCCGGTGACGCTCGGCCAGGCCGGCCGCATCGACGGGGTGACTCCTGCTGCACTGACGCTGGTGCTGGCGCATACGCGCGCGAGAGCGAAACGTGCGGCACCCCTTGTCCGCGACTAAGCAATCGCACCCCTCACCCGCGCTCAAGCGGTCGAGAACGCCCGACCTGTGCCCCTCTCCCACAAGGGGAGAGGGAACATCGCGTACTGATTTCCTAAACTCGAAGCGGTACGACAATTCCTTCTCCCCTTGTGGGAGAAGGTGGCGCGAAGCGCCGGATGAGGGGTTCTTCTGAGCGAACCGCGTCCCTTCGGCCCCGCCGAATTCCAGGCGGCCGCGAATGTTTCACGTGAAACAATGGCGCGGGCGAAATTGTTCGTGGCCCTGCTCGGGGAATGGAATGCGCGACACAATCTCGTCTCCGCGCGTTCGTTCGCAGAGATCTGGCGCCGGCATATGTGGGACAGCGCCCAGCTGGCGGAATTCATCCCGGCCGATGCCAAAAGTCTCATCGATCTGGGTAGCGGTGCCGGGTTTCCGGGCCTTGTTCTGGCGCTGCTCTTGCGTGGCCGGATCGGTTTTCGAACGGTTCTCGCGGAGGCCACCCGCAAGAAATGCGAATTCCTCATCCTGGCGGCAGCCCGTCTCGAACTGGATGTCGAAATCCGCAATCTCCGAATCGAAGATGCCGCCCGTGAATCCTTCGACGTGGTCACCGCGCGGGCTTGTGCGCCCCTCCCCCGGCTGCTTTGCTATGCACAGGCTTTTCAGGGCGCGAAGACGCTAAACCTCTTCCTGAAGGGTCAATCCGTAGCGGACGAATTGACCGAAGCCCATAAATCTTGGAGGATAAAGCTGAGGGAAGAGCCGAGCCGCTCCGATCCTTCCGGCACCATCCTCGCCATCGAGGACCTGAGACATGCCAGCTGAGGGCCCGCGCACGCTCGTCGTCGCCAACCAGAAGGGCGGCGTCGGCAAGACAACGACGGCCATCAATCTGGGCACGGCGCTGGCGGCAATCGGCCAGCCGACTTTAGTCATCGATATCGATCCGCAGGGCAACGCCTCGACGGGATTGGGCATCGCCCGGGCGGACCGCAAGGTCACGTCTTACGACGTGCTGATGGGCGAGGCCGAGCTCGCGGACGCGGTGATGCCCACGCGCATTCCCGGACTGTCCCTCGTGGCCTCGACGGTCGATCTGTCGGGCGCGGAACTCGAGCTGATTAATCTCGACAGACGCAACTACAGGTTGAAGGATGCATTGTCCTCCTTCGCCGGACGTGAGCCCGCCCGCTTCGCCTATGTGCTGATCGACTGCCCGCCCTCCTTGACGCTGCTCACCGTCAACGCGATGGCGGCGGCCGATGCCGTGGTGGTGCCGCTTCAATGCGAGTTCTTCGCCCTCGAAGGCCTGAGCCAGCTCTTGAAAACCATCGACCGGGTGCGCGCCAACCTCAATCCGGCGCTCGAAATTCAGGGGATCGTGCTGACCATGTTCGACAAGCGCAACCGTCTCTCCGACCAGGTGGCCGCCGATGTCCGCAAGCACATGGGCGAGAAAGTCTACAACACCATCATTCCACGCAATGTGCGGATTTCGGAGGCGCCGAGCCACGGCCTGCCGGCGCTGGTCTACGATTTGCGCTGCCCCGGCAGCCAGGCCTACATCAAGCTTGCCGGCGAATTGATCCAGCGCGAACGCGTCAGGGCGGCGGCATGAACGCGGCCGATCCGAAAAAGCACGAAGAGGGGCGCCATCGCGGTCTGGGCCGCGGACTTTCCGCACTGATCGGCGAGGAGGCGGAAATTGCCCCGGGCAAGGAAGGCGCGCGGACACCGCGCACCTTGCCGGTCGGCTGGTTGCATCCCAACCCGTTCCAGCCGCGCAAGAATTTTGCGGCGGAGGAGTTGCAGGACCTCGCGAATTCGATCCGCGAGAAGGGCGTGTTGCAACCGATCCTCGTGCGTCCGACGGGACGCGGTCCGGAGGTGTACGAAATCGTTGCCGGCGAGCGGCGCTGGCGCGCGGCCCAGCTGGCCAAACTGCACGATGTGCCGGTTGTGGTGCGCGAGTTGTCGGATGCCGAGTCGCTCGAATTTGCGATCATCGAGAACGTCCAGCGCGCCGACCTCAATGCCGTGGAAGAGGCCACCGCCTATCAGGAGTTGATGCAGCGTTTCGGCTACACCCAGGACCGGTTGGCCAGTGAGGTGGGAAAGAGCCGCAGCCACGTCGCCAATACGCTCAGGCTGCTGACTCTGCCGCCTGGCGTGCAGGCCTATATTCGCGATGGGCGGCTGAGCGCCGGTCACGCCCGAACGCTGATCGGAAAGGCAGATGCGGAAGCCCGCGCAAAGGACATTATTTCCGCAGCGCTCAGTGTTCGGCAGGCCGAACAGCGTTCAGACAAGAAGAAAAAAGCCGGAAAAACCGCGGGCCGGAGCGATGCCGATACCAGGGCACTGGAAGCGAGCCTGACCAACAGTTTGGGCCTGGTGGTTCAGATTGTCCACAAAGGCTCCACAGGCGGTGAGTTGCGGATCGGCTACCGGACGCTCGAGCAACTCGATGATCTGATTCAGAGGTTGAGCACAACGCGGTAGTTGCCCCCTCCGCCCCGCAGTTTAGCCTCCGGCCGCGCTTTGCGCGGACCGGGGGCAGGGCACCTCCCCCGGTAAACCGGGGAGGAAAGAATAAAAGCGAAGCGCAAACATCATTTTCCTCCCCCGCGCGAAGCGTGGGGGAGGTGCTGAGCCCGGCTCGCAGCCGGGCAAGGCGGAGGGGGCATGCGTCTCCGACTGCCTCACAAATCACAATTCCGGTGACATGTTATAGATTCCTGCTCGCATACAGAAATCGTCCATACCCGATCTCCGCTGCGTTTTTCATCAATTCGAGATTGACCCAGGCGACGACGTCCGCATACGGACGATCAACGATAGGCCAGCGGGTGCGCTCCTTGGAAGCGAGATCGGTTTCGCTCAACCCGGCGAGCGCCGAACGCCAGCGTTCCTGCAGGCCGGCAATCCATGCGATCGCGGACGCCGCTTCACCGGGCCACGGGATGTTTTCGGGCTCGAGACGGCCGTCGCCGAAGGAACGATCGAGCACCATCGACCACCAGAAACCGATATGCCAGGTGAGCCAGGCGATGCTCGGCGCACCGATGTCGTAGCTCTCCCGTTCGGGCCAGTCCGCGCGCCATGAATCATCGCGGGTTCGATGCACATGCAGACCGGCGCGCGTCGGCCGCCACAGACATTCTTCCGTCGACAGCCCCGCGAGATGGAGATCGGCGAGCTTCCACGCGATCTCGAACTGTCTGTCCAGGACGTCACGAAGTCCGGTGTTCATTTCTTGGGTCCGTGCGTTGCAACGCGTTGCATATTTGATCCAATTGATCGCATTGCCCGTTGCCGTTTGTTAATGCGCATTCGCGATATTGTTGCCAGGAAAACTTGAATCGCCCGCTCCGGCCTGCGACACTGGCGGAGGAGGGGCGATTTCCTAACCTCGCGGGAATCGCCATGCGCCGTTTCGTTGTTCCGTTGATATTTCTGGGTTTGGCCGTCAGCCTATCGGGCTGCGTTGTCTATGGTGGTCCGGGCCACGGCTGGTGCTGGTACCATCCGCATCGCTGCTGATCCCTCCTCCTCTTCCTCCTTCTACAAGCTCAGGATGAGGGCATTTTCCTCATGGTGAGCCTGCCTGCCTTCGCCGACTCGCTGCGCCACGCGCGCAGCGCGGCGAGAGCGAAGCTTCAGCTTCGCGCAGGGCGAGCGGGTCAAGCCATTCGAGCCGTTTCGCAAACGGGCGGAACGCGTGCTTGACCGGCTGGATGTGGCCGTGGATTTGGCGGATGTCGCCAATTTTCCGGGACACAGGATCGAGAAGCTGAAAGGCGACCGAAAGGGTCAGTGGAGCGTCAGGATCAACGACCAATGGCGAATTTGCTTTGAGTGGCCGGCGGCCGCAGCCGGCCCGAGCAAGGTTGAAATCGTCGACTATCATTGAGGTGAGTCCATGCCACGCATGCCGATCCATCCCGGCGAACATCTGAAGGAGGCGTTGGACGAGCTTGGCATGTCTGCATCTGAACTGGCGCGGCAACTCAGGATTCCTACAAATCGCATCACAGGCATTTTGAACGAACAGCGGGCGATTACGGCCGACACGGCGCTGCGCCTTGCCCACTGGTTCGGAACGAGTGCGGAATTCTGGCTGAATCTCCAGAAGCTCTATGAGCTTCGCCTCGCCCAGCTGGAGAAGGGCGCCGAGATCAAAAGGTTGCCGAAGCGAAGGGCAGCGTAGGGATAGCGTCCGTCAATCCGCGTCCATCTTCAGCGCGGCGATGAAGGCTTCCTGTGGGATATCGACCTTGCCGAATTGGCGCATCTTCTTCTTGCCCTCCTTCTGCTTGTCGAGAAGCTTGCGCTTGCGGGTGATGTCGCCGCCGTAGCATTTCGCGGTGACGTCTTTTCGGAGCGCCTTGATCGTCTCGCGCGCGACGATGCGCCCGCCGATCGCCGCCTGCACCGGAATCTGGAACAGGTGCCGCGGAATGAGGTCCTTCAGTTTCTCGCACATGGCGCGGCCGCGCGCTTCGGCGCGCGCGCGGTTGACGATGATGGAGAGCGCATCGACCGGCTCGCCATTGACGAGGATAGACATCTTGACGAGATCGCCTTCCTCATAGCCTTCGATGTGATAGTCGAAGCTCGCATAGCCGCGGCTCACCGATTTGAGCCGGTCGTAGAAATCGAACACCACCTCGTTGAGCGGCAGGCGGTAGACGACCATGGCGCGGCTGCCGGCATAGGTGAGCTCGATCTGCCGGCCGCGGCGGTCTTCGCAAAGCTTCAGCACCGAGCCCAGATGTTCGTCCGGCACGAGGATCGTCGCCTTGATCCACGGTTCCTCGATGGAAGCGATGTAGACGGGATCGGGCATATCGGCGGGGTTGTGCAATTCCTTCATCGTGCCGTCGGTGCGGTGAATGCGATAGATGACCGAGGGCGCGGTCGCGATCAGCTCGAGGTTGAATTCGCGCGTCAGCCGCTCGCGCACGATCTCGAGATGCAGAAGGCCGAGGAAGCCGCAGCGAAAGCCGAAACCGAGAGCGGCTGACGTTTCGGTTTCGTAGGTGAAGCTCGCATCGTTCAGATGCAGCTTGCCGAGCGCGTCGCGCAGATCTTCGAAGAGGGCAGCGTCCATGGGAAAGAGGCCGCAGAACACCACCTGCTGGGCGGGCTTGAAGCCGGGGAGCGGCGTGTCGGTCCCCTTGCGCTCGTCGGTCAAGGTGTCGCCCACCTGGGTGTCGGCGACTTCCTTGATCTGGGCGGTGATGAAGCCGATTTCCCCGGGGCCGAGCGAATCGACGGCCACCTGCTTGGGCGTGAAGACGCCCACGCGGTCAACCTGATAGACCGCATCCGCGGCCATCATGCGCACGCGCTGGCCTTTCTTCAGTTCGCCGTCGACGACGCGCACCAGCACCACGACCCCCAGATAGGAATCGTACCAGCTGTCGACGAGCAGCGCCTTGAGCGGCGCGTCGCCTGCGCCCTTCGGCGGCGGTAGACGATGCACGACGGCTTCGAGCACCGCGTCGATGTTCAGGCCCGTCTTTGCGGAAATCGGGATCGCATTGGACGCGTCCAGACCGATGACGTCTTCGATCTGTTGGCGAATGCGATCCGGCTCGGCCGCGGGCAGGTCGATCTTGTTGAGCACCGGAACGATTTCGAGATTGGCCTCGATCGCCTGGTAGACATTGGCGAGCGTCTGGGCCTCCACGCCCTGGCTCGCATCGACCACGAGCAGCGCGCCCTCGCAAGCGGCGAGACAGCGGGAGACCTCATAGGCGAAATCCACATGCCCCGGCGTATCCATCAGGTTGAGCGTGTAGGGCTGACCGTCCTTTGCGCGGTATTCGAGACGCACGGTCTGCGCCTTGATGGTGATGCCGCGCTCGCGCTCGATGTCCATGGAATCGAGCACCTGCTCCTTCATTTCGCGCGCGGAGAGCCCGCCGCAGACCTGGATCAGCCGGTCGGCAAGGGTCGATTTTCCATGATCGATATGGGCGATGATGGAGAAATTGCGGATATGGGCGAGGTCGGTCACGGCGGGGCGTCGTCTAGCATCCCCGCGCCGGCAATTCCAACCGCGCTCAGGTGCGCCTTGATTGCCTCAGAGCGAGGAGCAGCGGCGCGAGCGCCAGAAGCTGCGGCGTTACCGAGACGGCGACCAGCCAGACCCTCGAAACATCATAGAGTGCGCCGAGAGCTGCGCTGCCGAGAAACCAGGCGATGCCAAATATCGCGGTGAAGACGCCGAAGGCGCGCGCGCGCCCATGGGCGGGGACCATCCGCGCGATCGCGGCAGACATCACCGACCCCTGCACGCCGAGCGCCGCGCCCCACAACAGCGTGCCGATCAAGGCAGGGACAAATCCGCCGAGAAAAACGAGCGGTGCCACGAATGCCCCGATGAGGAGGCCGGGAACCATGACACCGAGGCCCCGCGCATCGAACCAGCGGCCAAAGAGAAGCGAGGCCGCGCCGCTCGTTCCCATCGCCCCGGCATAGAAAACGGGAACCAGGGCCGCAGATACCGTATGCGCTTTGCCGAAATGATAGGCGATGAGTGGAAAATCGGCGAAGCCGAACGCAATCAGCGCCGCGGAGGCTGCGTAAAGCCAGAAGATTTGCGACAGATGGCGGCCGGGATCCTCCGCGGGGACCGGCGGAATTCTCGCCGCAACCGGAAAGCGCAGCGCCACAATCAGTACGAGGAGGATCGTCAGGGCCGCCGGCACGCCGAGCCACAGGAAAGCGTCGCGATAGCGGCCGTGATGCGCCAGCACGAGCGCCGATATCAGCGGACCGGCCAGCGCGCCGAATTGGTCCAGAGCTTCGTGCAGACCAAAGGCCCAACCCTGTCCGATCTCTTCGCCCGCATGGCTCATCATCGTATTCGCTGCGGGATTGCGCACCGCCTTGCCGGTGCGTTCGAGAATGATGAGAATCGCAGCGACCGGCCAACTGCCGGCGAGCGCCAGCGCAGGCACCGCCGCCATCTGGATGGCGTAGCCGGCCACTGCGATCGGCCAATAGGCGCCACTCCTTTGCGCCAGGTTTCCCGAGACGAGGCGCAGCAGATAGCCCGCAAGCTCTCCTGTCCCCGCAACAATCCCGATGATCGCGGCGCTTGCTCCGAGCAAACCGAGGAACGGACCGGAGATCGCGCGCATGCCTTCGTAGGCCATGTCGGCGAACAGGCTCACCACGCCGAAGGCAACGATGAAGGCGAGGGCAGATTTCTTGTCGAATACGCGGGTGGGATCAGAGGTCATCGAAATTACGTTATCCTGTCACCCCTCACCCGCGCCCAGGCGGTCGAGAGACTTCGCCTTGAACCCCTCTCCCACAAGGGGAGAGGGAAGTCTACGCGCTGAATTTCCTGCATTGATGCAGCACTCCGATCACCCTCTCCCCTTGTGGGAGAGGGTTGCAGATACGGGTGGCGAATTCTGCTCGGGCTTGGGTGAGGGGTAGAAGCGAAAGTTCTTACTCACGCACACCGCAAGGTTTGCTTTGGGGCCTTCTCCGGTTGCGGTTCGAAAGATTGACGCTCGAATTCCTGCTGCCACGGTTCGAATTCATCCCAGTCGCCGCTTCGGCGGTGGAAATAGATGCGCTGTGCGACGGCGCGCACCGGCGGCGTCATCAGCATCAGATCGATCGACCAATTGGGCGGCGCCAGATCGAGCACACCACGCAGAACCCGCTTGAGCCGATAGCGCGGAATCTCTGCCGACAAAGCCGCAAGGGGATGCGGGCCGCGGTCGCACAGGTGATCGCTGATGAGTTGTGCGGCGCGGCGTCCGTAGTGAAGGGCTGTGTGAATGCCGCCGCCCGTCAGCGGCGAGACCAGACCCGCCGCATCGCCGACCAGCAACACGCGCCCGCGGCCCAAAGGTGACACGGGGCCGCCGGTGGGAATGAGCCCGCTTCGCCGCTCGACCACCGAGAGAGCTTCGATGCCCAGGATGCTCTTCACGCGCGTGGTCAGCGCGGCAAGGCGCGGCTTGTGCCCAAGCCGTGCGGCGGCGCCGAATTGGGACATGCCATGTCCTGCCAACGCCCAGCCGATATAGCCGGGCGCGATCGCGCTATCGGCGAAGCAGTGCAGGAAGCGTGGATCGAGCGACGCGACGGGTTCGCACTCCAACTCCGCGCCGGCAAGAAACCGCCTGTTTCGCCCGAGCCGGAAGAATTCCGCGACGCGCGAACGCGCGCCGTCCGCGCCTACAAGCCAGCTCGCCTGGATTCCGAGTTTCGAAATCGTCACACCGGACCCGTCGGCGCATCCGTCTTCGAATTTCTGTCCGAACAGAAGCGTGGCGCCCGCGCGTCCGGTTTCCGCCGCGAGCCAGCGCAGAAGCGCCGCTGTGTCCGTCGCCTGAAAGAAATAGCCCGGCGCGTGAAGATCGAGAGAGCGCCCTCGCGGGGAATAGAGCCGGACACCGCGAATTTTGCTCATGCAGTGAGAAGGCAAATCGAACGCGTCCGTGACCTCCTTGACGAGGATGCCGGTGGTCCGCACGCGCGCGCCCGCTTCGGGCTTGGCGTCGAGCACGGCGACGCTCAATCCGCGCAACGCGGCCGTGCGCGCGCAGGCGAGCCCCGCGAAACTCGCGCCAATCACGACGAGATCGAATTTGGCGGTCATGAAGTCCTCCCCGGCCGCGAAGAGGCTGGCCCGCGCGTATGGCCGGATTGCGACGCGATCAGGTCCGCAATGTGCCGCCGGTCGCCTTGCCGACCGCGGCAACGATCCTCTGCGCCACCGCTTCGATTTCCGCATCGGTCAGGGTGCGCTCCCTGGGTTGCAGGCGCACGGAGATGGCGAGCGATTTCCTGCCTTCGGGAATACCCGTGCCTTCATAGGCGTCGAATACATCGACGCGCTCGACCAGGACGCGCTCCGCATTGCGCGCGCTGCGCACGATCTCGTCTGCCGTAACGCTCGAATCGACAACAAAGGCAAAATCGCGTTCGACCGCAGGGAATGGCGAGGGCTGGAACGCGGCGCGGGTGCGGCTGCGCGTTTTCGGCTCGGGAATGGCGTCGAGAAACAGCTCGAACGCCGAGGCCGGACCCTTCAGATCGAATCTTTCGAGGATCGCCGGATGAAGCTCGCCGAAACAGGCCAATGTCTTGGTGCCGAGCGCAAGCGTGCCGGAGCGCCCGGGATGGTACCAGCCGGGGGCACCGCTCCTGATCGGCGCATTCATCGGCGCGCCCATGACCGATTCGAGAACGGTCAGCGCGTCGGCCTTCGCATCGAATGTATCGGCGCCGTGCTGGTCCTTCGTCCAACTGCGCGACGCCGGACCAAGCCGCACGCCCGCCGCGGCAATCTTCTGCGCGCCCGGCATGCCGCTTTCGAATTGGGCGCCGATCTCGAACAGCATCGATTGGGCATATCCGCGCGCGGCGTTGCGCCCGGCCGCGGCGAGAAGCGACGGCAGAACGCTCGGCCTGAGCGCATCCATGTCCGCGGCGATCGGATTGTCGAGCTGGCGCGCCTCGTCGCCGCCGCCGAACAGCGCCGCCTGCGCGCGCGCAATGAAGGAATAGGAAATGGTCTCGTTGAAGCCGCGCGCAGCGAGGGTGCGCCGCGCGAGGCGCGTCCGTTTCTGCGACGGCGTGAGCACCGCGCGCGAGACGGCGTGCGGGCGCAGCATGGGCACCGCCGGAATGCGGTCGAGCCCGTGAATGCGCACGACTTCCTCGACCAGATCGGCTGCGCCCTCGATGTCGCTCCGCCACGAGGGAGGCGCGACTTGCATGTCCTTCCCCCTGTACTTGCCTTCGAATCCCAGACTCGTCAGTATACGGCGTATCTCGTGGTCAGGGATTTCGATACCTGCGAGGCGCCGCACGGTGCTTGCGGAAAACGCGATTTCGCGGCGCCATTGCGGCGGCGCGCCCGCCACCACGATCTCCCCCGGCTCGCCGCCGCAGAATTCGAGGATGAGCCTGGTCGCCAGTTCGAGGCCCGGCACCACGAATTCGGGATCGGTGCCGCGCTCGAACCGGTAGCGCGCATCGGATTGTATGCCGAGCTTGCGTCCAGCGGCCGCGATGCGCTTGGGATCGAACCACGCGGATTCGACGAAGACATTGCGGGTCTCGTCCGTGCAACCCGTATCTTCGCCGCCCATCACCCCGGCAATGCTGAGCGCACGCTGCGCGTCGGCAATGACGATGGTTTCGGAATCGAGGGCGTAGGTCCTGCCGTCGAGCGCCGCCACCGTCTCGCCCTCGCATGCAAGCCGCGCCTGCATGTTGCCCGCGAGCTTGTCGGCGTCGAACACGTGCAGCGGACGTCCGCGGTCGTTGGCGATGAAATTCGTCACATCGACCAGCGCCGAAATCGGACGCAGGCCGATCGCGCGCAATTGTTTCTGGAGCCAGTCGGGGCTCTGCCTGTTGCGCACGTTGCGGACGATCCGGCCGGCGAAAACGGGGCAGGCGTTCTCTGCGCCGTGCGGAAAATTCAATCCGATACCGATGGGTGAAGGGAATGCACCTTTCACGGGCTCGACCGCGCTGTTCTTCAGTCGCCCGAGTCCTGCCGCAGCGAGATCGCGCGCGATGCCCACAACGCTCGTGCAGTCGCCGCGGTTGGGGGTGATTGCGACATCAAAGACGGGATCGTCGAGGCCGAGCGCGCGCGCCGCGGGTGTGCCGATCTCCGCGGCGGCGTCCAATTCGATGATGCCTTCATGCTCGTCGGACAACAGAAGTTCGCGCTCCGAGCACAGCATGCCGCGCGATTCGACGCCGCGAATGTTCGACACTTTCAGTGTCTCGCCCGAATGGGGAATGACGAGACCGGCCCGCGCGAACACCCCCTTCATGCCGGTATGCGCGTTGGGTGCGCCGCACACGACCTGCACGATGTCGCTGCCCGTATCGATGCGGCAAAGCTTCAGCTTGTCGGCGTTGGGATGCTTTTCGGCCGAGACGACGTGCGCGACGATGTAGTCCTTGAGCGCCGCGCCCCGGTCCTCCAGCGATTCCACTTCGAGACCGATATTGGTGAGCTTGTCCGCAATCGTGCGCGCGGGCGCATCGGTGTCGAGATGCCTCTTGAGCCAGGAGAGCGTGAATTTCATCGGCTCAAGCCTCCGTCAAGGGTCGGAAGGTCGAGCGCGGCGAAACCGAAATGCCTGAGCCAGCGGAGATCGGATTCGAAGAAGGCGCGCAGATCCGGCGCGCCGTATTTCAGCATCGCCATGCGGTCGATGCCGAAGCCGAAGGCAAAGCCCTGATAGCGTTCGGGATCGATCCCGCACATTTCGAGCACGCGCGGATGCACCATCCCTGAGCCGCCAAGCTCGAGCCAGTCGTTGCCGGTGCCAAATTTGATCTGCCCGCCCGAGCGGTCACAACGCATGTCCCATTCGACGCTCGGCTCGGTAAACGGAAAATAGGAAGGGCGCGCGCGGAGTTCGATGCCATCGACTTCGAAGAAGGCGCTGCAAAATTCCTCGACCACCCAGCGCAGATGTCCGAGATGCGTCTCCTCATCAATGACGAGCGCCTCGAGCTGATGAAACATCGGGGTATGCGTCGCGTCCGAATCCCGGCGGTAGGTGCGCCCCGGCACGATGACGCGGATCGGCGGCTTCTGCGAAAGCATCACGCGAGCCTGCACCGGGCTCGTATGCGTGCGCAGGACATGACGCGAGCCGTCGCTCTGGCGCGAGACGTAGAACGTGTCGTGCATCTGCCGCGCGGGATGGTCGGGCGGAATGTTGAGTTTGGTGAAATTGTACTCGTCGAATTCGACGTCGGGACCGTCGGCGACGGCGAAGCCCAGATCGGCGAAGATGGCAGTGATCTCGTCCTGCACCTGGCTGACGGGATGAACGGAGCCGCGCGGTTCCGGACGCTGCGGCAGTGTCACGTCGATGCGCTCGAAGGAAAGCCTGGCGTCCAGCGCCGCTCGTGCCAGCGCGGCTTTTCGTTCCGCGATCGCCGCTGCGGTGCGGTCCCGCAAACCGTTGAACAACGGCCCCTTCCCGCGCCGCTCTTCGGGACTCATGCCGCCCAGCGATTTCAGAAGCTCGCTGACCGAGCCCTTCTTGCCGAGCGCCGACACGCGCACCGCCTCGAGTGCGGCTTCGTCCCCGGCGCTGCCAATCGCGTCGAAGATTTGACGTTCGAGAGAGTCGATCTCGCTCATGCGTGACGCATGCCTGTCCCGGGGGGCCGTGATGGAGAACGGACAAACGCTCGGCAGGGAGGCTACGCCTGCGCCTGCTCCGCCAGAGCCTTGAACGCTTCGGGTTCGCGCACCGCCAGATCGGCCAGGACCTTGCGGTCGAGTTCGATGCCGGCGCGCGCGAGCCCGCTGATAAACCGGCTGTAGGTCAACCCGTGAAGACGGCACGCCGCGTTGATGCGCTGGATCCAGAGCGCGCGGAAGTTCCGCTTCTTCAGCTTGCGGCCGATATAGGCGTACTGCATCGAACGGTCGACCGCGGCATTGGCCGTGGTGATGTTGTTCTTGCGGCGGCCGCGGAAGCCCTTGGCCTGCTTCAGGACGCGCTTGCGGCGGAGATGCGAGGGGACGGCGCGGGGGGCGCGGGACATGGTCGTGCCTCCTTCAAGCCGAATACGGCATCCAGCGGCGGACGCGCTGGGTTTCGGAAGCCGACATGACGGTCGTGCCCCGAAGCTCGCGGATCTGCTCGTTGGAACGCTTGATCATGCCGTGGCGCTTGCCGGCCTGGCCGTGCTTGAGCTTGCCTTTGGCGGTGAATTTGAAGCGCTTCTTCGCGCCCGATTTGGTCTTCAGCTTGGGCATTTTGCGGTCTCCTGGAGTTGGCCGGCCGGGGCGAAGCCCGGCCACGGGCGCGTTCGGGGCCGCCACGGCATGCCCTGTACGCCGGGCGACCCGAAAGAGCGGGGGTCATATACGGAAATCGGCGCCCGTGGCAAGCCGGCGCGCGTCGTGGATCTACGCCGTTGAGCGACCCCCGCGGCTCTGACATTCGGGCTTTCCAGGGAATATAGTCGGGAGCGGCCTCTTGCGGGCGGCCAGGGGGCAACAAAATGGCCGATCCGTTGCAGAGTGTCGAACAGGTGGCGCTTGTCGCCGTCCCCATCATCGTCGCCATCACGCTGCACGAGGCCGCCCATGGCTACGCGGCGCGTCACTTCGGCGACGATACGGCGGCGCGCGCGGGGCGCATCTCGCTCAACCCGCTGCGCCACGTCGACCTCTTCGGGACGATATTGCTGCCCGGGCTTTTGTTGCTGTCGCATGCGGGTTTCGTCTTCGGCTATGCGAAACCGGTGCCGGTGAATTTCGCAGCACTCCGGCATCCCAAGCGCGACATGGTATGGGTGGCGGCGGCGGGACCCGGCATGAACATCCTGCTCGCGCTCATTTCCGCGCTCCTCCTGTTCGGCGCATGGCAACTCGGCGGCAAGGCGCATCCGCTCGCTCTCGAACTGCTTTGGACATCCGTCGAGATCAATCTCGTGTTGGCGGTGTTCAATCTCCTGCCGGTTCCGCCACTCGACGGCGGAAGGGTCGCAGTGGGGCTTCTGCCGCAGCCATTTTCGCTCGCGCTCGCGCAGCTCAACCGCTTCGGCATGTTGCTGCTCATCTTGCTGTTCATTCTTCTCCCGCTGATCGGGATCAATCTCTTCCACTATCTCGTGCAGATTCCGGTCGAATTCCTCGAACGTCCGCTTCTCGCGCTTCTCGGAATTCCGCCGCAGTAGAGGTCAGCTACAGGGCGCGGACCTTCAGTTCGCCGCCAAGGTGGTTGGCCGCTCTGGCGAAGCGCGCATCGAACGTCATGAAGGCTTCGCATCCTTCCGATTGCAGCAGGTGAAGCGCGTCCGCCAAATCCATGCCCTTGGCCATCCGGTCAAGCGCGCTGGCCGCCAAAGCGAGATCTTCCAGCGTGACGCGCGGGAGTCCGGCAAAGTCGGCCAGCGATTTTGCGAGTCGCGCAGGTGCGTAGCCATAGATGCTGCGCAGCACCCCTTCGGTTTCGAGAAGGACCGTCGTGCAGACGAAAACGTCGTTGGCGTCGATCAGCGCTCTGGCCTTTGCGGATTGTGCCGGATGATCGCCGGTCAGATAGCGGACTATGACGTTAGTATCGATGGCGAGCATGGCGGCGCCTGGCCTCGGCTGCGATGCCTGCCTCCATCTCTTCCAGCGTCTTTGGGCGCCCGGCATGGCCAAGCGAACCGAAGACATCCTTCGGCCGGGTAGGCGCAAAAAGGGGAGCGGCGGTCAGGAGCACGCCATCCGGCGTGTTCTCCACCACGAGCCGCGTGCCGGCGTTCCAATGGCGCTGTTGCCGGATGGTTTTGGGGAGAATGACCTGGCCTTTCGTCGATACGGTCGTTGTGAGTTTTTGCGAATTTGCCATGGGCGTTCCGAGGTAAGACGAAAGTAAGATATTGCCCTCTCGCATCCGATGCAAGCGGTATCAATGAAAATCGCGCGAGCGGGGAACTATGCGGACATTGCGCGGATGGCGGTGCATGGGAGCGGTGTCCCGCGCGGGGAGCGGCGGCTCGCTGTCATCCTCCGAGATGCGGTCGAGTTCCTGCGTGCGGTCGAGGATGCGTTCGGCCACCAGATGCACCACGTCTTCGGGACTGCGCTGGATTTTTCCTTCGATGAGCAACAGACGCCCGCCCATGATCGCGCGCCGGAACTTTTCGACGAGCCTCGGCCACACCACCACATTGGCCGTGCCCGTCTCGTCGCTCAGCGTGATGAAGACGACGCCCGCATCGCCCGGCATCTGGCGCGTGAGCACGATACCGGCGCAGCCTGCCCGCGCGCCGTCCGCGGCTTTCGCGACCTCTGCGCAGCTCATTATGCCTTCGCCGTCGAACAGCTCGCGCAGGAAGTGCATCAGATGCGCCCGCAGCGACAGGCGCAGCATCCGGTAATCGGCAAGCACATGCTCGCCCAGCGGCATGAGCGGCAGGGGCGCGATCTCCTCCGCCCCCTGCTCCTCCACATATTGCGCCTGGAACAACGGCAATGCATCGTCGTCAGCGAGGCGCCGGACCGCCCACAGGCTCTCGCGGCGATCGACGGACAGTGATTGAAACCCGTCGGCTTCCGCGAGAATGACGAGCGCGCGTTTGGGCAGATGCGTGCGCCGCGCCAGGCTGTCGACATCGGCATAGCCGTTGCCGCGCGCCGCGATCAGAATTTCCGCCCACTCTTCGCGGAAGCCGTCGATCTGCCGCAATCCGAGGCGCAACGCGAGCGCGCCGCCTGCGCAATGTTCGAGCGTGTTGTCCCATTCGCTGAAATTCACATCGACATGGCGTACCTCGACATCATGCTCGCGCGCGTCGCGCACGATCTCGGCCGGCGCGTAGAATCCCATCGGCTGGGAATTGAGCAGCGAGCAGGCGAAAGCGGCCGGATGGAATCGCTTGATCCAGGCCGAGATGTAGACGAGATGGGCGAAGCTCGCAGCATGGCTCTCGGGGAAGCCGTAGCTGCCGAATCCCTCGATCTGCTTGAAGCAGCGCTCGGCGAAATCCTGCGCATAGCCGCGCGCGGTCATGCCCGAGATCATCTTGTGGCGGAACTGGTCGATGGTGCCGAGATTGCGGAACGTCGCCATCGCCCGGCGCAACCCGTTGGCCTCTCCCGGCGTGAAACCCGCCGCCACGATGGCGAGCTTCATCGCCTGTTCCTGGAACAGCGGCACGCCGAGCGTCTTGCTGAGCACGTTCCGCAATTCGTCCGGCGGCCCGTGTTCCGGCGAAGGCGAGGGATAATCGACGGGTTCGCGGCCGCTGCGGCGTCGCAGATAGGGATGAACCATGTCGCCCTGGATGGGTCCGGGCCGCACGATCGCCACTTCGATGACGAGATCGTAGAATTTTTTGGGCGCGAGCCTCGGCAGCATGTTCATCTGCGCGCGGCTTTCCACCTGGAACACGCCGATCGCATCGGCCTTGCACAGCATCTCGTAGACCTGAGGATCTTCGCGCGGAACGCTCGCCAGCGTGTAGCGCCTTCCTTCATGGGCGGCGATGAGCTCGAAGGCCTTGCGAATGCAGGTGAGCATGCCGAGCGCCAGCACATCTACCTTCATCATCATCAGCGTATCGATGTCGTCCTTGTCACATTCGATGAAATAGCGTTTCTCCATTGCGGCGGGGCCGATGGGCACGATCTCGTCGAGACGGTCGCGCGTCAGCACGAAGCCGCCCACATGCTGCGAGAGATGACGGGGAAAGCCGATCAGCGCATTGGCGGCGCCGACCGCGCGCGCGACCGTTTCGTTGGCGGGATCGAATCTTCCCTGTTTCACCTCGCTATCCCTGAGGCTGCTGCCCCAGCTTCCCCACACCCCGCTCGCCAGCGCCGTGGTCACGTCTTCGGTGAGGCCGAACACCTTGCCGACTTCGCGGATGGTGCTGCGTGGGCGATAGCAGATGACCGTTGCCGTCAGCGCGGCGCGATGCGAGCCATAACGCTCGTACACATCCTGGATGATGTCCTC
Organism: Rhizomicrobium sp.; assembly: GCA_036495845.1. Lineage (GTDB taxonomy): Bacteria > Pseudomonadota > Alphaproteobacteria > Micropepsales > Micropepsaceae > Rhizomicrobium. The sequence continues at coordinate 17,955 of DASXMF010000172.1, forward strand.
GCGCCGCTCATGCTCGAAATCGACGTCGATATCGGGCGGCTCCCGTCGTTCCTGCGAAACGAAACGTTCGAACAGAAGATCGATCTGTGTGGGGTCGACGGCCGTAATGCCGAGCGCATAGCAGACGGCGGAATTCGCGGCCGAGCCGCGGCCCTGGCAGAGAATCTCCCGGCTCCTGGCGAAGCCCACAATGTCGTTGACGGTCAGGAAGTAGGGCGCGATATCGAGGTGTGCGATGAGCGCGAGTTCCTTCTCGAGAGCCGCGTGCACCCTCTCAGGAATGCCGTCGGGATAGCGTTTCTTGGCGCCTTCCCAGGAAAGGTCTTCCAGATGCTGCTGTGCCGTCTTGCCCTTCGGCACCGGCTCATCGGGATAATTGTATTTGATCTGGTCGAGTGAAAAATGGATGCGCCCGGCAAAGCGGATCGTTTCGGCAATCGCCTCGGGCGTCTCGCGAAACAACGCGGCCATTTCTTCGGGAGGCTTCAGGTGGCGCTCGGCATTGGGCTCGAGCCGGCGGCCGGCTTCGTCGAGCGTCAGGTGCTCGCGAATGCAGGTGACGATGTCCTGCAGCGCGCGTCGCTCGGCCGCATGATAGAGAACGTCGTTGGTCGCGATGAGCGGAACGCCGGCTTCGCGTGCCACACGCGTGAGTTTCCGTAGGCGCCGCTCATCGTCGCCGCGATGAAGGATGGAGGCGCCGAGCCACACGCGCCCGGGTGCCAAGGAGGAAAGCGTTTCGAGTAGCGGGAGAAGGTGCTCGCATGCGATGGCCCCCTCCGGCGCGCCCGCGAAGTGCGCGCGCGCCACCTCCCCCGCAAACGGGGGAGGAAAATCGTGTGTGCGTCCATTTCCTCCCCCGGCTTCAGGCCGGGCGAGGCGGAGGGGGTGCGGAGGCGAAGTATTCCACGATTTCCTGAACGGATCGCCTCTTGCATCTGCGCGCGCGGGATGCGCGGGCATGACCACGAGCAAAAGTCCTTCCTGCCATTCGAAGAGATCGTCAAGCGTGAGGATGCATTCGCCCTTCGCGGCGCGCAGCTTGCCCACGCTCAAAAGCCGGCAAAGTCGGCCATAGGCCGGCCGGTCTGTGGGATAGGCGAGAATGTCGGGCGTGCCGTCCACAAAAACGAGTCGCGCCCCGACGAGCAGCTTCAGCGCCGTTCCCGTCTTCTCGCGAATCTCGTTCAGCCCTTCATAGGCGCGGACGACGCCGGCAAGCGTATTGCGGTCGGCGATGCCGATGGCAGCGAGGCCGTGGAGCGCCGCCGCTGCCATCAGCTCCTTGGGATGGGAGGCGCCGCGCAGGAATGAGAAATTGGTGGTGGCCGCGATCTCGGCGAAAGCACTCATGCGAACAGCCCGTGCAGGAACCAGCACGGAGCAGCGATTTCGCGCCCGTAGAGCCCGTCGCGGTAAAGCCAGAAGCGTCGGCCGCTTGCATCCTCCACGCGGTAATAGTCGCGCGTCGGCTGCGGCTCCTGCTGACGCCACCATTCCATCGCGATGCGTTCGGGGCCTTCCGCGAAAGTGACTTCGCGCAGCACGCGCCGCCAACGGAAGCACCGCGGCGGTCCATCCGGCACTTCGGCCATCGCTTCGATCGGTTCGGGCCGCGCAAACAGACGCAAGGGACGACGTGGAGCCTCGTCCTCTCCGCGGATCGCTTTCCAGGAAAATCTGGAATTTTCGGACGTCTGCGCAGGCAGCGCGATTTCGGCCGCTTCGGGAATATGCGTCTCGTTCGGCCGGAAAGAGAGAATGCGCTGTGGACCGAAACGCGTGGCGAGCCGGTCGATCAGAAACGCTATCTCCTTCTCCTCGTTCGCGCGCGAATCGAAGGAGGACGTTCCCGCATCGCAGCGTTCGGCGCGGTCGGCAGAAAGACGGATGAGATCGAAGCCGAATCCGGGATCGAGCGGATCGGCGAGCGCATCGAGCCTTTCGCGAAAGAGCCGGGCGATGATCGCCGAATCGCGTATGGGGCTGCCGGTTTCGACCGCGAGGCGGCGCACCTTTCCATCGGCGCGGAAGAAGACGGCCTCCATACGCCTGGCGCCTTCGCCGCGTTCGGCAAGCAGGCGACCCAGCGATGCAGCGAGAGTGCGCAGCGTTTCGAGGATGACGTCTTCCGCGACGACGGGTTCGGCGAAAATCCGCTCGGCCGAATAATCGGGAAGGGCCGCGCGCGGCGAGATCGGCTTCTCCGCGCGGCCGAGCGCCTGGTCGAGCAGAAAGATCATCCGCGCGCCGAACCGCGCGGTGAGTTCGCCACGTTTGCGGGCCGCCACCTGATCGATCGTTTTGAGCCCCGCATGACGGAACGCATGCGTCACCGCCGGATCGAGTTCGAGGGCCTCGACGGGAAGCGGCGCCATGGCGCCTGTTTCTCCGCCCGACGGCACGATGGCGTTGCTCTGATAGCGGGCCAGCGCATGCGCGGCGACAACCGATCCCGCAATCGCGCCCTGCACCGCAAAGCCCTGTTTCGACAGACTCGCACGGATGCGGGAGAACAGAGCCTCTTCGCCGCCGAAGAGATGGAGGCGCCGGTAATGTCGAGCAGGAGTCCGTGCGGGGAATCGATGGCGACGAGCGGCGTGAAATGTTCGCACCAATCGGCGATGCTCTCGAGAAGCGCGCGATCCGCCGTTTCGTCCGCATTCACCACCTCGAGCGTCGGCAGCATCGCGCGCGCATCGGCAAGCGGCATGCCCGGGCGAAGCCCGAGCGAGGCTGCCTTACGGTCGAGCGCCAGGAGACGCAGTGCATTGTCGATCTTCGCGACAATGACGAGAGGCTCAGGCGACGCGGGGTGCGCGGCCCTCGCTTTTCCTCGCCGCTTGAGCCGGTCGGTCGGAAGGCGCGGAAACCACAGCGCCAGAATCCGCCGCGCGGAAGTGGCCATCGTCACAACTCCATTCCATTACCCAATGTCCCGTACGCCCATGCCGGTTGCGCACGAGATCCGTTTCGAAGAGGGGGCTGCCCCAATTCTCATTTTTGTCGGAGGAGCACGCGGCGCGGATGAGCCAGCGCGTCTCCGCGGCGCTTGCGTCGGGTTCGGCCATCGGGCGCAGAAGAAAGACGGTCACGCCCGTTTGTGCTGAGGCCAGCACGAGCCTGCGGCTCGCGGCGAGATCGAGGATTTTCGGCGTACCCGGAATTTCCATCACGACGGCGCCGAGCGCCTTGCAGGACAGCGCGTCGCCCGCGGCACGCAGCACCGAACCTGCATCGGCCGCGCGCAACAGAAGCATCTGCGTGGGATCGAGCCCCAATTCGAGCAGCCCCAAAGCCGAAAGCTCGCCCTCTTCGAGCGCTGCGAAATCGTGCCGGATCCAGAGCATGCGTTTCCTCGCGGCCACGCGCGCGGAAAGCGCCGCAGCAAAGCCGCTCGCCGCCGCCTCATCCCCAGCCGCGGCCGGGAAAATCTCGTGCAGCGTGCCCTTCTGAACGCCGCCTTTGAGGCACAGATCGGCCGCAGCATGGCCGAGAGGCATGCGGGCATGTGCTTCCAGCCCGTCCAGCCCCGTTCTGGCAAGGGACGCACGCAGGAAAGCAATTTTCTCCGCTGCAGCGTTCATCATTCTGCCCGCTGCCTGACCGACAGGCCGTACGCAGCAAACTGGAACATAAAGAGAACAAAATCAATATAGTTTGGAAAAATGCGGATTGCGCGTACATTCGCCAATGTAAGGAGTTTTTGCTAATGGCAACCGAAGACACCATTACCGTTACGGCTGCTGAATTTCACCGCAACGTTGGCGTGTATCAGGACATGGCTTTGACAAAGCCGGTAGCCATCACAAAAAACGGACGTGAACGAACGGTCCTGTTGTCGGCGGCGGAGTTCCATCGGCTCAAACGCCGCGACCGGCGTATTGTTGAGGTCGGCGAACTAACCGAATCTCAGGTGAAGGCCATCCGCGCAGCCAAAGTACCCGACGAGTATGCTCATCTCGACGATGAGATCGAAAACTGGAAGGCGTGAACCTTCCCTCACCTCATCCCGGCCTCATCATCCGCTATTCCTATCTCTGGAAGAGGGAAGCGGATCGTGGCCACGAGGAAGGCTCCAAAGATCGGCCCTGCGCCATCATCCTGGCGATTGCCGATGAGGACGACGAACAGCGAATCCTCGTTCTGCCGATCACGCACAGTGCGCCAGACATCCCGGCAGATGCTGTCGAAATCCCGGCGGAAACCAAAACGCGCCTCCGACTCGACTCCGAAAATTCATGGGTAGTCGTCACCGAAGCTAATGAGTTTGTCTGGCCAGGACCGGACCTCCGCCCGATACCGGGAGAAACCACCGTCGTGTACGGCACCTTGCCGCCGCGATTCTTCGCCCACGTACGGGACAGATTCCTGGAGCGTGATCGGCGCAAAAAGACACACCGCGTGAAACGGACGGAGTAAACTGCCCGTTCAGAACAAAATTTATCCCGCCAGTTTCTGGGTTCCTGAGTTCAGGTTCGCCGGCACCGGATTCGAGAACTCCAGCACGCCGTCCTCCATCTTCCCGTATCGCAGGCTCACAATATCGAGCGCGTAGTTCTGGTAGAGCTTCCACGGCGCGCGCGTTCCCTGCTTGGGGAAGCGCGCCATCGCCCGCTGCACATAGCCGGAGGAAAAATCCAGCCAGGGTACGGTCGGCATCAGGGGGTCGTTGTTGCGCGGCGTGCATTGGCGAAGCCCGCGTCTGTCCATCGTGTTCAAGAGCCGGCAGACATATTCGCAGGTGAGATCGCATTTCAGCGTCCACGATGCGTTGGTGTAGCCGAAGGCGGAGGCGAGATTGGGCACGCCGCTATACATCGCGCCGCGGTAGTTGAGCGTTTTCGAGAAGTCGATCCGTTCGCCGTCGACGCTCACCTCCATGCCGCCGAGCAATTCCATGACGAGACCGGTCGCGGTGACGATGATGTCGGCCTCGATTTCGCTGCCGGATTCGAGCTTTAGCCCCTTCTCCGTGAAACGTTCGATGTGGTCGGTGACGATGGAGGCGCGGCCGCTTTTCATCGCATGGAAAAGATCGGCATCGGGGACGAGGCAAAGCCGCTGGTCCCAAGGATTGTAGCGCGGCGTGAAATGCGTCTCGACATCGTAATCGGGCCCGAGCTCGGCGCGCACGCCTTTCTTGATCATGTCCTTCACCTGCTCGGGCTTCTTCCGACACAGACGGAAGAACCACATGCCGAGCAATACCAGCCGCCAGCGGGTGATGGTGTAGGCCAGCTTCGCCGGCAGGTGCGTGCGCAGCCAGTTCGCGAACGCATCCTGCTCGGGACGCGAGACGATATAGGTCGGCGAGCGCTGCAGCATCGTCACATACCGGGCGGTTTTCGCCAGTTCCGGCACCAGCGTCACCGCAGTGGCGCCGCTGCCGATCACAATGACGCGCATGCCGGCGTAATCTAGTCCTTCGGGCCACTTTTGCGGGTGCACGATGAGCCCGCGAAAGCGCTCGATGCTCTGGAAATCCGGAAGATAACCCGCGGTGTAGCGGTAATAGCCCGAACACATGAAAAGGAAATTGCAGGTGAAGCGCACGACCTCTTCGGGCGCGCCGTCCTGCAATGGCTTCCGTGCGGCCTCGACCGTCCACACGGCGTCGTCCGACGACCACGACGCGCGCGTGACCCAATGGCCGAAGCGGATGTGACGGTCGATGCCGGCTTCCTTTGCCGTGTCGCGGATGTAGTTGAGGATCGACGGGCCGTCGGCGATCGCCTTGGGATTGGTCCAAGGACGGAAGGAATAGCCCATCGTGTACATGTCGGAATCGGAGCGGATGCCGGGATAACGGAACAGGTCCCAAGTTCCGCCAGTGGCACTCCGTCCCTCGAGGATCGCGTAGGTCTTGTTCGGGCATCGCCGCTGCAGGTGATGGGCAGCACCGATGCCGGAAAGGCCAGCACCCACGATCAGCACATCGAAATGTTCGATTGCCACCTCAAGCGTCCCCAAACCGACTATTGAGCTAAGGTCGCCTCCGTCCCGGCGTCAAGGCGCCTTTAGACTGTCTCAGGGTGAGGGCACTTCCTCATTCTGAGTTTGTCGAAGCATTCAGTACGGCACGCCGACGGCGCCGCAGAGAAATTTCATCAAGGGGCTCAGGGCGGCGAAAGTGTCGGCGACTTCGTCGACAAGCTGGGGTGTCGAAGCGAGTTTCGGGCTCGCCTCGTGCATCGCATAAAAACTCTTCTTCTTGATGTCTTCGATGAAAGGATGCGCCGGATCAAAACCGCGCGGCGGGCGGCTCAGCGCTTCGCCGCGCACGCCGCCGAATTGTTCGGTGAAGGCTCTGTTGGTGAGCAGCTGCTTCCACTGAGCGGGCTTCGCCGCGATTGCCTCGCGGATCTTCATCAGTGCGTCGGGCGGCGGCATCCACAATCCGCCGCCAAAGAACACCTCTCCGGACGCGAAATGCATGTAGAAGCCCGGCGCGTGCGCGTCCTTGCCGAGCTCGTGGCGGAAATGGCAGGCGGCATGCTCCTTGTACGGACGTTTGTCCTTGGAGAATCGCACATCGCGGTAGATGCGAAACATGGAGCCGCCGTTCGGCCGGGGATCCGCTGTGAAGTGCTTCGACACTCTCGCCAGTCTCGGGGCCACTGCCGCAATGAAATCGCTCATCGGCGCCTGCACCACGTCGCGGAAGCGCTGCTTGTTGGCTTCGAACCACGCACGCTCGTTGTTCGCCTTCAATTCGCGGAAGAAGGCGAAGAAATCTTTGGGAAAACCCTTGAATTTGTCCGTCATGTGCGCCCCATTTTTGGTCCGCGCATTCTGACGCGCCTGGCGGGAGATTCAAATCGGCGCGGGAGTGCCTGCACCGCCCGCCAAATGAAGGAAAGTCTTATGCCGCCCGGGCGCGCAGGGGCTCGGGGGCGGGCCGGTGCTGGCGCAGCCGTACGGTCACAGTGGTGCCGGCGCCGGGAGCGCTGGCGATCGTGAACTCGCCCCCCAGCCGCTGCGTGAGTTTCTTCACGATCGCGAGACCAAGCCCGCTGCCCGGTTTTCGCGTAGAGGTCTCATGCGCCTGGAAGAAAGGCTGGCCGATGAAGCGCAGCTTCTCAGCGGAAATGCCCGCGCCGCGGTCACGCACGACGAGATCGACGAAGTCCGCTCCGCGCTGCAGGGCGATATCGACGGTCGTGTGCGGCGGGCTGAACTTGACCGCGTTGGAGCCGAGGTTGAGCAGGATCTGGCAGAGAGCCTTTTCGTTGGCTGCGACCTCCACGCCGTCCGAATTGTCGACATAATCGATCGTAATGCGGTCCCCCTTGGCATATTCGCGCAGCATGCGCATAGCGCCTGTCAGCGCCTCAGATAGTTTGACGGGCTCCAGGACAATATCGGCCGTGCTGTTCAAATGGGTGAGGTCCAGCACGTCGTTGACGATTCCGAGCAGGAGCTGTCCGCTCGTGCGGATGTCGCGCGCATATTCGCGGTAGCGCGCGTCGATTGGGCCGAACATTTCGGCGACCATGCATTCGGAAAAGCCGATGATGGCGTTGAGGGGCGTTCGCAGTTCGTGGCTCGCATTGGCGAGGAACATGGTCTTCGCCACCCCCTCGTCGCGCATCCGCTGCGCGGCCTGCAGCCAGGAACGCAGGACCACGAGTTGAAGCGTGGCGAGAAGTGCAAAGCAGGACAGCGCCATGGGTGCGGCGGCGTTGGCGAATTCCCGGCCCGGCCGGGCCGGACTCCAGCCCAGATGACCAAGCGGCACGGCGTTCGCATCGAACAGCACGACGTCGCCGAGACCAGGATTGGGCCGTGCCGCCAGACTCAGGGGCGCGATACCGAATCCCGATTGCAGGGTTCGCAGCCTTGCCGCGTCAAATGGCACGAGATTCGCGAGGACATAGCTTCGAGCCAGCGGGCGCGCGGCACGTGCATCGTTGGGAACGATGCGCTCCATGGCGGCAAGATAGATTTGGTCGCGAACGCGCACGAATGCGGTCACTGGCGTCGGAGGGAGCACGGGAACGCTCAATGCCCGTTCGGCCAGCGCTTCCATCGACGGACTTGCTTCGAGAAGCGCCGCGTCGTTTGCGGTTCCGCTGGCGCTGAAGCGGTAAATCACCTGCGCGTCCCGGTTGAGAACGAGGGATATCGGCACGCCGGCTGTCTGTGCCGACTGTCCCAAATTCCTGTCGAGCCATTTCAGGTCAAGATGCGGCCCCACGGCATCGTATGCATTGTCCCAATAGGCCTGCTGCACGAGCGTGTTGCTGAGATTCATGCGCTGCTGGTTCAAGGCGGATTCGATGACGCGGTGTTCCATGTCCTGCTGATGGGCGTCGCCTTCGCGCGCGATCGTCATCAGCACTGCGTAGATCGCCGAGCCGAGTATGAGAAGGGTGGCGAGGATGGTGACGATCGGCCGGATTTGCAGGCGCTTCTTGTGCATTGCCGGAAAATTCGACGTTTGAATTAGCCCCCAGGTTTTAGCGGATTTGGATTGCGTCCCGGTTAATGCCGAAAAAACGATCGAAACGAAATGTTAACGCGATGGAAATCCCACGCGGTGAAAATTACGCACTTCGGCCTTCCTGCGCCGTCCCGGAATGAATCCGATGCACATTGCCGTGTTCACGACCTTCGCCGCCAGCAGGAAGGAGCCGCTCGTGGAAATGCTCGAGCGTGTGCATGCCGGTTTTGTCGCGTCGGGTTTGGGCGAACCCAGGATAAGCTTCGCGTTGTCGGATCCGCCCGGCACTGCGGAAACGAGCCTGGTTTCCGCGGCCTTGGGAATCAAACGCGTATCGAGCGTGGAGCGCGTGCAGAAGCGCTGGCCGGAGCTGAAGGGCTTTGTGCATGAGCGCAAAGCTGCAAGCGCTGGCCAATTCTCAGGAAGGGTGATCTCGAACGCGAAGGACGGAAAGGCCGTCGACTTTGCCATTCTGCGCGAGATCGCCCGCGGCGTGCCGAAATCCTTCCCCTTCCATGGAGCGCGCTTTCATTTTTCGGTGCCAGGATTCTCCGAAGGGCCGGAATTTCCCGCGGTTCCGGATCGGCAGACGTTGTCCACCCTGATGCGCGCAGGCGTGGACATCGGCGCCGGTCATCCAACGTCCCCCGGCGTGAGCGTGCAGGATTTCTGGTGGGTCAATGGCCGTCAGCGCTCGCTCTCGGCCATGCGCATCGTCGAAGCGGACCCGGCGGCGAAAAAGCTCGCACCCCTTCCGCCCGCCGTCGCGAGTGTGTTCGCCGCCTGCGGCAAGGTACGCAAGACTATCCAGCTGCCGACGATGTTTTCGCCGCAGGCGCCGCAGGCGCCGCAACCGCCAGATGCCGCCACCATCTCGCCGTCATCGGCCACGGGCGAAGCCGTCCGCTCCATCGTGCGCGCCTGGCGTGCGCGCATTGGGGAATATGTCGAACGATTGCCGCACGATCTGCCCCACCAGCCCGACGCGGCAGAGACGACCTCCGCGTCCGGACCGAGAAAGCCGGCGCTCGTCCACGCCTTCGCCCCAATGGGCTATGATTGCCGCGGCGAAACCGGAACGTTCATTCTCAGCCGCCGCACCGCGGGCAATCTTACTGTCCGGCTCAGCCTCGATGTCGGCACATGGAGCAACTCTCTCATGGCCTTCTTCAAGGTCGAGGGCCTTGTCGACGGGAAGGCGTTCAAGGCGACGCTCAACCTGCCTGCTTCACGCCACGCCGCGCGCGGCATCGTGCACGGTCAGGAATTGTGCGGCCAGTTTCCGATCGGCGGTCCCGAACGCTGGTCAAAAATCGTCGATAATCTTGCCGCACTCGTCGCCATGCTCGACAAGAGTTTTGTACCCGAAATCGAAACGGCTGCCGGTCCCGCACCGGAATGGTACCGGCCGGAAACGGTGTAACGCTCCAATGTCCTGCGCCGGAGGCGGGCGCATTCTCGTCCGCGCGATGATCGTTGTCGCACTGTAACTCGGTGCACACGCGACGCGATCTGCATGTCCTCCCTTTGAATTTTGCATGGCACAGACAAGAGCGAAGCCCTGATACGATGTGGCAAAGCCAGGCCAGTAGGGAGAAAAATCGCTTGTGGAAATCGCTTGAAACCACTCTCGCCGCCGTATTTGTGCTCGCGGCGCTCCCTGCGCCGGCCGGGGCCGACATTGCGCCAGGCTCGATGAACGTCGTCTGGAACGAGGGCGCGCAGGACTGCAAGGCACATCCTCAACCACCCCTTCAAATACATGCCTACAACTCGCGGACATTCATCCTTCGCGAGAATCTTTGCAGCACGTTCGAAGCACCCTTCATGTACCTCCTGACGGGATCGGACCGGGCCCTTCTGATCGACACCGGCGATGTCGCAGACCCCAAAGCAATGCCGTTGGCGAAGACCGTCGAGCGGTTGCTCCCGCCGGGACTTCCGCTTCTTGTCGTTCACAGCCATCGGCACATGGACCATCGGGCCGGCGATCGGCAATTCGCAGGCTTATCCAATGTCCGCGTGATCGGTTACGACATCGAAAGCGTGCGCCGATTTTACGGGTTTGCACATTGGCCCGATGGCATCGGAACAATCGACCTCGGAGACCGGATTGTGGACGTGTTGCCGACCCCCGGTCACAATGAAACCCACGTCGTGTTCTACGATCGTTCGACTGCCCTGCTGCTTTCGGGCGATTTCATGCTGCCGGCCCGCCTGCTCGTCGATGACGATCAGGCGGAAATCGCCAGCGCAAAACGCGTGGCCGATTTCGTGAGGAACAGGCCGGTCTCCTTCGTGTTGGGGGCACATATCGAAGAGGATGTGCGCGGGCAGTTTTTCCCGTGGGAATCGCAATATCACCCTCGCGAACGTGTCTTGCAGATGACGAAACGCGATCTGCTGGCGTTACCGGCGGCGGCCGCGCAGTTCGACGGCTTTTACAGCAATGCCGGACAATTCACGTTCATGAATTCGACGCATAATCTCCTTGCCCTCGGGAGCGCGGTCATCGCGGCGGCCGTAGCGCTGATCGGTCTTGCGGTCTGGTTCGTCCGGCGGCGGCGGAGCAAGCGGGCAATCCTTCGCTCCTAACCGCGCGACGGCTCAGCGGGTCGCGCGGATCGGGGGTCCAGCTGGTGACGGGCTCCCTCGGCGCCTCCCCCGGAAGCCGAAGGAGGAAAATCGGTGCTCGTCCTTGCCCTAACTGCACGTATCGAATTTGAAGGCGACGATGCGCGTGTCCCAATCCACGCTCGCATTACCTCCATGCGCGTCGTTGTAATACATCTGGCTGTACCAGAACGTGCAGTCGTCGACGGGGTCGATGCTCATGCTGCTGTAGTCGCCCCAGCGCTGGCTGTCGCCGGTTTCGACGGCGGATCCTTTCACGGCAATGACCGGCGCCTCCATCTTTCCAACGGGATCGCTCACGAGCCGTCCGGCGTACCAGACACTGGGATCCTTGGCGGGCCCGGAGGCGCTCATCCCCAGCGCAATGTTGCCCTGCTTGTCCATCGCGGTGCTTCCCATCCACAGGCTCACCGCTTTGTTCTTGAAGGTTCCCGCCTGATAGAGGGCAAACGGGTTTCCCACGGGCGTGGCGCGAAGTTCGTACCAGCGCATCGCCGAAAGAGCCGTGGAATTAGCGCCCGGAGCGACGTTGTGCGCCACCACCATGGCCTCATGGTCGCCGAAATTGCGGTAGGCGAGCCGGAACATCAGGCGGTCCCCCAGCCCCTCCACCAATTCGGCGGGAAGGGGTTGCGGAATGCAGTCGGAAAAACCACCGCAAGCCTCCGCAAAGGTCGGCACCGAAATGTTGTTCGGGCCGGTAAACGTCGATTTGTTGGGGTTGACAAAATTCACATGGAAATCGAATTCCTGCAGCAGATTGGTCGAGTTGCCGAGCTGCAGGTAGTGGTTCGGCGCTCCGCTGGGTGGCGGTGTCGAACCATCGAGATCTGAAGGCAGAAGGCTGGAGACGTTGTTGGGCGTGAAGCAGATTGCAGCCGCCTTGCTCCCCGCCAGCATGGCCGTGCGATCATAGGCGCACGGTTCCGCATTTCCGCCACCGAGGTTCGAGGAGGAGTAATAGGCGTCGGGCCAGACGGCATATTTCGGGTAGTCGGGAAGCGTGTTGTAATCGTATTCGTAGCGGTTATACGTGCCGGTCGCGTCCGAACCGGTAGACACCGCGATGCACAGCGCATAAGCGCCGGAATAATTGAAATAGGACACCAGCCAGCGATTGGCGAGCTTGTCCCAGACCACGACGGGATCGCCGGGAGGTGTGTTTTCGCAGCGCCCGCCAAAGCCCGCAAATATGGTGTCGGTGTTGGTCGGCTTCAGCACCGCTTTACCGGTCGCCTTGTTGTAGACCGCATAATCGAAATTCGTGATCTCCACGAACTGCGTGCCGCCTACCGCTCCGTTGGTGTCGGGCACCTGCGCATTCTGTTCGTCCTCGCGGACCGCGTTGAAGCCAAGCACCTTCGTCGTGTGGACCGTCGGCAGATAAGTTTCCTGCACCACCGGGTCCACGCCGGGCGGACCCTGCGGGAGCAACCGCCTGTGCCCAGGTTCGGGCATTTCAAATTCTCGGTGGGAGCCCGACAGGGCCTTCTGGGCCATTATGCCGAGCGGCAACGATACATCGTGCCTCGCGTCGTAGCGCACGCTCGGGTTGGTCAGCACGACCGGCGCCTGCGCGACTGCGGGAACGACACACGCCAGAACCGATGCGCACGCGCCCGACAGCGCGAATTTGAGCTTCATGGATCCTCCCAATGACCCGAAAAACGGGTCGCGTTTCCTGGAATGCCCGCCCCGACAGCGCCTTGTCACGGCCAAGGGATTCGTGCCGCACGGGTGAAACTCAGCGCTTGACGCGGCAACCTTTGTGAATCAAGAGCTCGGAGAGCTTCTCAATGAGAAGTGTGTAGCACGATTGCGCGGCCGGATGAAACGAATTCAGGCCAGAAAGCTCGATTCTGCCTTCGCAACGGTATCGCGCGAGGCAGCAGGAGCCGGTCCCTCCCCGCCGAAAGCTTCGCATTCAACCTGCCTTCTTGTAGAACACGGACGCCGGTCAGACCCAAAAACCCATCCGCCGAAGAAAGAACATGACCTACACCGCCCCCATCGCCGACATGCGCTTTGCCGCCACCAGGCTTGCGGGCTTCGCTGAGCTCGCCGGCCTTCCCGGCGGAGACGAATTGAGCGAGGGCCTGCTCGATTCGATCTTCGAGCAGGGCGGCAGGTTCGCCGCGGGCGTTCTCGCACCCCTCAACCGCGTCGGCGACAGGCAGGGCTCGCGGCTTGAAAACGGCGTGGTGCGCACGCCCGATGGCTGGGCCGAGGCCTACCGCGCCTTTGTCGCCGCGGGCTGGAATTCCGTGCCCTTCGATCATGACTTTGGCGGCCAAAACCTTCCCTGGCTCGTGGCGATGGCGCTCCAGGAAATGTGGCACTGCGCGAGCATGGCGTTCGCGCTCTGCCCGATGCTGACCCAGGCGGCGGTGGAGGCGGTCAGCCATCACGGTTCGGCCGCGCTCAAGAAGCGCTTCCTGCCGAAGATGATCTCGGGCGAATGGACCGGCACCATGAACCTGACCGAGCCGCAGGCTGGTTCCGATCTGGCCGCCGTCCGCACCCGCGCCGTCCGCGACGGCGACCACTACCGGATCACCGGCCAGAAGATCTTCATTACCTATGGCGACCACGAACTGGCCGCGAACATCGTCCACCTCGTGCTGGCGCGCCTGCCCGACGCACCGCCGGGCGTCAAAGGCATTTCGCTGTTCGTCGTGCCGAAATATCTCATGAACGAGGACGGGATGCCCGGGCAGCACAACGACCTGCGCTGCGTGTCGCTCGAGGAGAAGATGGGCATCCACGCGAGCCCGACGGCGGTGTTGTCCTATGGCGACAATGGCGGCGCGTTCGGCCTCCTCGTCGGCGAGGAAAACAAAGGCCTCCAATACATGTTCACGACGATGAACAACGCCCGGCTGTCGGTGGGCCTCGAGGGCATTGGCGTCGCCGAACGGGCCCTGCAGAAGGCCGGCACATTCGCGCGCGAACGCGTGCAGGGCCGGGAGCCGGTGAACGGGGAAGTGAAACCCGTCGCCATCATTCGTCATCCCGACGTCCGGCGCATGCTCCTGACCATGCGGGCGCTCACGGAGGCCGCGCGTGCGCTGGCCTACTTCGCAGCGGGCCAGCTCGATATCGGCAAGCGTCATCCCGATCCCGCCGTGCGGGCGCACGCGCAAGCCATCGTCGATCTGCTCGTTCCGGTGGTCAAAGGCTGGGGGACGGAAATCGGTTCGGAGGCGGCATCGCTTGGCGTGCAGATTCACGGTGGCATGGGCTATATCGAGGAAACCGGCGCCGCGCAGTTCATGCGCGACGCGAAGATCGCCGAAATCTACGAAGGCACCAACGGCATCCAGGCAAATGACCTGATCGGCCGCAAGCTGACTCGCGACGGCGGCGCGACCGCGAAATCGTTTGTCGCCACCATGCGCCTGCTCGACCAGGAACTGGCCGCGGCCGCCGCCGAGTTTGCGCCGCTCCGCACGGCTTTGAGCGAGGGGCTCGACGCGCTCGGGACCGCGACCGATTGGATTCTCGCCCGCCAGACAGACAGTCCGCCTGACGCTGCCGCCGGCGCTATGTCGTATCTTCGCCTTTGGGGAACGGTCGCAGGCGGTTGGCTGATGGCGCGCGCCGCTCTGGCTGCTCGCAAGGATTTGGCCGAGGGTCACGGCGACCCCGAATTCCTGCGGGCCAAGGTCCTCACCGCGCGCTTTTACGGCGAGCAGATTCTGCCGCGCGCAGCGAGCCTCAGGGCCGCAGCAACCGCGGGCGCCGCGACGCTCATGGCGATGCAAGACGCCGCGTTCTGAAGGCACGCCGCGATGTGTAATGCCGCGATTCCGGCTACTATATTGCGTTCGAGGAGCAGGCCGTGAACGACACAGCGACGACGCAACAGGACAAGACGGACCAGCCGTCACGGCACAAGAGCAAAAGCGCGATCAAAATCCGCTTCGTCACGGCCACGAGCCTGTTCGACGGGCACGACGCCGCCATCAACATCATGCGCCGCATCCTTCAGGCCTCCGGTGCCGAAGTAATTCATCTCGGCCACAATCGCTCGGTCGATGAGGTCGTCACCGCTGCGATCCAGGAGGATGTGCAGGGCATCGCCATCAGTTCGTACCAGGGCGGCCATGTCGAATATTTCAAATATGCGGTCGACCTGCTCCACGAACGCGGCGCCGGGCGCATCAAGCTGTTCGGCGGCGGCGGCGGCGTCATAACCAGGGATGAGATGGACGACCTGCACGCCTATGGCGTCGAGCGGCTCTATTCCCCCGCAGACGGCCAGCGCATGAGCCTCCAGGGCATGATCGACGACATGATGGAGCGCGCCGATTTCGATCCGGCCGACGATGGGGCGGTCGACATTCGCACGCTCGCCACTCCGGGATGGCGGCCGCTCGCGCGCTTCATCACCCGCCTCGAGCATGACCGGATCGACGCCGCAACCCTGGCCGCCCTGTCCGGCAATCGCGACAAACGCCGGAAGATGCCCGTCGTCGGAATCACTGGCACGGGCGGCTCGGGCAAGTCGTCGCTATGCGACGAGTTGATCCGCCGCTTCCGCCTTGACAGCGAAGAATTCAAGATCGCGGTTCTGGCGATCGATCCGTCGAAACGCAAAAGCGGAGGCGCGCTCCTGGGCGATCGCATTCGCATGAACGCGATCAATGCGCCGCAAATCTACATGCGCTCGATCGCGACACGCGATTCCGGCAGCGAAGTGCCGGAGTTCGTTCCCGCGGCCGTGGAAGCCGCCCGCGCCGCCGGCTTCGATCTCGTCATCGTCGAAACGCCCGGCATCGGCCAGGGCAACACGGCCATCGCCGATCTCGCGGATATTTCGCTCTATGTGATGACGCCGGAATTCGGCGCGGCCTCGCAGCTCGAGAAGATCGACATGCTCGATTTTGCGGATCTCGTTGCGATCAACAAATTCGATCGCAGGGGCGCCGAAGATGCGCTCAGGGACGTTCGCAAGCAGGTCCAGCGCAACCGCCAGATCTTCGACAAGCCGCCGAACGCGATGCCCGTCTATGGCGCGATCGCCGCGCGATTCCAGGACGACGGCGTCACCGGGCTTTACCTCGGTTTGCGCGATCAGCTGGCGGAGAGGGGCTTCGATACGCCGCCCAGCCGGTTCGAAGACAAGGGCGAGCGGGTTCCTTCGCCGCGTCAGGCCATCGTGCCACCCATGCGTTCGCGGTATCTCGCCGAAATCGCCGCCGAGATTCGCAACTATCACTCGATCGTCGCGGAGCAGGCCCGCCTCGCACGCGAAATTCAGCAGCTGAAATCCTCACGGCAAATGCTCGAGGCGGAAGGCGCGAGCGGCGAGGCGCTCGATCCCCTCATTGCCGAACGCGAAGAGCGTGTGGATCCCCGCGCGCGCAAGCTGATCGAGAACTGGCCGAAAGTCAGGGAGCGCTATTCGGGCGACGACTTCGTCGTGAAGGTTCGCGACAGGGAAGTCCGCACGCGTCAGGTGAGCATCAGCCTTTCCGGCACGCCTGTGCGCAAGGTCGCGCTGCCGCGTTATGAGGATCACGGCGAGCTTCTGCGCTGGATCCTGAGAGAAAACGTCCCCGGCGCCTTCCCCTATACGGCGGGCGTGTTTTCCTTCAAGCGCGAAGGCGAAGATCCCACGCGCATGTTCGCGGGCGAGGGCGATCCTTTCCGCACCAACGCGCGCTTCAAGTTCCTTTCGAAAGATTCGGACGCGAAGCGGCTGTCGACAGCCTTCGATTCGGTGACCCTGTACGGCTGGAACCCGGACGAGCGGCCCGACATCTATGGCAAGGTCGGCAATTCCGGCGTTTCGATCGCGACGCTCGACGACATGAAGGCGCTCTATGCGGGTTTCGATCTTTGCCTGCCGTCAACCTCGGTGTCGATGACGATCAACGGGCCGGCGCCGATGCTGCTCGCGATGTTCTTCAATACCGCGATCGATCAGCAGCTGGCAAAGTTTGCGGCCGATCACAAGCGACAACCGACCCTGGACGAAGCGTCAAGGATTCGCGCTGGAACGCTCGAAACCGTG
>DASXMF010000173.1:0-2914 GCA_036495845.1 Rhizomicrobium sp.
CGCTCGGGGCGCGGCAGCAAGGGTTGAACGCGCTATCGGTGCCGCTGGTGGACCACGAAGCCAAGGTGGTTGCCGCGGTGTCCGTGCTTGGCATGGGTCCCCAGTTCGACGCAAAACCCGCGAGCGCCGCCGGCCGGCTGCTCAAGCAGCTCGGGCAGGAATTGTCGTTGCTGTTAGGTCAGAGCGACGGTCACGCGGGGTGATCGGATCTTAGAACTCGTCATGCCCGGACTTGTCCCGGGCATCCACGTTTTTCGCGCCAAAACCAATAAAGACGTGGATGGCCGGGCCGTAGGCGAGCGGAAGCGACGCCGTTCTTTGAACGACTAAGCCCGGCCATGACGAAAGTGAAAGTTTTCCGCCAAATTTCACGCTGAACATCAGCATGAGCGGCTTCACGCGTCGCGTGAACAGGCTACCAAAATGGTTTGAGAGATCGCGCCATGCTCTTGCATTTGATTTTGTTTTCGCCCGCGTTCACAAAACGCTTTGGCTTGACCCGGCAATGGCGGGGTGGGTTGTGATCACATCCTGGGGCGAGAAGATTGCGTTTCCGTTATCGGGCCTGCGGAGCTCATGATGCCACATGCGCGATGCTTACCCGCCGCTGGAGGGGAGGGTGTGTTGCACATGGAAGCAAGGCGGAATGCGCAACGGGGCGTGCAATTGGGTTGAAGATGACGAATTATGTTGGAGATCGAACAAGGACCCGAAAGAGCTTAAACGTGAGTAAAGAGCCCGCGCTAATGGCTAAGAACACGCGCTGTGATTATCACGCCGAAATCATCGATACCGATCGCACGCGCATCGATCCCGCAAAACTCGATGCGATCGCGCGCCTTGGCGGCAACACCTGTTCCACCGTCCGCGATCGTTTCGAGATGTTGATGCCGACGCTCGACCAATACTACGCCGGGCTATCGCGCGGCGGCGTGTCATGACCCGCCGGACCGTCATCCGCGGCGGTCTGGTGCTGCTGCCCAACGGCGAGGCCGCACCACGGGATATTCTGGTCGAGGACGGCCGGATCGCCGCCCTGGAGCCGCGAGGCGTCGCCGTCTCGGATGACACGGAGGCCGTTTCAGCCGACGATCGGCTGCTGATCCCCGGGCTCGTGAACGCGCACACGCATTCGCATGGAGCGCTCAACCGCGGCGCCGTCGACGACCGGCTCTCGCTGGAAATGTTTTTGACCGGTGCGGGGGCCAGCGCGCGCTCACGCCGGCTTGAGGACAAATATCTTTCCGCCGCGCTCTCGGCGGCCGAAATGATCCGCAAGGGTTGCACGGCCTGCTTCGATCTCACGGTCGAAATTCCCCAGCCTTCCGAAGAGGGTATCTCGGCCGTCGCGAGCGCCTATCGCGACGCCGGCATGCGCGCGGTCGTTGCGCCGATGATCGCCGATCGCACGATCTATCAGGCCTTGCCGGGGCTGCTGGACGCGCTGCCGGCGGATCTGCGATCGCAAATGGCGGATCTGCGTGCGGCTCCGATCGAAACGACCTTTGAAGCATGCGAAGCGATCCTGGCGAACTGGCGTTTCGACCGCCGCTTCATTCGCCCCGCCCTTGGACCGACAATTCCGCTGCATTGTTCGGAAGAATTTCTGCGCCGGTGCAATCAATTATCCGCCGAGCACGGCGTCCGCCTGCAGACGCATCTGGCGGAATCCCGCGCGCAGGCCGCGATCGGGCAAACACGCTATGGCATGAGCCTGGTCGCTCACCTCGACAAGTTCGGTTTCCTGTCGGATCGCCTGAGCGTCGCGCATGCGATCTGGCTGGAGAGCGAGGATATCAGGCGACTGGCCGAGCGCGGCGTCACCGTTGCGCATAATCCCTCGAGCAATCTCCGGCTGGGTTCCGGTGTTGCGCCGGCGCGCGAGATGCAGCGCGCCGGCATCGCTGTCGGTATCGGCACCGACGCCAGCAATACGTCGGACGGACAGAACATGTTCGAGGCGACGCGGCTCGCATCCTATCTCTCCCGCATCGACGGCTTTGCCACGGATGAGTGGATTTCAGCCGCTGAAGCCTTCGGCATGGCGACCGAAGGATCGGCCAAAGGGCTTGGCTTCGAGAATATCGGCCGTCTCGCCGCAGGATTCGAGGCGGATATTGTCTTCCTGCGCCTGGAAAGCCCGCACTTCGTCCCGTTACGTGCGCCGCTGGTGCAGATGGTATTCGGCGAGAACGCCGCCTCGGTCGATACGGTCATGATCGGCGGCCGCATCGTGTTTCACGGCGGAAAGCTGCTGACGCTCGACGAGGCATCGCTGCGAAGCCGCGCGGAAGAGGCCGCGCGCTGGCTCGATGCGACGAATGCCGAGGTCTTCGCCTCCAGCGCCGGCGTCGCCCGCCTGGTCGGCGCGTTCTGCGCGGCACAAGGTTGCGGCCTGCACGCCTGGACCAGGAAGCTCCGCTGCGACTAGGGTGCGTCCTCATAGAGGCGCGGATGTCAGCTTCCGACAGTCAAGCAGAAATCTCGCGATCAGTCAGAAGATGACCGCTCATGTTTTTACACGACCAAGACCCGCAGCGGGCATTGCCGATCACGTCGTGTGAGCAGGCTAGTTATTGGGAGCAGAATCTGGATGGTTCAATTCGACGACAAGGGCGTCGGCTAGATAGTTCGCGGCCTCTCGCCAATCATCGGGCAAGAAATAGACTTGCTGGCCAGTTAGGACCGTGTGCTCACGGACGTCAAAAACCCGCTCTTCAAGCATCAATTTTCCTTTCTCCCGGATGCTGATCTGCCCGAGAACCAGGAAGCGAATATGACGTGACTGCCAGACAGAAAAGTCAGGCGCACCAGGAAATTTTGTATATGCGATGGCATCGGACGTGTCGATCACGGCGTAGTTTTCAAGGCCCGCAAGCCGCTCTTTGACGATGTACAAAATGCGATTTGCGAC
>DASXMF010000174.1:0-6822 GCA_036495845.1 Rhizomicrobium sp.
TCCAAAGCCGGGATCGAAGAAGCCGGCGTAATGCACCCGGAATTCGCCTACCAGCGGATTGAAGGGCAGCATTTCGGCGGCAAAATCCGGTGGAATCGATACCGCCTCGCGCGAGGCCAGAATGTAGAACTCGTCCGGATCGAGCACGATGGTGCCGGACCGGCTGGCGTGAACCTGATCCCAGAAATCGGCCGCCTCCAGACCGTCGCGGCGATCGATGTCGATAATTCCCGTGTGCCGTTTCGCGCGCCACCCCACTTGCTGCATTGCGGGATCGCCCTTGAGGTCCACGGATAGCGCGAGTCCGTTCTCGATGTCGGCAGGACCGTCGACCAAAGGCGTATCTGAATGGAGCCGCTTCAACTGGGTGTCGGTGAACTGGGGCGAGCCTCGCCGGATGCGCAGCTGATTCAGGCGCGATCCCTTGCGCACCAGGATCGGAAATGTCCGGGGAGAAATCTCGGCATAGAGCGGACCATGATAGCCGGGCTCGACGCGGTCGAAGACCTGTGCGCGATCAACGATGAGGCGCGTGAATACGTCGAGTCTTCCGGTCGAGCTCTTGGGGTTTGCAATGCCGGAAACGCGAAAGCTCAGATCGAGGCTTTCCAGTAGCGGCACGACATAGACGCAGCCCGTCTCGAGCACCGCACCTTCGCTCAAATCGATCTCATGCAAGGCTACCGAAGCGAGCTTCTCGCGCACCGTCGCCTGCGGACCCGGGAGGAAGCTCGCGCGCACCCGCCAGGCCATGGCTCCGAGTCGAAGATCGACGCTCGCCGGCTGGATTTGCGAGAGCTCGATTTCTTCGGCGGCCAGCACCTCGCGTCGTGCGCGAATGAGCTGCTTCAACACGTGACTGGGAACGATTCCCGTCGAATGCCGGCCGTCCTGCTCGGTTCCCTCGGCCGGGTCTCCACTTCCAAACAGGCTGTTCTCGATATCGGCCATCCTGAATCCACCTTAAGCAAAATTCGCCTCCGCGGCCATCGCCCGTCCGCGCTCGCTGCAGCGCGGTCTAAGCGGGCGCGCCCCGATCCATGTCCAACAAAATCATCTTGACGCCATTCTCGAAAAACGCACGCACGGGACGAAACCCCAGCGCCATCGAGCACTTCAGTGCGGCAGCATTTGCGGGTTCGTGGGAAATATAGGCGCGCTGCTCGGAGCCAAACCGCTCAAAGGCGATCCGGCGCAAATAGTCGCCGAGCGCAGCGCGTCCAAAGCCTCGATGAAGAAACGCAGGCTCACCGATATAGAGGTCAATGCTGACCCCGTCATGCGCGCCAATCAGTTCGGCCCATTCCGGATAGTCGGCGTTGCGGTAGCATTGCAGATAGGCAAAAGGCGTTTGCCCACTGAGCGCAAGATGGCAAAGCGTCGGCTCTTCGTTCCGCACCGCCGGCCCATATTCCAGTGCAACCTCTTCCGCGGTGACGGGAAGCTTCTGATAGAATTTCCGGACATGAGGCTCGGCGAGCCAGGCGGCGAGCCGCGGAAAATCATGTTCGCTCGCAGGGCGGAAGTCGATCAAGGGCGGGCTCGCCATTGCCGGGCCTCGAGGTAAGTCAGTGCAGTTCGGCCAGAAACGATCTCACTCCGGCCACCGCCTCCGCCACGCCGCAGCGGTGCACGGGCGCCTCGGGTGGAAGTGCCGTCAATAGACGCGAAGGTGTCGCACCTTCAAGGATCACAAAGCAGCCTTTGTCACCTTGGCTGCGAATCAGCCGGCCGAACGCCTGCTTCAATCGAAGACGTGTCAGCAAATCGTCGTAGCTGCGGCCGAATCTTGCACGCCGTGCCTTGTGCAGGATGGTCGGTCTGGGCCAGGGAACCTTGTCGAACACCACAAGACGAAGCGACCGGCCCGGGACATCGACCCCGTCACGCAGCGCATCGGTGCCGAGCACGCAGGCGTTTTCCTCGGCGCGAAACATGTCCACCAGCGTTCCCGTGTCGAGGCGGTCCACATGCTGGGCGTAGAGCGAAATTCCACGCTCCGCGAGCGGCTCCGAAATTCTCTCTTCCACGGCCCGCAACATGCGCACCGACGTGAAGAGGCCAAGCGCACCGCCACCCGCGGCAAGAAACAATTCGCGATAGGCGCTTGCCTGCTGCGCAGGATCGCGGCGCTCGACGTCATTGACCACGAAGACACGCGACTGCTCGGCATAGCGGAAAGGCGAACCGAAGCTCGCGCGCTTCGGCGGCTCGGCCATATGATGCGCGCCGGTTCGCACTTCCGCCGACTGCCAGTCGTCCGCGCCGCTTTCCGCGTCCCGCAAAGTCGCCGAGGTGATCAATACGCCGTGCGCGGAAGCGAGCACATCATTGGCAAAGGGCAGCGTCGGATCGATCCAGTGACGCCGCAGCCCGACGTCGACATCGCGGCCATCTTCGCGATCGATCTGAAGCCAGTCGACGAATTCATCCGGACGCGATTTTGTTTCCAATGAGTCCAGCATCGCTATCCATGCCGGCAGGAGCTGTTTGGCGCGCCGTTCGAGGCCGCTCGCAGCGCCTTCAAGGCGGGCGCGCTGCCAGGATTCGAGCTTCGCCGTCTCAGCGTCCAGTTTGACTCGCAGGCTCGTGGCCAACCCGAGAAGGGGATGGATGATCGCCCGAAGCGCCTGGCTGAGTTCCTGCGTCGCCTTCCTCAATTCCTCGCCGAGCGGCTCTACCTCGGCTTCGAGCGAGTAGAGCGAATCGCTGTCGGCACCGCGCGCCCGCACGTGTGCGTGAACCGCGGCCAGGAACGCCTCGCCGGGGTTCCGGGAGGCGGCATTTACGACCCGCGCCAGGCTACCCTCGCCTGCCAGCGCGTTGGCCGCCGCCTTTGCCCGATCGAGCAATCCGCGCGCATCCTTGTCGTCGTCGATAATATCCCTGAGTCGCTCATCGAGTCCGCGCATACGGCCGCGCGTCCGGCCCTCAGGCCCTTTGATCCAACGCCGCAGGTCCGCCATCTCACGCCCACCGAGATGTGTGGCGAAACCGGAATCGGCGGCGTCAAAAAGATGATGGCCTTCGTCGAACACAAAGCGCACGCGCCGCGCGGCTTGAGTCTCGTTTGCCGCATCGGCCGACGTCCATTCCCGCGCGGACTGGGCAATGACCAATGCATGATTGGCGACGACGATCGGGGCCTGGCGCGAGCGGCGCAGCGCCCGCTCGATAAAGCAGACGCGATAGTGTGGGCAGGCGGAGTAAATGCACTCGCCGCGCCGGTCGGTGATCTCGCGCACGGGAAAGGTCGCCCCCAGGAATGCGGGAAACCCCGCGCCCGATACGTCGCCGTCGGCGCCGGCGGCGATCCAGCGCGCGATCAGGCCGAGCGCGACGACGCGCTGACCCGACGCGAGAAGATTGCTGCGCCCGGCATCTTCGAAGTTGAGCAGGCACAGGTAATTTTCCCGCCCCTTTCGCACCACGGCCTTGTCGTCCCGCTCGGCGGGATCCGGGTAGAGCCGGCCGATCTCCTGAACGATCTGCCGCTGAAGATTGCGCGTGTAGGTCGACAGCCACAGCCCAGGCCCATTCTTTTCCGCCCAGAGGCTGGCCGGCGCGAGGTAGCCCAGCGTCTTTCCCACGCCCGTGCCAGCCTCGAGAAGGGCCATTTTCGGCGCGCCGGCCCGCTCGCGCGACCCAAAGGCGAAAATTGCGGCGTCCGCATATGCGCTCTGTTCGGGCCTCGGTTCGCCGGCAGCACCGACCAGCCGTGCCAAACGCGTGCGCGTTTCATCGCTCCCGACCGGAATGGAAGACGCCTTGGGCACAGCGGCCTCGTCTTCCCATTCCGGCAGGTTTTGCCACGCAGCGAGCGCCGACAGAGAAGCAGATTTGCGATCGCATTGACCGACAGCGCCGACCACCAACGGTCCCCACCGCCAGCCGGCGCGAACGAGAAGATCCGCGAGCGTTTGCAGTCGAATTCGCTCGGTCTCGGGAAGGGCACACAATTCCTCGATGAGAAGTTTGGCAGCTCTGCGTAAAGCGTGCGCGGAGGTCGGGGACAAATCATCGATGGGAATTCCCAGTGCGCGGCCAACGCCCAGAGCGCTCGGCACGAATGGAACCGCAGGCCGTACAAAGGCAAACAATTCGACCACGTCGAAAAGCGGCTTCGCGGGGCGCGTTCTGAGCCGTCCCGCGACGAAGGACGTATTGGCGATCAGAACAGCACCCGAGCGGAAGAGCGCTCGCGCTTCCTCCCATCCGATCTGCGACACCGATCCGTCCACATGCGCAAGAAACGCACCTCCGGGAGCCGGTGAAAGCGACGGTATGTCCGGAAGTTCGTTCAAATTCGAATGATTCCGTCTTTGGCGCCAAACAGGACCTGCCGGCCGGCTCGCGCACGCGGTGCTACTGTCATTGACGCAATCCCTTAGCAGAGCCTAGCTTTCGCGTCCCTCGAAATACTCAAGGCACAATTGCTCCGATGCCAATCGCGCCCGAGCTTGCCCGCGCGGCACATGCGTGGCCTTTCGAAGAAGCCCGAAAGGTCCTTGGGCGCATCGAGCGCCAGCGCCGCCCAGGTATCGATCCAGCGCGACCGATCATATTCGAAACCGGATATGGTCCATCGGGCCTGCCTCATATCGGAACCTTCGGAGAGGTCGCACGCACGACGTGGGTGCGACACGCATTTGCCCTGATGAGCGGTATGCCGACGCGGCTCTATTGCTTCTCCGACGACATGGATGGTCTTCGCAAGGTGCCTGGCAACGTTCCCAGCCAGGACATGTTGCGCGCCCACCTCGGACAACCACTGACTTCGATTCCGGATCCGTTCGGCACGCATTCGAGCTACGGCGCGCACAATAACGCGCGGCTGCGGGCTTTTCTCGACAATTTTGGCTTCGACTACGAATTTCTGAGTGCAACCGAGTGTTACAAAAGCGGGCGCTTCGACGCAGCGCTGCTGACAGTACTGGCGAATTACGAGAATGTGCGCGACATCGTCCTTCCAACGCTCGGCGCCGAGCGGCGCTCGACCTATTCGCCTTTCCTGCCGATTTGTCCGCGCTCGGGCCGGGTGCTGCAGGTCCCTGTCCTCGAATGGAGTGTTTCGCGGGGCACCATCGTCTTCGAAGATGAGGGGCAGCGAATCGAAGTTCCGGTCACCGGTGGCAACTGCAAGCTTCAATGGAAAGCAGACTGGGCGATGCGCTGGCTGGCGCTGGGCGTCGACTACGAAATGTCCGGCAAGGACCTGATCTCCTCCGTCGAGTTGTCCTCCAAGATCATACGGGCGCTCGACGGCGAGCCGCCGGAAGGCTTCAACTACGAGCTGTTCCTGGATGAAAACGGCGAACGCATTTCGAAGTCGCGCGGCAACGGCCTCTCCATAGAGGAATGGCTGACATACGGGCCGCAGGAGAGCCTGTCGCTGTTCATGTATCAGAAGCCGCGTTCGGCAAAGCGCCTGTTTTTCGATGTCATACCCAGGGCGGTGGATGAATACATCGATCAGCTCAAGCAATACCGGACTCTCGCGGAGGATTCGCAGCGCATCGAATGTGCGGTCTGGCACATCCATGCGGGGAATCCGCCCGCGGCTTCCTATCCGGTAAGTTTCGCCCTGCTGCTCAATCTCGTCAGCGCATCGAATGCACATGACCGAAACGTGCTTTGGGGCTTCATCCGCGAATACGCGCCCGGCGCCGATCCCGAGGCAAATCCGGCGCTCGATCATCTTGTCGGTTACGCGCTGCGCTACTACGAGGACCGCGTGAGACCGCAAAAAAAATATCGCGCGCCTGACGAAAAGGAGCGTATGGCTTTGGAAGATCTCGCCCGCGCGCTCGACTCCATGCCGGGCGAGCGCAATGGCGAAGTCGTGCAGAACATGGTTTATGAAATCGGCAAGCGTCACGAATTCAGACAGCTGAGAGAATGGTTCCAGGCGCTCTATGAGATATTGTTCGGGCAAAGCCAGGGTCCGCGTTTCGGATCGTTCGCGGCCCTGTTTGGATGTGAACAGACCGCAACCTTAATTCGGCGCGCTCTGGCCGGTGCATTCACGGGCGACGCATGAAGTCTCCTGCGCTGCTCGTTCTTCTGGCTTTTCTTGTCTCGCCGGTTTCGGCACTGACGCCGCGCGCGCTCTACAACGTGGGTCGATACGCCGAAGCCGAGAAAGCGGCGATCGCACAAGGCAATGCAGCCGGTTACGCACTGGCGGCGCGTGCCGCGCTGGCCGCGGAGATGATGCGTCCGGAACCGTGCACGCCCTGTCTGGAACACGCGGAAAATCTCGCGCAGCGTGCCATCGATGCGGATCCGAAACTCGTCGAAGGCCAGATCGAGTACGTCGTGGCACTGGGTTACGAGGCGCGGCTCATGGGCCCCGTGGAGGCTCATTTGAAGGGGCTTGCGCGGGACGCCAAGAAGCACATCGATGCGGCGCTCGCCGACGATCCCGGCAATGTCTGGGCGTGGGCTGCGCTTGGCGGCTGGAACATCGAGATCGCCCATGGCGCCGGATCGGCGCTCGCACGCTGGTTCTACGGCGCGAGTCTGCAAGCTGGTCTCGATGATTTCTCAAGGGCTTTTGTGGCAGCCCCGAACAATCTGGTCGTGCGCTATCAATTTGCACTTTCACTTGCCGCCTATAACCACGAGGTCTACCGAGGCCTGATCCTGGACGCACTCGACCGCGCGGCTGCCGACGCCCCGCAGAGCGCTTATGAATCCTTCGCCCAGAAAAACGCGAAGGAGTTGCGTGACGCACTGAAGTCGGGAGACATGGAAGAATTCATGAGTCTCGTCCGGCGCGACCAGGGTTATCGGTGATCGAATTCCCATGTTGATCGATTG
>DASXMF010000175.1:0-38371 GCA_036495845.1 Rhizomicrobium sp.
TTCAATTCCTTCACATCGCACTCTACTCACGGCGGAAACCGTCTAAACTCCTCGCATGCTTCAGCTTCCGAACACGCTCACAGTTCTGCGCATATTGCTGGTGCCGATCTTCGCGCTCGCCTTTATGCTACCCGGTGAGACGGCGCGGCTCGCCTCTTTCGTGCTTTTCTGCATTGCGGGATTGAGCGACGTGCTGGACGGCTTTGCTGCGCGCAAGCTTCGCGCGCGTACCGAATTCGGCCGCATGCTCGACCCCATCGCCGACAAGATCCTGGTGGCGGTCGCGCTGATGATGCTGGTCGCAAGCGGGGTCATCTCTGGCTACGAATTGATTCCTGCGCTGGTGATCCTCGCGCGCGAGATTCTGGTTTCAGGCCTCAGGGAATTCCTGGCCACGGTCTCGGTCAGCGTACCTGTCACGCGCGTGGCCAAGATGAAGACCGTGCTGCAGATGATTGCCATCGGCGCGATGATTCTGGGACCCCTGGCCGACAAGATTGTGCCGGGCGCCATCGATTTCGCCGATGCGCTGCTCTGGGTCGCCGCGGTGTTGACGGTTACCACGGGTTTCGTCTATTTCCGCGCCGGCTTCGCCTATGTCCGGCCCGATCGCGTGTCGCCGCAGACAAGACCGCCGGCATGAAGGTTCTCTACTTCGCCTGGGTGCGCCAGAAGATCGGCTGCAGCGACGAGAGTCTCTCTCTACCCCCGCAAGTGCGCACGATCGCAGAGCTGATAGAGACGTTGCGCGCCCGAGGGCCCGGTTATGCGGAAGCCTTTGCCGAGCCCCAAAGGCTATGCGCGGCTCTCAACCAGGAGCATGTCCGCTTCGATGCGGCGCTTTGCGACGAGGACGAACTCGCCTTCTTTCCTCCGGTGACGGGCGGATGAACACGATCCGCATTCAGGAATCCGATTTCGACGCGGGCGCAGAATGCGAAACCATCTGCGCCGGCCGGACGGACGTCGGTGCCGTGGTTTCGTTCACGGGA
This sequence comes from Rhizomicrobium sp., assembly GCA_036495845.1. Taxonomy (GTDB): domain Bacteria; phylum Pseudomonadota; class Alphaproteobacteria; order Micropepsales; family Micropepsaceae; genus Rhizomicrobium. The sequence continues at coordinate 993 of DASXMF010000175.1, forward strand.
TTGGTGCGCGGCGGCGACGGCCTGACCGCCTTGTCCCTTGAGCATTATCCCGGCATGACCGAGCGCGAGATCGCGCGCCACATGGGCGAGGCGGAAACGCGCTGGCCGATTCTCCACACAACCGTTGTCCACCGCATAGGTCGGCTGGCCCCCGGCGAACGGATCGTTCTGGTGGCTGTTGCAAGCACCCATCGCATGGCCGCGTTCGAGGCCGCGCAGTTCCTCATGGACTATCTGAAAACCCGCGCTCCATTCTGGAAAGAGGAGCATCGCGGCGCGCAAGCGGTCTGGGTCGACTCCAGACGATCCGACACGGATGCTGCCCTCAGATGGCGGTGACCTTGCCACGCACTTCTTTCGCGTAATCGTCCATCATCGCGTCAGTGATGCCCCCACGAGTGAAACGGTGAAGACCGATCTCCGATACGGGCGTGACTTCCGCAGCGGTGCCCGTCAAGAAGCACTCGCTGAATCCCGACATCTCGCGAGGCTCGATGTAGCGCTCGACGACCGGGATTTGGCGTGCGCGAGCAAGTGCTATAACGGAGCGGCGCGTGATGCCGTCGAGGAAGCAGTCCGGAATCGGCGTATGCAGCGAACCATCCTTCACGAAGAAGATGTTGGCGCCAGTCGCCTCGGCGACGAGGCCGCGGTAATCGAGCATCAGCGCATCGGCGTAGCCCTGGGCCTCGGCCGCGTGCTTGGACAATGTACAGATCATGTACAGTCCGGCGGCCTTGGATTTTGTGGGCGCGGTATCAGGTGCGGGCCGCCGCCAATCGGAAATCATCAGCCGGATGCCTTTGCGCTTCTCCTCGGGACTGAAATAGGACGGCCACTGCCACGCGGCAATTGCCACATGAATTTTCGACATCGGCGCGGCGACCGACATCATTTCGCTGCCGCGAAAGACGACCGGCCTCATATATCCGTCTTCGAGGCTCTGTACGCGCGCTGCCTCCACGCAGGCCTCGCAAATCTCTTTCTCCGTGTACGGTATGTCCATGCCGAGGATGCGGGCCGATTCGAACAGCCGCGCAACATGCTCGGCAAGCTTGTAGATGCGGCCCGAATAGAGACGCTGGCCTTCGAAGACCGACGAGGCGTAATGGAGGCCGTGGGTCAGAACATGGGTCTTCGCCTCGCGCCATGGCACCAGCTTGCCGTCGTACCAAAGCGAACCGTCACGGTCGTCGAAGGGAAGGATTGCCATGCGAAGACCCCCAGGTTTGCCCTTGTTTCGAAGCCGCCGGAGGGACAGATTCCGCGCCATGTTCAGGGCACGAATCGCCGGGGCCGGGCCGGAAAGTCCGGCCTCGATCCGCAACCTATACATTCGCGCCGGCGATTTGAAGCTCGCCGGATGAACGCCGCCGCCAAGGATTCCCACCTTCTCGTCGTCGATGACGACGAGCGGCTGCGCGCGCTCCTCCAGCGCTATCTGAGCTCGAACGGCTATCGCGTCAGTGCTGCTGCCAACGCGCCAGAAGCACGCGCGCTGATGAAGAGCATGGCGTTCGATCTTCTGATCGTCGATGTGATGATGCCGGGCGAATCGGGGCTCGACCTGACCCAATCGGTCCGCGCCCATTCGCACACCCCTGTGCTGATGCTGACTGCGCGCGGTGAACCGGAAGACCGCATCGCCGGCCTCGAACGCGGCGCCGACGATTATCTGGCCAAGCCCTTCGAGCCGCGCGAACTTCTGTTGCGTTGCGCGGCACTGCTCCGCCGCACCACGGCGCCGTCGCGCTCGCCGCACCGCGAGGTGAAGATGGGGGAAGCCATGTTCGACCCCGAACGTGGGGAGCTGCGGCGCAAGGGTCGCCCCGTGCGCCTCACCAGTTCGGAATCGGCCCTGCTCAAACTATTCGCCGCGAACGCCGGACGGCCGTTTTCGCGCATGGATCTCTGCGCACGACTGGGCGTCGCTCTCGAGCGGTCCATCGATGTGCAGGTCACGCGTCTGCGCCGCAAGATCGAGGAGGACCCGAAACTCCCTCTCTATATACAGACGGTTCGTGGCGTGGGTTATGTGCTCGTGCCTGATCGCGTCGCCTGATCCGCCATGTTGCGCTTGCGGCCGTTCCGTCTTCTCAAGCAGATTTCGCCGCGCGGCCTGTTCGGCCGCTCGCTGATCATCATCGTGGCGCCCATGGTGGTACTACAGGGCTTCGTCACCTACGCGTTTTTCGATCGGCACTACGACATCGTCACTCGCCACATGGCGCACAGCGTGGCGGGCGACGTGGCATTCCTGACTGCCATCGCGGAAAACTATCCGGCAGGCGCTGCGAGCACGAAGCTCCTCGGCATGGCGGCGCACGGCTTGGGATTCGAGATTACACTTCAGCCCGGCGCCACGCTCGATGCACCCTATCGTCATTCGAGTGTCGATCTGAAAAACGCCATGAACGCGGTCTTTGCCAACCGGCTGGGCGCGACGCACCCCTTCGCTTCGAAGGAAGTGGGAAATGTGGTCGATCTCAGCGTGCAGGTGAAAGACGGCGTTCTGCGTATCCAGATTCCGCGCGATCAGGTGGTGGCGTCGAATGCCGACATCTTCATCCTGTGGATGGTCGGCTCCTCGCTGGTACTGATCGCTGTCGCGATCCTGTTTTTGCGCAATCAGGTCAAGCCGATCGAGCGGCTTGCCTATGCGGCCGACGCTTTCGGCAAAGGTCGCGCGGTGCCCGATTTCAAACCCTATGGCGCGACGGAAGTGCGCAAGGCCGCGCAGGCCTTTCTCACCATGCGCGCGCGAATCGACCGGTATGTTCAGCAGCGCACCGAAATGCTGGCCGGCGTCAGTCACGATCTGAAGACGCCGCTGACGCGGTTGCGCCTTCAACTGGCGATGATGGGGCCCGGCCCGGACACGGTCTCCCCACTCCAGGATGTAAGCGAAATGGAGCACATGCTCGACGAATATCTCGATTTTGCGCGTGGCGATTCGGGCGAAGACGCACAAGCTGCCGATCTCGGCGAGATTGTAACAGAAGCCGCCCTTGCTGCAGCGAGCGCCCGCGCCGCGGGAAAGGATCGCCTGCACGTCGCGGCGCAATCGGACATCTGGGTCGCCGTCAAGCGCAATGCCCTCAAGCGCTGCGCCACCAATCTCATAGACAATGCGCTCAAGCATGGGAATCATGTTGACGTCGCGGTCCAAAAAAACGGCCATTTCGTCGAGATTTTCGTCGACGACGACGGGCCGGGCATTCCCGAGGAGCGGCGAGAAGAAGCATTTCGTCCTTTTCATCGACTGGACGAAGGTCGCAACCTGCAGACTGGCGGCGTCGGGCTCGGACTCGCTATCGCCCGCGACATCGCCCGCGCCCATGGCGGTGATTTGACTCTGGGCACGAGCGGTCTCGGTGGCCTGCGAGCCGCCATTCGCCTGCCGGTATGACGATTAAAACTTTCGCTTCTTATGCGGCGCGGTGTGAGCTTTCTTCTTCGGCGATTGGCGCGGCCACAGGAACCGCTCCGCGTTTCGCAGGCTTCGGTCTAGCGCAGCCATGGTCTTGCCCATCTCGTCGTCGTCAGTGAGCCATATCGGCAAGATGCAAGCGAAAATTCCGGAAACTATCGCGACGCGCACGGGCATCGCCCGACCCACATCCGCTTCGGCGAGAACCAGAATCCACTCCGCGGCACCGAGAATGTCGCGCCGAGCGCCGAGCAGCGTGGCCGGATCGCGCCGCAACCCCTCATGAAGATTGTGGAGCGCCTTCCTTCGGGGCCGAGCCACACTGAACCACGTCATCGAGACGTCGAATACCCGATCGCGTGCGGATTGCGAGGCACGATCCGGCCTGTAGCGCCGCGCCGTGTCTTGCGACAGCCGATTCAACATCAGGCCCAGAAGCGCGGGCCTGGACGGCGCGACGAGGAGCAATTGGGCAAGGGGTATTCTTGCGAGACGCGCGACCGAAGCCAGCGTCAAATCCGCCCATTTTTTGCTGGCGAGCAGCTTGAACGCCGCCTCGGCCAGTCGGCTTTCAATGTCGGGTTTTGCCATCCGACGAGTTTATACAGATTCACCACGAAGACACGAAGAACACGAAGAAAAAGACCCAGCGCAGAGAACGCGGAGGATACGCGAAGGACGCAGGGGAAAATTGCAGCCATAGGTGCGCAATCTTTTCCTCTGCGCCCCCGGCGCATCCTCTGTGACAACTGTGATGTATTTTTCTCTCCTTCGTGCTCTTGGTATCTTGGTGATGAAACTCTGTTCGCTTACCCGCGAAGGTCGGACGCGCGGGCACGCGCGGCGCGCACAGCTTCGACAATCAAGTTCGACATGGCATCGTCATTCATCAAAACGCGCAACGCCGCTTCAGTAGTGCCTCCTGGGCTCGCTACGTCGCGGCGCAGCGCCTCTGCATCTCTAACATCCGCATCAAGCAGGGCGCCTGAGCCGGAGATAGTGGCCCGCGCCAGACGGCGAGCAATCTTCGCGGGCAAGCCTTGAGCGCGCGCTGCGTGCTCGAGGCATTCCGCGAAAAGGAACACATAGGCCGGCCCGGAGCCCGAAACCGCGGTCACTGCGTCGATCAGGCCCTCGCGGTCGAGCCACAACGTTTCGCCAAGTCCCGCCAGCAGCGACTGGGCCTGCGCGCGCGCGCGCGCGCTCACGTTGTCCGGGGCATAGAGAGCGGAAATGCCGCGCCCAATGGAGCCAGGCGTATTCGGCATGGCCCGCACGATGCGGGCGCTGCGGCCCCATGAGCGGCGAAGTTCGGCAATTCCCGTTCCCGCGGCGATGGAAATCATCAGCGCGCCGGATTTTGCGATCGATGCGAGGCGATGGGCTTCGCTCCGCAATATCTGCGGCTTGAGCGCGACCACGCAGGCACCGACCTGCACGCGAGCCGCATCTTCAGGCCGCGCGTAGAGGTCGATGCGATGGGCGCGAGCGAAATGCCGGATATCGGGTTGCGGTGCGGGCTCGACGGCGGCGAGCCGCTTTATGCCTCGCGAAACCCAGCCCTTGAGAAGGGCGCTGCCCATCCGGCCAGCGCCGACGAGCAGAGTGACTGAAGGCTCAGGCCTGGCCGACACACTCGAGCACGGCGGCCGCCACCGCTTCTTCCGCCGTCTTGCCGCCCCAGAGAACAAACTGGAAGGCCGGATAGTAGTGCTCGCAGGCTTCCAGAGCGAGATTGAGCAAGGCCTCGCACTGGGCTGCACTGGCGCGAGCGTCCGGAAAGATCATCGAATGGCGGAAGACGAGCGCGCCCTCGTCAGAGAAGAAATCGAAATGCCCGATCCACAGCTTGGCGTTGATGTACATGAGCAGCGCCGCCATCTCGGAGCGCCGCGCATTCTCGACCCGCATGTCGAAGGCGGACGAGAGGTGCAGCGATTGCATGTCCTCCCGCCAGGTGAAGCAGAAATGATGGTCGCACCACCGCCCGGCGACCGACAGGTTCAACTCGTCGCGCCCGCTCCGCTCGAACGGCCAGCCATGGTCCTCGACGGACTGCTCGAGCATGTCGAGCGGGTGAAACTCGACAGCCGATTCTTCCTGCTGGGCTAGACTCATCCGCGGACTCCTGGACGGTGATCTGCAAAACGAAGCAGCTTGCGGTCAACCTGACACAAGATTTTGTGGTTCGACAAGAGTCCTACCATCAATCGGTGTGGGCTCGTGGGATCATTCACAGCTTTGAAGACGTATTCGGGGCCGTTGAATTTAAACCGGCCTCGAGCGCCGCGATCCGGGCTTCGAGCCGCTCGTTCTCGGTCCGCGCCTTCGACGCCATCTCCTTGACCGCGTCGAATTCCTCGCGCGGCACGAAATCCATATCCGCGACGAGGCGTTCGAGGCGCTGGCGCATGAATGTATCGAGCTCCGCGCGCACGCTCTGTGCGGCGCCGGCGGCATCAGTGAAGAAGCGCGCCAGACCGTCGAGCAGGGGATTGTCGGTCTGCATTGCTGCTCCAATAGGGGACCGGCGCCAGAAGGGCAAGCACGCCGATCCTTGACACGTAGGAGCGAAGCGTTCGTCTTACCGCGCCCGTAAATTCTCCGGATCGGATGTTCGAAGCCGTTCTCCCCTATCCCCGGATCGATCCCGTGCTCGTTCGCCTGGGACCGCTCGCAATTCGCTGGTACGCACTTTCCTATATCGCGGGACTTCTTCTCGGCTGGTGGTATCTGCTGCGCCTGCTCCGCACGCCCGCGCTATGGCAAAGCCCGACCTTTGGCGGCCGACCGCCGGCGACAACCGACGAAATCGGAGATCTGGTTGTCTGGACGACGCTCGGCGTCATCGTAGGCGGGCGGCTCGGCTTCGTGCTTATCTACGGCACGTTTTTTTGCGGCATCTGGGGCACTTCTCCCGCCTGCGCGGGGTTGCCTCTCGGCTATCTGACCAATCCGCTCAAAATCGTTGCAGCCTGGGAAGGAGGCATGTCCTTTCACGGTGGCCTCATCGGCGTGGCCATCGCCCTCTTTCTGTTCGCCCGCCGCCGCAAGCTCGACCTGCTCAAACTCGGCGATTTGGTCGCCAGCGTCACACCCATCGGACTCTTTTTTGGACGCATCGCGAATTTCATCAACGGCGAGTTGTGGGGCAAGGTCACCAGCGTTCCCTGGGCAATGGTGTTTCCGCGGGCGCCCGACCAGCTTCCACGCCATCCCAGCCAGCTCTACGAAGCGGGCATGGAAGGGCTGATCCTGTTTGCAGTCATGCAGATAGGTCTGAGGTGGTTTCGCCTGCACGACCGTCCGGGTCTGCTCGCGGCGATATTTTTCACCTGCTATGGAGCTTTCCGATACATCGCCGAAATCTTTCGCGATTCCGACACCGTATTCGCAACTTGGCTGAGCGTGGGTCAGGCGCTCAGTATTCTCATGTGGGTGGTCGCAGGTCTGCTGTTTTGGCTGGCCTTTCGCAGGCCTGTCGCGCAGGCGGTGGAATGAATCGTCTGGCCCGCAGAATTTCGCGCGCGATCGACACCGGCGGCCCACTCTCGATAGCCGCTTTCATGGCGATGGCGCTCCATGATCGCGAGGACGGATTCTACGCTTCGCGCGAAGCCATCGGCGCGCGCGGCGCTTTCGTCACGGCGCCCGAGATCAGCCAGATGTTCGGAGAGTTGCTGGGCCTTTGGTGCGTGCAGGCGTGGCGCGACCAAGGGGCGCCGCGTCGAGCCTATCTCGTCGAGCTCGGTCCCGGCCGCGCAACGCTGATCCAGGATGCGTTACGCGCGGCTCGCCTCGCGCCCGATTTCCTGGGCTCAATCGAGGTGGTGCTGGTGGAGGCCGGCGCCGCACAACAAGCGCTTCAGCGCGAACGAATGCGCGATGCTCCAGTCGCAATCCGCTGGATTGAGCAATGGAGCGCGATCGCAAGCGACCGGCCGATCTTCGTGCTTGCCAACGAATTTCTCGACGCCTTGCCTGTCCTCCAGTTCGTCATGACAGAGCGTGGTTGGTGCGAGCGGGTGATTACCGCCAATGGAACGCGCAAACTTGCATTTGCGCTGGCGCCCGATCCAACGATGCTGGAAATCCCGAATGGCCGCGGAGCCGCCGAGCCGGGCGCAGTTTACGAGGTTTCACCGGCATCGCTCGCCCTCATCGACGAGGTGAGCGGCGGAATTGGCCGGCGAGGCGGGGCAGCCTTGTTCATCGACTACGGTTACTGCGAGGGTGGTTTTGGAGAGACGTTGCAGGCTGTACGCCAGCACAAGCCCGCGGATTTGCTCGATGCGCCCGGAGAAGCAGATCTATCGGCGCATGTCGATTTTGCAGCGTTGGCGCGTGCGGCAAAGAGCGCTGGCACTGAAGCCCACGGACCGCTCAGCCAGGGAGACTTTCTGCGGGCGCTCGGCATCGAAGAACGCGCAGCGGAGCTTGCAGCGCGCAATCCGGAACACGGCACCGCGATCGCATCCGCGATCGACCGCCTCACTGGTGAGGCTGCGATGGGCAAATTGTTCAAGGCGATCGCCATTGTGCCACGTGGTGCGCCGGCACCGCCGGGATTCTGACACGTGCTGAAATTCTCCGCCGATAGTCTCAGCCGCGCGCACGGAGTGACTCACGGTTTTTTCGGTCGCAGGGGGGGCGTATCGACGGGCGTTTACGCTTCGCTCAATTGCGGGCCTGGCTCGAAGGACGAACGGAGCTCGGTGATCGAGAACCGGCGGCGCGCCCTCTCTGCGCTCACGGCGCAAACCGGCCCTTTGCTAACACTCTACCAGGTTCACGGGGCTGAAACGGTTCTCGTGCGCGAAGCCTGGCGAATCGGCCAGGGGCCAAAAGCAGACGCCATGGCGACAGCCATTCCAGGAATCGCACTCGGCATCCTCACGGCGGATTGCGCGCCCGTGCTTCTTGCCGATGCGGAAGCCCGTGTGGTGGGCGCCGCACATGCGGGATGGAAGGGGGCGCTCGCCGGAATCATCGAATCTGCTCTCGCCGCGATGGAGCAGCTCGGCGCACGGCGTGACCATATTGCGGCTGCGATCGGACCCTGCATATCGCAACAGGCCTACGAAGTGGGCGACGAGCTGCGCGCAAGCATCGTTGCGAACAGTACCGCGGATGCGAAATTCTTCGTCCCCTCGGAGCGGACGGGCCATTGGCGGTTCGATCTTCCCGCCTATGCGAAAGACCGGCTCGAAAAGTCCATGGTGCAGAGCATTTCTACGATTTCCGCCTGCACCTACGCGAGCGGCGATCAATTCTTCAGCTTTCGCCGCACGACCCATAGGGGCGAGGAGGATTACGGGCGTCAGCTCTCGGCCATCATGCTCGATCCCGACGAATCGGTTTACGCTGGCGGAACCGCTTGCTAGAAGGCGCGTGGGTTCACCAAAGTTTCATACACGGGGGCGGAGCGCTTTGATGAGCGACGCGAACGGAGCGCGGGGAATGAAGCTGCTTGCGGGCAACGCCAATCGCCCGCTGGCGGAAGCCATTGCCCAATATCTGAAGCTGCCCTTCACAAAGGCCGTGGTGCGCCGCTTCGCCGACATGGAAGTGTTCGTCGAGGTGCAGGAGAACGTGCGCGGCGAAGACATGTTCGTGCTGCAATCGACGAGCTATCCGGCCAACGACAATCTGATGGAGCTGCTGATCATCATCGACGCGCTCCGTCGGGCGAGCGCGCGGCGCATCACTGCGGTCATCCCCTATTTCGGCTATGCGCGGCAGGACCGCAAAGTAGGTCCGCGCACACCGATCTCCGCCAAGCTGGTCGCCAATCTGATCACGGGCGCCGGCGCGAGCCGCGTGTTGACCGTCGATCTGCATGCCGGCCAGATCCAGGGCTTCTTCGACATCCCGACCGACAATCTCTACGCCCAGCCGGTGATCGTGAAGGACATCCAGGACTATCTGGGCGGACGCCATCTCATGGTCGTGTCGCCCGACGTGGGCGGCGTGGTCAGGGCGCGCGCGCTTGCCAAGCGGCTGGGTGCTGACCTCGCGATCGTCGACAAGAGGCGCGAGCGGGCCGGTGAATCGGAAGTGATGAACATCATCGGCGACGTGCGGGGACGCGTCTGTCTTCTCGTCGACGACATCGTCGATTCGGGCGGCACCATGTGCAACGCGGCCGACGCGCTCATCGGCCAGGGTGCCGAGGAAGTCTACGCCTACGCGAGTCATGGCGTGCTGTCGGGCGGCGCCGTTGCGCGTATCCAGGCTTCGAAGATCAAATCGGTCGTGGTGACGGATTCGATCGCAGCGACCGAGGAAGTGCGCAAATGCCCGAGCATCCGGCGCATTTCGATCGCGCCGCTGTTGGGCGAGGCCATGCGTCGCATCAACAACGAAGCGAGCGTCTCAAGCCTGTTCGATTAGCGCTTGCTAACTGATTGTATTTGCGCAGCCGGCCTCCGGAAATTCTGCACGTCTCTCTTTTGTTGGCACGTTGAAACATTTGCGTTGTAGGAACGCGCCCGTGCGCACACGCGTTTACGCAAGTGTCGGAAGCACCGACCGAATTTCCACATGCGATCGCAAACAGGAGTTGCACCATGAAATGCAAACCACAATCGATTGGGGGTAAGGGCCTGGCGACACTGGCAGGCCTCATGATGGCGGCGGCAACGCCTGCCTTTGCCCAATATCAGTCGGGCCCGTCGCAAGGTCAGAGCATGCCGAGCCAGACGAGCCCCGACCAATCCTCGCCGAGCAAAATGGGTTCGCCTTCCGATCAGTCCTACCAGAGCAACACTGGCTCGATGCAGAATCAGGGCAAAGCAAGCAGCTCGTCAACGAGTAGCTCCGCAAATGCCGAATCGCTAACCCGGGTGAAGAATGCGAAGACCACCCTGGCTTCGGCTCAAGTTCAGGATTCCAGCGGACAGCAAGTAGGCCAGGTCAGCAACGTTCACACCACGCGCAGCGGCCACGCATCGAAAGTCTACATCACTCTCAGCTCGTCGGGCGGCGGGCAGGCGAAAACAATATCGGTGAGCGCAAGCAAGCTGAAATACGACAAGAGCAGCAACACGCTCATTACCAACATGACGGCGAACGATCTGCAGGCGATGCCGGCAGCTACGTCGTCTGGTCTCTGAGCTCAATCAACAATTCCGATTTGGAAAACGGGCCGGCGAGAATCGCCGGCCCGTCATGCGTCAGGCGCGCGAAGACCAGCGCGGGCAGCACTGCGATGCCAGGACCAGGCGGATGCGACGATGCGCTCGATCTCCGTCCACTGTGGTACGAAGCCCAGGACGCGCCCCGCCGCCATCGCGTCGGCCACGAGAGTCGGAGGATCCCCCGGCCTTCTGGTGGCAGAACGACACGCCGGCACACGGCCCGTAACCCGCGCTGCCGCGTCCACGATCTCGCGCACAGAATGGCCTTGGCCGGTTCCGAGATTGAAAGCTGTCGTAGCCCCACCGGCGTCGAGGTAGCGAAGCGCTGCGACGTGCGCCGCGGCCAGATCGCAGACGTGAATGTAGTCGCGCACGGCGGTGCCGTCCTGCGTCGGGTAGTCCGTCCCGAAAATATCAATTGCGTCGATCTCTCCCGACGCGGCCATCAGGACGCGCGGGATCAGATGGGTCTCTGGTTCGTGCAGCTCGCCGATCTCGCCCGTCTCGAGCGCGCCGCAGGCGTTGAAATAACGCAGGGACACCGAGCGCAAGCCGTGGGCTGCGCCCGCGTCTTCCAGCGCCTGCTCCACCATCAATTTGGAGCGCCCGTAGGGATTGATCGGCGACGGCGGACAGGTCTCGGCAATCGGTATCCGATCCGGCGTTCCGTAGATGGCGCAGGTGCTGGAAAACACCAGCCGGTCGACTCCACTTTTGTGCATGGCTCTGAGGAGAGTCAGCGCACCTGCAAAATTGTTGCCGTAATAGGCGAGCGGTTGCTCGACGGATTCACCCACATAGGCAAGTGCAGCGAAATGCATCACGGCAACCGGCCGATAGCGCTCGATCACGTCGAGAAGGCGCGGTTCGTCGAGAATGTCGCCCTGTTCGAAGGGGCCGTAGCGGACGAGCGCCCGGCTGCCGCGCGAAAGATTATCGTATGTCACGGGCGTGAGCCCGGCCGTGCGGATCGCATTGCAGGCGTGGCTGCCGACATATCCGGCCCCACCCGTCACCAGCACGTTCATCGGTGAATTGCCGTCAGCTGGGCGCAACCGCGACTTCGCGGGCGCGACGCTCGGAAAGCAGCCGGTCGAAATAGGAGATCGTCCGTTTCAGTCCCTCCGCGAGCGGCACGGCGGGTTTCCAGCCGAGAAGTTTCTTCGCCTCCGCGATGTCCGGCTGGCGCTGTCTGGGATCGTCGTGCGGCAAGGCTTTGTGCACGATCTTCGAGGCGGAGCCGGTCAGATCGACAACGGATTTCGCCAGGTCGATGATCGTAAATTCATCGGGATTGCCGAGATTGATGGGCCCTATCGCGTCTGCGGGCGTCGCCATGAATTTCATGCAGCCCTCGATCAGATCGTCGACATAGCAAAACGAACGTGTCTGCAATCCCTCTCCGAAGACCGTGATGTCGCGGCCGGTCAGGGCCTGTACGATGAAGCTCGAGACGACGCGGCCGTCATTGGGATGCATGCGCGGACCGTAAGTGTTGAAGATGCGGCAGATTTTGACCGGCAAGCCGTGCTGGCGCCGGTAATCGAAAAACAGAGTTTCCGCGCAGCGTTTGCCCTCGTCGTAGCAGGACCTCAGTCCGATCGGATTGACGTGGCCCCAATAGTCCTCCGTCTGCGGATGAATTTGCGGATCGCCATACACCTCCGACGTCGAAGCCTGGAAGATCCGTGCCTTCACGCGCTTGGCGAGCCCCAGCATGTTGATGGCCCCGATCACGCTCGTCTTCGTGGTCTGCACCGGATCGCGCTGATAATGGATGGGCGAGGCCGGACAGGCGAGATTGTAGATTTCGTCGACCTCGACATAGAGCGGAAAGGTGATGTCGTGACGGATCAGCTCGAAGAGGGGATTGGCCAGGAGATGATGCACGTTCTGGTGCGCGCCGGTGAAGAAATTGTCGACGCAGAGAACCTGGGCGCCGGATGCGATGAGGCGCTCGCAGAGGTGCGAACCCAGAAAGCCCGCGCCGCCCGTCACCAACACACGCTTCTCAAGATGCATGCCGACTCGTTGGTCGAGGATCACCGTCCACCCTATCGGCGCGATTACTCGCTTTCAACGGGCTGCGCCTGACCGAGAAGTGGCGGCCCTTTGTCGTGCCGGCAGGATCAAGGACCGGCGGCGCACCGCAACCCGCTACGATGGATGCGTCCTTACCTTCTTCTCATCCATCTGCATTGCCCCGACCGTCGCATTTGGGATTTGTACAGGCGAGTCCTGTGCCTGGCCCGATGAAGGCGGTTCTGGTTCCGACCGCCGCCTTCATGGACGCTCGACGGGGTTGGTTGTAAGCATTCCGGCCGCTTGACTTCGAAGGAGACGCAGGATGGACCGAGTCACCGGCGGCTGCCTTTGCGGCAACGTCCGAATCGTGGCGTCGGGACGCCCATATCGGGTCGGTCTTTGTCACTGCCTCGACTGCCGCAAGCATCATGGGGCCCTTTTTCACGCGTCCGCGGTGTTCCCTCAGGATGCGGTGACGATCGATGGCGAAACTCGCGACTACGCCGGGCGGTTCTTCTGTCCCCGCTGCGGCTCGTCAGTTTTCGGTCGCAGCGCAGACGAAATCGAAGTGAATTTAGGATCCCTGGACGCCCCTGACCAACTGATGCCAACCTACGAGAGCTGGATCGTCCGGCGCGAGTCCTGGTTGCCTCCATTTCCGCTCGACAGACGATACGACGGCGATCGTGACGCCACGGGCCGTTTTGAGGAATAGGTCGAAGGAACGGCGCGAAGGCGACGTTATGAGGCGACCGCGATCCTTGCCTTGATCGACATCTCGAACGAGATGCTCGCCGTGAGCGGCTCCCATAGCGCCACAAGACCGAGAACACGTTCGCCAGGATCAAGGACTGGCGGAGCATCGCGACCCGCTTCGGATCGATGGACCCCTTACTTCTTCTCAACCATCCGCATCGATGCAATCGCATTCTCGCTTTGAAGAGCGAGTCCTGACCCTGGGCGCGACAAAATTTATCATGGGTACTACACTTTTTCGCTGCCGTTGCCTTGGGCGGCCGCTTCCGCTAAAACCCGCGCCTTTCGGGGCCATCGGCGCGTGCGGCGCGTCAAAACGGACGATTCTCAAGGAAAATTGCGATGCGCGAGATGCAGGAACTGAGCGCGGAACCGCGCAACGGCAGGGGCAAGGGTCCGGCCTTCCAGACCCGTGCCCGCGGGCGCGTGCCGGGCATCGTCTATGGCGGCAAGGAGGCCCCCGAGCCGATCACGGTGGACTACCTTCAGCTTGAACGGCATGCAGGCAAAGGCACGTTTCTGACCACGCCGTTCCTGCTCGCCATGTCCGGACGCAAGACGCGCGTCATCCCGCGCGCCGTACAGCTCGATCCGGTCAGCGACCGGCCGGTTCATGTCGATTTCCTGCGGTTGCCCGAAGGCGCGCGCGTCAGACTCGCCATTCCCGTGCGTTTCAAGGGACAGGAGAACTCACCGGGCCTGAAGCGCGGCGGCGTGCTCAACATCGTGCGTCACGAGGTCGAACTGCTCTGCCCCGCGGAAAGCATTCCGGAATTCATCGAGGGCGATCTCTCGGGCCTCGAGATCCACGGCTCGCTGCACATCACCGATTTCACCCTCCCCGAAGGCGTCAAAAGCACGATCAAGGAGCGCGATTTCACCGTCGCCTCGATCGTCGCGCCGACCAGCGTGATCGAAGAGCAGCGTGCAGCGGCGGCAGCCGCAGCGGCTGCCGCGGCGGCGCCGGTCGTTGAGGGCGAGGAAGGGACGGCTCCCGCGGAAGGCGGCGCGGCGGCTCCCACGGCAGGCGCACCCGGCGCGGCGCCCGGCGCGGCACCCGGCGCGGCGCCCGCCAAGGCTCCGGAGAAGAAATAAGTCCGGCGGTCCAACCCGCCATGTCCGACGCGCCCCTTCTCGTTGCCGGGCTCGGAAATCCCGGCGGCGAATATGCGCGCAACCGCCACAATGCCGGCTTCATGGCGGCCGACGTCATCCATGCGAGCTACCGCTTCACGCCGTGGCGCGCGCGGCTCAAGGGTCTGATTTCGGAAGGCGCGCTCAACGGGCGCAGGACCATCCTCCTGAAGCCGATGACCTACATGAACGAGAGTGGAAATTCGGTCGGCGCGGCTCTTCGCTTCTACAAGCTGCCGCTTTCCGCGCTGGTGGTGATCCATGACGAGATCGATCTCGCCGGAGGCAAGATCAAGGTGAAGACCGGCGGCGGCGATGCGGGCAACAACGGTTTGCGCTCGATCACGGCTGCACTCGGCCCCGATTATCGCCGCGTGCGCGTCGGCGTCGGCCATCCGGGTGTGCGCTCGCGTGTTGCCTCGCACGTGCTCAATAATTTCACGAAGGCGGAGGAAGAATGGCTGGTGCCACTCCTCTCCGCCATTGCGGAAGCCGCCCCGCTGCTCGCGCGCGACGACGATGCGGGCTTCATGAACAAGGTCGCGGTGACGCTGAAGCCGCCCGTCAAGAAGCCCGCTCCTGCGAAGGAAGTCTGATGGGGTTCAAATGTGGCATCGTCGGCCTGCCCAATGTCGGCAAGTCGACGCTTTTCAATGCGCTGACGCAAACCGCGGCGGCGCAGGCCGCGAACTATCCCTTCTGCACCATCGAGCCGAATGTGGGCGAAGTAGCCGTTCCCGACGCGCGCCTCGACCGGCTTGCCGCCATCGCCAAGTCGGCAGAGGTCGTGCCCGCGCGCATGACCTTCGTCGATATCGCGGGACTGGTGCGCGGCGCCTCGAAAGGCGAAGGGCTTGGCAACCAGTTCCTCGCCAATATCCGCGAAGTGGATGCAATCGCGCATGTGCTGCGCTGCTTCGAGGATCACGACGTGACCCATGTCGAGCAGCATATCGATCCCCTGCGCGACGCGGAAACCGTCGAGACCGAGTTGATGCTCGCCGATCTGGACAGTCTCGAACGGCGCATTGTACCGATCGAAAAGAAGGCGAAGACGGGCGAGAAGGAGGCAAAGGAACAGTTCGCGCTGATGTCGAAGGCGCTCGAACTTTTGCGCGAGGGCAGGCCTGCGCGGCATGTGGAGCTGACAGTGGAGGAGCTTGAGCCGTTTCGCCAGATGGGGTTGATGACGCAGAAGCCGGTTCTCTATGTGTGCAACGTGGACGAGGCGTCGGCGGCAACGGGCAATGCCCTCTCGGCAGCGATCGAGGAGAAGGCGAAACGCGAAGGCGCGGGCTGCGTGGCCATCTCCGCGCGCATCGAGGAAGAGATATCGCAGCTCGACACCGCGAGCCGCGCGGAATTCCTCGCCCATCTCGACCTCGAAGAGCCCGGCCTCAACCGTTTGATCCGGGCCGGATATGCGCTCCTCGGCCTCATCACCTTCTTCACCGCCGGGCCCAAGGAAACTCGCGCATGGACGGTGACGAAAGGCGCTCGCGCGCCGCAGGCGGCGGGTGCGATCCATACCGATTTCGAGAACGGATTCATCCGCGCCGAGACCATCGCCTATCCCGATTATGTGGCGCTCAATGGCGAAGCGGGCGCCCGCGACGCCGGCAGAATGCGACTCGAAGGCAAGGAGTATGTCGTCGCCGACGGTGATGTGATGCATTTCCGCTTCAATGCGTGAGATACGCTTGTCTGCATAAGCATCGCGGCACAGCAGAGTCCCAACGAAAAATGGTTGAGGCGTCAAGGCGTGAGGGTGCCAAAAATTTGTTGCACACATTCGCGCCGCGATTCAATTTGGCGTCGCGGCGATTTTCAAGGTAGCCCACGCATGCGAACGAACTGCCGAACTCTGTTTGCGGTGACGCTCGCGGCGACTGTCGCTTTCGCCGCATCCGCAGCAGTAGAGCCTGCAAAGCTGACGATCTACCGCGGTGCGACGCTGATTGATGGAACTGGCGGCGCACCACGGTCCAATGTGGCGATCGTGGTCGACGGCGAACGCATTCGCGCTGTCGTGCCGGAGCCGCAGGTGACGCAATACGAAAGCAGTGCGAAGGTTGTCGATGCTCATGGGTTATTTGCACTGCCGGGTCTGATCGACAGCCATGTCCACCTTGCGACTGCGCCCAACCGGCGCTACGCGGAGGCACTGCTGCGGCGCTTCGTGTTCAGCGGCGTGACCTCCGTGCGCGACATGGCCGGGGATGCGCGCCTGCTGGCTGATCTGTCCCGCGCGGCGCACGTGAACGAAATCGCTTCGCCCGACATCTACTACGCGGCTCTGATGGCCGGACCGGCATTCTTCAAAGACCCGCGCACCGCCGATTCGACACGTGGCGCCGTGCCCGGAGAAGTTCCCTGGATGCGCGCAATCACCGCGTCGACCGATCTGAAACTCGCGGTAGCCGAAGCGCGCGGAACCGGCGCCAGCGCAATCAAGATCTACGCAGATCTTCCCGGCTCACTCGTCGAGAATATCACCGACGAAGCGCATCGCCAGCATCTCCTGGTCTGGGCGCACGCAGCGGTGTTTCCAGCCGGTCCCCGCGAGGTCATCGATGCCGGCGTCGATGTCGTCTCGCATGTCTGTCTGCTCGCCTATCAGGCGTCCAAGCCGATCCCTTCGGCCTATCACGACCGGGCGCCGGTCCAAGAGGCGAAATTTGCGGGCGACAATCAAGAGATCGACGCGCTCTTTGCCGACATGAGACGCCGTGGCACGATCCTCGACGCGACGGTTTTCGTGTATGACGCGATGTGGCGCGTCCCGAACGCGCAGCCGCGGCCCTATTGCAGCCTGAATCTGGCCGAGAAACTGGCCGGCGAGGCTCATCGCGCGGGCGAATTGATTTCGACCGGTACCGATGCCCCCGGCGCATGGAGCGATCCTTATCCCTCATTGTATGGGGAGCTTTCGTTACTGGTCCATCATGCGGGGTTCACGTCTATGGACGCCATCGTCGCCGCGACGCGTATCGGCGCGATGACGGTCGGCAGACTGAAGGAGATGGGAACAATCGAAGCCGGCAAGCTGGCCGATCTCCTGTTCGTGTCGAAAAACCCCTTGGACGATATTGAGAACCTTAAGAGCGTAACTATGACAGTGAAGCGTGGCCGGCTTTATCGCCGCTCCGACTATAAACCGATCTCGAAAGACGAAGCGCAGGGTGAATTCTGAACCTCGTTGCGCCATAATCCGCCGAACCAGAACAAGGAGGACGACATGACTCTGCGTGGATCGATGATCACGATGGCGATGAGCGACGGTGCGCAAATCGGCGTCTACCATGTCGAATCCGTGGGGCCGCGCCGCGGTGGATTGGTTTTGATCCAGGAAATTTTCGGAGTCACCGATCACATCAAGGAGCAATGCGACCTCTACGCGGCGCAGGGCTACGAAGTGCTGGGGCCTTCCCTATATGACCGCGAAGAGCCCGGGTTCAACGTGAGCTACAGCGCCGAAGACGTGCAGAAAGCGATCCGCATCGCGCGCGGCGAACACCCTTTCGATCTCTCCGTGAAGGATACGGAAATCTGCATCGACGCGCTGAAATCGAAGGGTCCCGTCTTTATCACCGGATATTGCTATGGCGGCTCGGTAACCTGGGCAGCCGCCTGCCGCTGCCCCGGGCTGGCTGCTGCGTCGGGCTATTATGGGGGCAATATCGGACAAATGGCGGAGGAAAATCCCAAATGCCCGACCATCCTGCATTTCGGCCGCCACGATCACGGCATCCCAATGGACGTCGTCGACAAGGTGAAGCGGCTCCATCCTGACGTGATGTTCTATCTGTACGAAGCTGGCCACGGATTCAACTCGGACCGCAGAACCGATTACAGTGAAAATGCTGCAAAGCTCGCCCGCGAACGCACGCTCGAATTGTTCCGGGCAAACGAAAAGAAAAACTTGCATTAGCCCGTCGGCGCGACCTTAGCGCAGACTGGCCTCGATGTTACCCCCGTCGACGGTCAGAGTGGCTGCGGTCGTCTTGGTTGCAGACGCCAGATAGACGAAAGCATCGGCGACATCTTCGGCTGTCACCTCGCGCCCGAGCAGATTGGCGCCCATGTAGCCGGATTCCGACAGGCCCCGTGCCTGGCTGCGCGATGCGATCATGGAATCGGTCAAAAGGCCCGTGCGGATGCGATCGGCGTTGACCGCGTTGGCGCGGATGCCGTCGCGACCATGATCCAGTGCATATTGCTTCATCAGAAACATGGTCGACGCTTTCGGCAGGCCGTAGGGACCGAAGTCCCGACCGGGATTTACGGCCTGCTTTGAGACGTTGAACAGCAGGCAGCCGCCGGTGCCCTGCGCCTTCATGACGCGGACTGCATTTTGCGCGACCGTCTGGTGGGCGAAGAAATTCAGCTCGAACGATTCGCGCAAGATCGCGGCATCGACCGAGCCAATTTCTCCCTGCCATGCGGCCCCCGCGTTGGAGACGACGATATCCACTCCGCCGAAGGCCTTCACCACTTCTTCGAAGGCCGAGCGGACACTGTCGGGCTTTGTTACATCACAGGAAACCGCGAGCGCGGTCTTGCCGCAATCGCGCGCGACGAACGAAGCCGCGGCCCGGTCGCGGTCGAGCACCGCGATTTCCGCGCCAGCGCGCGCCAATGCCTTTGCTGTCGCCGCACCGATGCCCGAACCGCCGCCGGTCACGATTGCGACCTGCCGCGCCAGCGGCTTTTCGGCCGCCTTGCCGAGCTTTGCCTGTTCGAGCGACCAATATTCCACGTCGAACATGTCACTTTCGGAGATTGGCTCGTAGCGGCCGATCGCTTCGGCGTCGGTGATGACTTCAATCGTGTTCTCAGCAATGTCCGCCGCGATCGCCGCATCCTTGGCGCTGGCGCCGAGTCCGAAGAGCCCCTTGCCGGGGACGAGGATGACGCGGGGCAAGGGATCGAGCTCGGTTTTTCGCGGCTCGGCCTTTGCATTGTTCAGCGCAAAATATTCGTGGTAGCGCGCGACGAAGTCGGCGACAGCTTCTTCGACGCATCGTTTCCAGATGTCGAGCCTGCCGTCCTCGGGCGCGGGCACGATGAGCGGCCAGTTTTTGGTGCGGATCGTGTGATCGGGGGTGACCACGCCCTGCTGCGAATAGCGTGAAAGCTCGATGCCGTTCACATAATCGAAGACGCTCCGCGATGCGCGAAAACACAGAATTTGACGCTTCGCCGCACCGGCATGTCCGTCGCGCGCTATCGCACAGGCGCCACGCAGGATCGGTGCAAAATCGGCCGTGCGTGCAAGCTTTCCGGGGATCGACGCCTGCACAATGGTCTTGCGGCCGCGCGCGAGGCGCTCCTCCGCAAGGGTGACCAGTTCGATCATGCGTTCATAGGTTTCGCGAGCACTCGCCCCGACAGTGAAGATGCCGTGCTGCAGCAACACCAGGCCTTCCACATCGCGATGACGATCGAAGATGTCCGCGACGCTCTTGGCGAGGGCAAAGCCCGGAATGGTGTAGGGCACGTATGCGACGCGTTTGCCGAACACATCGCGCGCGATGCTCTCGCCATCGGGCTGATCGGTCAGCGCCAATATGGCGGTGGAATGGGTGTGGTCGACGAATTTGTGTGGCAGGAAGGCGTGAAGCAAGGTCTCGACGGAAGGATTGGGTGCCGTGGAGTCGAGCAGATTGATGCGCTGATAGTTCACCATGTCTTCGTCGGAAAGCCGTTCGAGCGTGCGCAGGCCGCGCAGCGGTGCGAGCTTCACCGCGGGCAGGCCGGCCGGCTCGATGTTGCCCATGTCCCAGCCCGAGCCCTTGACGCAGATGACGTCGACCTTTTCGCCCAGAAGATCGCGCATATCCGTCTTGACCGACGTGTTGCCGCCGCCATGCAGCACGAGGCGCGGATCGCCGCCCAGAAGCCGGGTTGTGTAGACACGCAGCGCGAGGTCCTCGCCGACATTTTTCGGCGCGTAGCGCGAGACGAAGACCTTTGCGTCCGAGTCCGACCAGCGGCTCTTCATGTGCGATCCTGCGTTTGGTGTTCCGGGAACAGGGAAAGAAGGCCATCGCCCGACGCCGCGCAGATTCCGCGCTCGGTGATGAAGCCGGTGACGAGGCGCGCGGGCGTGATGTCGAAACCGGGATTTGCCGCGGCACTTCCCGGCGCGCCGATAGCGATAGTCGCCAGCGCGCCATTGTCGAGGCGCCCCGTCATCTTCAGCACTTCGTCGCCCGAGCGCTCCTCGATCGGAATTTCGCGCCCCTCCCCAATCGTCCAGTCGATCGTGGAGCCGGGCAACGCCACATAAAACGGCACATTGTTGTCGCGCGCGGCCAGAGCCTTCAGGTAGGTGCCGATCTTGTTGGCGACATCGCCGTTCGAAGCCACGCGGTCCGTGCCCACGATGCAGACATCGACCTGGCCGGCCTGCATGTAATGTCCGCCTGCATTGTCGGCGACGATGGTGTGCGGCACGCCATGGCTGCCAAGCTCGAATGCGGTAAGCGAGGCGCCCTGATTGCGCGGCCGCGTTTCGTCGACCCACACGTGAACGGGAATTCCCTCATCGTGCGCCATGTAGACGGGAGCGAGTGCAGTTCCCCAATCGACGCAGGCCAGCCAGCCCGCATTACAATGGGTCAGGACGTTCAACCGTTCGCCGCGTTTTCTCGCCGCCGCGTCGCCAATCAGGGCGAGTCCGTGCTCGCCGATCCGTCGGCAGGTATCGACATCCTCGTCGCAGATGGTTGCAGCTTCTGCCCAGGCGATTTGCGCGCGGTCGCCGCGGGGCTGGTTGCGCAGTTTGTCCCGCATGCGCGCGAGCGCCCAGCGCAGATTGACCGCGGTCGGCCTCGTTGCGAGCAGAAGGTCGAGGGCGCGGTCGAGATTCTCGTCCGAAGCATCGGCTCGCATCGCCAGCGCCATGCCGTAGGCCGCCGTCGCGCCGATAAGGGGTGCGCCGCGCACGATCATCGTTGCAATCGCGTGCGCGGCATCGTCCGCGCTGGCAAATCGCGCCGTCGCAAATTCGTGCGGCAGCTTCGTCTGGTCGACGACCTCGACTGTGCCGCCTTCGAGCGGCCAGATCGTGCGATACGCGCGCCCTGCAATTTTCATGAATGAAATTCTACTGTCGAACTTTGGTCAATGAAACACGCAGGGCACAAAGAGCGCGAAGAGATATCTCGCCTGCCGCAGCTTCGTGCGCTTTGTGTCATTGTGGTTCCCCTCCGACGACAATTAATGTCCTTCAAAGGAGACCAGCGTTTTTACTTCCTTGCCGAGAACCCGGATTTTCTCGGCGCCGCCGAGTTCGGGAAGATCGATGACAAAAGAGCAGCCGACAACCTTGCCCCCCGCCCGTTCGAGCAGCTTGATCGCGGCGAAGCAGGTTCCTCCCGTCGCGATCAGATCGTCTACTAGCAGGATGTGGTCACCACGCTTGACAGCGTCGGTGTGGATTTCGACCCGGTCGGTGCCGTATTCCAGCGCGTAGTCCTCGCCCAGCACCTCCCAGGGAAGCTTGCCCTTCTTGCGCACGGGAACGAAACCGACCGATAGCTGGTGCGCGACAGCTCCGCCGAGGATGAACCCGCGGGCCTCGATCCCGGCTACCTTGTCGATGCGCACGCCTGCGTAAGGCTGGACCAATTCGTCCACTGCGCGCCGGAAGGCCCGCGGATGGCCAAGCAGGGTGGTGATATCGCGGAAGATGACGCCGGTTTTCGGATAATCCGGAATCGAGCGGATGACCGATTTGAAATCCATTTCTCTCAGCCCCTCTTCAAAACCCGTCCCGCCACGGCGTCGAGTTTGGCGAACAACTCCGGATCGCGCTTATCCGGCGCGGTGATGAAAGCCGCATCAAGAACGCGCTCGATGCCGAGCGGCGACGGCGTGCGCTCGGGGCCCAGCTTCGGCGCCACGCGGGCAATCAGCCGGCGCGCCTTCTCCGCATTCTGCGATAGCACCGCGATCACCTGCTCCACCGTCACATGGTCATGATCGGGGTGCCAACAGTCGAAGTCGGTCACCATCGCGGCGATCGCATAAGGCAGTTCGGCTTCGCGCGCGAGCCGCGCCTCCGGCATCGCGGTCATGCCGATCACGTCGCAGCCCCAGGAACGGTAAAGATTGGACTCAGCAAGTGTGGAAAATTGCGGTCCTTCCATCGCGAGATAGATGCCGCCCTTCGCATGCGGAATGCCTTCCTCCGCGCACGCCTCGTCAAGAGCATCGGCGAGCCTCGAGCAGACGGGATGCGCCAGCGAGACATGGGCGACGAACCCTCGTCCGAAAAAGCTCTTTTCGCGCGCATGGGTGCGATCGATGAACTGATCCGCCATCACGAATGTACCGGGCGGCAGATGCTCGCGCAGGGAACCGCACGCCGACACCGAAACAATGTCTGTCGCTCCCGTGCGTTTCAGCGCGTCGATATTGGCGCGATAGTTGATTGACGTGGGAGAATGAACGTGGCCGCGGCCGTGACGCGGCAGGAAGATCATATCCACGCCGGCGAGCCGGCCCGTCAGCAGGGAATCCGACGGCGTTCCCCAGGGAGTCTCGATGCTTTCCCAGCGCGGATTTTCGAGGCCGGCAACGTCATAGATGCCGCTGCCGCCGATGACGCCGAGAACGGTAGTCGCCATGACCCGAGTTCCGAAGAGCGGGCCGTTCTATCACGCCAAACCGCGCAATCAATGCGCGTCGCGCCAGACCCGGCGATAGGAGAGAAAGAGCAGTCCGGAGAACACGATCAGGAACGCCATGACGCCGAGACCGAGTCGCTTGCGCTCCTCCATGGTCGGCTCCGACGCCCAGGCGAGGAAGGTGACGACATCATGCGCCTCCTGGTCGAGCTTGTTGGATGTGCCGTCTGAAAACGTCACCGAGCCATCTGTGAGCGGCGGCGGCATCGAGATGTTCCAGCCCTCGAAATAAGGATTGTAATATTTGTTCGGCAGAACCTTGAACCAGGACGGCGGCTTTTCGCGGAACCCGGTGATGATGGAGTAGACGTAGGCTGCGCCGCCTGCCCGTGCCTTTTCGATCAGCGACAGGTCCGGCGGCAGCGCACCGCTATTGGCGGCGCGCGCCGCTTCGTCGTTGGCAAAGGGCGGCGGGAAATGATCGGCGACGATGCCAGGCCGTGTCAGGCGGTTGCCGCTGGCGTCGAAGAGTTCGCCCTTGTCGTTCGGCTCGGCGGGAATCTTGTAGGACGCGGCAATTGCTTTCGCCTGCGCGTCAGTGAATCCCGGACCGCCCGGATCGGCGAGATTGTGGAATGCCACACGGTTGAGGCTGTGACAGGCCGAGCAGACTTCCTTGTAGACCTGAAAGCCGCGCTGCAACGCACCGCGATCGTAGGTTCCCAACGGACCCTCGAACGAAAACTCCACGCGCTTTGGTGTACGCGCGCCGGTCGATGGCTGGGCAAGGCCCACGCCGGCGAACAAGACGATGGCGCAGAGCGAGAGGCTTGCACCAAGGATCTTCCGCATGTGTCCGATCCTCATTCTGCAGGCGCCATGGACGCCGCGCCCGAGCCGAGCACCGATCTTGCAATGCTGTCGGGCATGGGCAGCGGATGTTCGACGAGCCCGACAAGAGGCAGGACGGCCCAGAAATAGCCGAAATAGTAGATGGTGCCGAGCCGAGCCACCCAGATGAGCGGAATGGAAACGGCGCCGACACTCCAGCTCGCATCGACGGATTGCGAGCCGCAATAACCGAGCAGAATGCAGTCGAGGAAAAAAACCCAGAAGAACGGCTTCAGCATCGGGCGGAACCGCGCCGAGCGGACATGCGAGGTATCGAGCCAGGGCACGAAGAACAGCGTCGCAATGGCGCCGAACAGCACGAGAACGCCGATCAGTTTTTGCGGAATGGAGCGCAACATGGCGTAAAACGGCGTCAGATACCAATCGGGAACGATGTCGGGCGGCGTCACCAGCGGATTGGCCGGCGTGTAATTGTCGGGATTGCCGAGCATGTCGGGGGCATAGAAAACGATGAGCGCGAACAGGATGACGAAGAGCGACAGGCAGAGCAGATCCTTCGTCGTGTAATAGGGATGGAAGGGAATCGTATCCTGTGGACCCTTCACGTCGATGCCAAGCGGATTGTTGTTGCCGGGAACGTGCAGCGCCCAGATGTGGAGGACGACAACGGCGGCGATCGCGAAAGGCAAAAGATAATGCAGGCTGTAGAAACGGTTGAGAGTCGCGTCGCTGACGCCGAAGCCGCCCCATAGCCATGTGACGATGGTCGTGCCCAGATGCGGGATCACCTGATCGAACGAACTGAAAAGGTTGGTGATCACCGTGGCCGCCCAGAACGACATCTGTCCCCAGGGCAGCGTGTAGCCGAGAAAAGCGGTAGCGATCATAAGCACGAAGATGAGGACGCCCAGAATCCACAGGACCTCGCGCGGCGCCTTGTAGGAGCCATAATAGAGCCCGCGGAAAATATGGACATAAACCGCGATGAAGAACATCGAAGCGCCGTTTGCATGCAGGTAGCGCAGCAGCCAGCCATAGTTCACGTCGCGCATGATGTTTTCGACGCTGTCGAATGCGAGATCGGAGCTCGGGATGTAGTGCATCGCTAGCACGATTCCCGTCACGATCTGCACGCCGAGACAGAAGGTCAGAATTCCGCCGAACGAGTACCAGAAATTCAGATTTCTGGGCGTCGGGAACGTGGTCAGCGTATCGTTGACGAAGCGCAGGATCGGCAGGCGCGTGTCGAGCCAGCGGCTGAACTTCGTGTTTGGCTCGTAGCTCGAAGGTCCGGACATTTGCCCCTCCTCATCCGACCTTGACGCGCGTGTCCGACAGGAACGAGTATTTCGGCACGTCGAGATTGCGCGGCGCAGGTCCCCGCCGCACGCGGCCCGCCACGTCATATTGCGAGCCGTGGCAATGGCAGAGCCAGCCGCCGTAATTGCCCTCGAAGGCGGTGGGCGTGCAACCCAGATGCGTACATACGCCCACCAGGATCAGCCATTCCGATTTGATCTCGCGGTTCTGGTCGGTCGCCTCGGCGTCGTCGGGGAGATTCGCATTCCGTGCGAGCGGATCGAGCAGGGCCGAGACGGGCACGGCGCGCGACTCCGCGATCTCTCGGGGCGTGCGGCGGCGCACAAAGAGCGGGTGGCTGCGCCAGGTGAGAACCACCTGCTGCCCCGGCTGGATCGGCCCGAGGTCGACTTCGATCGACGACATGGCGAGCACGGAGCTGCTCGGGTTCATCTGGTCGATGAATGGCCATGCGGCCAAGGCCAAGCCAACGGCGCCGGCCGCCCCCGTTGCGATGTAGATAAAGTCGCGCCGGGTGGGCTCGGCCGCATTCGCATTCGCCACGGGTTCACCTTCTGAAGGGGAGTGAAGCGTTCCGGAACGTGGGAAGGCGCGCGCCGGTCCCCGGAAATATCCGGCGCGCCTTGAATCCGCGGCGTAAAATAGAGAGTCGATTCGGGAGGGTCTTGCGGCACGATGCCGCAGAATTTCGCGCAATCTCGACGCGCAGAAGCCGGATGAACGCCTTACCAGGGGAAAATCGATGCGCCTCGCCCTCTTCGAGCCCGACATACCGCAAAACGCGGGGGCGCTCATTCGGTTGGGCGCGTGTCTCGGGGTTGCCATCGACGTCGTCGAGCCATGCGGATTCCTGTGGAGTAACGCAAAACTTCGACGCGCGGGATTAGACTATCTCGGCCACGCGCACGTCGTTCGTCATGCCTCGTGGGCCGAATTCTTTGCGAAGCGCCCGGGGCGCCTCGTCCTTTTGACCACCGCGGCGGACCGCGCCTATACCGATTTCGTGTTTGCCGAGAACGACACGCTGATCCTTGGCCGGGAAAGCGCCGGCGCACCGGCGCAAGTGCATGACGCAGCCGATGCGAGGCTCCGCATACCTCTGAGGTCCGGCTTGCGTTCGCTCAATGTCGCACAGGCGGGCGCCATGGCGCTGGGCGAGGCGCTGCGCCAGACGGGCGGCTTTCCGCGATGAGCGGTGCGTCCGAGGAGCAGCGAAAATCGGCCGCGGCGGCCTGGTTCGAAACCCTGCGCGACCGTACCTGCGGGATCTTCGAAACAATCGAGAATGAATTCTCTGACCCGCTGAACGCCAACGCGCCCGGGAGTTTCGAGCGTCGCCACTGGACGCGGGAGGCGGCCGATCCGGCGGGCGGCGGCGGTGTGATTTCGATCCTGCGCGGTCGCGTATTCGAAAAAGTCGGCGTCAATGTTTCGACGGTCCACGGATGCTTCTCGCCGGAATTCGCGCGCGAAGTCGAAGGCGCCACGGAGGATCCGCGTTTCTGGGCGTCGGGGATTTCGCTGGTGGCGCATCCCCGCAATCCGCACATCCCCGCCGTTCACATGAACACGCGATATCTGGCGACCACGCGCACGTGGTTCGGCGGCGGCACGGACCTGACGCCGATGCTGCCCGCGGAGGAGGACACGCGCGACTTTCACGCGGCGCTCAAATGCGCCTGCGACCGGCACGATCCCGATTTTTACCCTCGCTTCAGAAAATGGTGCGACGAATATTTCTTCTTGCCGCACCGCGGCGAGCCAAGGGGCGCAGGGGGCATATTTTTCGACAATTTTGCGAGCGGCAACTGGGAGAAGGACTTTGCTTTCGCGAGGGATGTGGGCCTCGCATTTCTGGATATCTATCCCCAAATTGTGCGAAGGCACATGAATGAGCCGTGGACGGAAGAAGAGCGGACGCAGCAGCTTGTGCGCCGCGGACGATATGTCGAGTTCAATCTGCTGTACGACCGCGGCACGCGGTTCGGATTGAAGACTGGGGGGAACGTGGAAGCCATCATGATGTCGCTGCCGCCGGAGGCGCGCTGGCCCTGAGGGGCCGGCACGCATTGCCCGGTGCCGACGTTGCACATCCTCCCACCCGCTCTGGCCGCGCTCCTGCAGGTCATCCTGATCGATATCGTACTGGCCGGAGACAACGCGGTGGTGATCGGCGTGGCCGCCGCCCAGATTCCCAAGCCCGATCGCCGACGCGTGATTTTTTGGGGTCTTGTTGCGGCTGTGGTCCTGCGCATCGTTCTGGCGATGGCCGCGGCCACGATCCTCAAGACCATCGGTCTGATGTTCGCGGGCGGCATCCTGCTCTTGTGGGTGGCGTGGCGGCTCTACCGCGAACTCAAGGCGACGCATGACGAGACGATCGGGACAACCACGATTTCCGAGCGCGACCCCGCCGCGATCCAATTCGGCCTTCCCAATGCTTCGCCGGGCGTGCGGCGCGCCGTTTTTCAGATCACGATCGCCGATCTTTCGATGTCGCTGGACAACGTACTCGCCGTCGCGGGCGCGGCGCTGAACCATGTGTGGGTTCTTGCGGTCGGCCTCCTGCTTTCGATCGCGCTGATGGGCCTTGCTGCATCGCTGATCGCAAATCTGCTGCAGAAAATGCCGTGGATCAGTTATGCCGGACTCATCATCGTCATCTACGTCGCGTTGCGCATGATCTGGTTCGGCGGGATGGAGATATTCTTCGCGACGTGAGTAGCAGCAGCGCAATCGGCAAACTTGTTGCCGTACGACCCACTCTCAGGCCGGCCTCGCTCCATCGCTTTGAGTTTCCACCGTCTATTCCTCCGCGGGTTGCTCCCCAGCAGAGCCCGCTTCCACTTCGCCGGCAAATTCATTCCACAGCCGTTTTGACCTGAGGGCAAGGTGTCAGTCATGTCTCCGAACAGCTGTCAGCCATGTCCCCGGCGCAAACATTCGGCGGGCCATGACAGCTCAAGAAGCGAAAAACGAATCCGAGAAAACTCTAAAACGAACCCGCCTGCACCACGGCCTTGAGACGCTCGGCAAGCGAGAATCTGTCGTCCGTGAAATCGCTGTCGATCCACCACTCCTCGACTTCCGCGAGCACGCGGCCCACGGACGGTCCTTCGGGAACGCCGGCCATCATCACATCCCGGCCCGTGAGCGGAAAACGCGGACGCACCCAGGCGTCGGCGAGCGCCAGAAGCGCACGCCAGGCGACCGCGTTGGAACTCCGGGCATCGTCGGCCCAGCGCAGGAAAACGCGATCTTTGAAGCGCTGCGCGCCCAGCCGATATAGCAGCCGATGAACTTCGCGCACCGACAGATAGGCGACGACCTTCTCCGGTGTGCTCGCCAGATCTTCGAGACGTTCGCGGTTTTCGTTAGAGAGTCTCAGTCGTTGCGCGACAGTCGTTGCCAACTTCAAATCGTCAGATAGCAACGCGGCAAGTCGCAAGACAGAATCGGGCTTGAAGAAGTTCCTGGAATCGATGCCAACCAGACGCTCGAGGCGATCGAGCCGGGCGGCGCCGGGAAGGATTTCCGCCAAAACCGCCGTGTCGGCCATCGCTCGCAGCGACAGCATGGGACTTTCGGCCTCAAGCAACCGAAGCAGTTCCTTCTGGACACGCTCGCCCGAAAGTCTGGGCAAGCCGGCGCTCTCTGAAGCGGTGGCGCGCAATGCCTGTTCGTCGATCGCGCCTTTGCCGTACCACGCGTGGAAACGAAACAATCTGAGAATTCTGAGATAGTCCTCGCGGATGCGGGCGACGGGATCGCCAATGAAGCGTACGCGCCCCGACTTGAGGTCGTCGAGACCGCCAACGAAATCGAACACCTCGCCGTCAATGGAGGCGTAGAGCGCATTGATCGTGAAATCGCGGCGGGCTGCATCCTCTGCCCAGTCGCTGGAGAAGGCGACCACAGCGTGGCGGCCATCCGTGGCGACATCGCGGCGCAATGTCGTCACCTCGAAGGCCTTGCCGCAGACCACCGCCGTGATCGTTCCGTGCTCGACGCCGGTCGGAACCGCTGCGATTTGGGCCGCACCCAGACGGCGCGTGACGTCCGCAGGACGCAGTGGAGTCGCTATGTCGACGTCATCAACCTTGCGGTCGAGCAGTGTGTTGCGTACCGCGCCGCCTACGAAGCGGGCGTCCCCGCCTTCGGCCAGCAGCGCATCCATGACCGCACGGGTCTCGCGCGCGTGCATCCAGGCTTCCCGGGAAGGATCGAGCCTCATCGGGTCTTTTCGACGTGGCCCGGCACGATTCTGCCGTGCTCGACATGGGGTGGAACATATACGCCGCTTGTCGATTCGCCCTCCGTCAATCCTACGAAGACGAAGCTCGCTGCAACGAGAGCGAGACCGGCGACGACGAGCCCCGTCCAGGGCGTGTGCGGTCCCGGTGTCTTTTCTCTGAGGCGTATCAGAAGCAGCCACACTCCGTAGAGCACGAAGGGCAGCAGAAAAAGCAATGTTCGCGTCAGAACGACCCGGATCATGGACAAAGCCTCTCCCGCAAATTTACCACGATGGCCGCGGTCGCGCCCCAGATGCGATGACTTCCATATTCAAAGGAGAAGAATTCACGCTTCGCGCCCCGCCACTCTCCAGTCTCTCGCCGGCAATTGGTGGGGTCCATCAGGAAGACGAGAGGCACATCGAATATTTCGGCGACCTCGTGCGGGTCGGCCACGAGAGAATATCCCTCGCGGAGGAGGCCCACGACGGGAAGAATCGCGAAACCCGTGCCAGTCTCATAGACATCCAGATAGCCTGCAATGGAAACGAACCCCGATTCGATTCCGGTTTCCTCTCTGGTTTCGCGCAAAGCGGTCTCGACGAGAGACTTGTCGTCGGCGTGCATCCGGCCTCCGGGAAGGCTCACCTGACCTGCATGCCGCGCGAGGTGCTCCGTGCGTCGCGTGAACAAAACCATTGGCTCCGCCCGTTCAACGATCGCAAGCAGAACTGCTGCAGGTACCAACTCAAGAGAGACCGGCCGTCGCGTGTAGGGATCGAGATCGTAGTCGCCGCGGCGCGGAACGAGGGGCAATCCCGGTGGCTCCGCGAGCAGGGCGCGCCGCAGAGGCTCAATGCCCTCCTCCGCGATGCACCGTGCGAGCCGGGCGGGCTGTGTGCACACGCTCAATCTGCGTCAACCGGCGGAAGTGCATTCACCAAAGTGATTCCGTCCCGAAACGGTTTTGCCCCCGGCGCCGCGCAATCACGCCCTTGTGCGGTTCTCCGGCGCTGGTGGCGGCGAAGCGCGGTTGCGCATGGGAGGCCGGAATGCAACAAAACTACCGGCCTCGATTGAACATAAGAAGCGGCCCGCTCCGCCGCAACCGCAAGCAGCAGGCTCAGGGAAAACGCGGCACAAGCCGAAGACGGCAACAGATGAACGAGATCCGATCCCGCGACGAAACCCTTTCGACCGACGATTCGCCCGTCGCACAGGCAGAGATGTATGCGGAACTCTTCGGCAAGGTGCGTGCCGCCGCCGCCAGGGTGATTTTCGGACAGGACGACGTGATCGACCAGGCACTCGTGACCTTGCTCGCGGGGGGCCACGGGCTCCTGATCGGAGTGCCGGGCCTCGCAAAGACGCGCCTCGTCGAGACTCTCGGCCTAGTTCTCGGTCTGGATTGGAAGCGCATCCAGTTCACGCCGGACCTCATGCCGGCCGATATTATCGGCTCGGAGATTCTCGAAGAAAGCGAGTCCGGACGCCGGTCCTTCCGCTTCGTGCACGGCCCGGTTTTCACGCAGCTCCTGATGGCCGACGAAATCAATCGCGCGAGTCCGCGCACGCAATCGGCTCTTCTGCAATCGATGCAGGAAAAGCATGTGACCGTGGCCGGGCAGCGTTACGATCTGCCCCAGCCCTTCCATGTACTGGCGACACAAAACCCGCTGGAGCAGGAAGGCACCTATCCGCTTCCCGAAGCGCAGCTCGACCGCTTCCTCCTGCAGATTGATGTAGGATATCCCGGCGCAGACGCCGAGCGGCGGATGCTTGTGGCGACAACCTTTGGCGAAGAAGAGCCGGTCGAACGAGTGTGTATCGCGGATGCGATGACCGGCGCGCAGAAAATCGTGCGGCATCTGCCTGTTGGCGAAAAGGTGGTGGAGGCGATCCTTCGCCTCGTCAGAGCGGCGCGTCCCGACCCGGAAGGCGACGCCACGCTTCGCGGTCTGGTTGCCTGGGGCCCGGGGCCACGCGCCAGTCAGGCATTCATGCTCGCCGCGCGCGCCAAGGCGCTCATCGAGGGCCGGTTTGCCCCATCCGTCGACGACGTCGCGGCGCTTGCGCATCCCGTGCTGCGCCATCGGATGGCGCTGAGTTTTCCGGCGCGCGCAGAAGGCATGACGCTTTCCGAGGTCATCGACCGGCTATGCCGCAGCCATCTTTGACCGACGCGAAGAATAGGGACGAGGATTCAAGAAGAGCGACCGCTCTCAGGGCGCAAGCCGAAACATTGGGAGCATCGTTGCCGCCTCTGCTCGTCGCGGCCGAACGGCTTGCCTCCGTCGTTGGCCTGGGCGTTCACGGCCGCCGCAAAGCCGGCACTGGCGAGACGTTCTGGCAATTCCGCCGCTACGGCGAAGGCGATTCGGCAAACCTGATCGATTGGCGGCAATCGGCGAAATCGCAGCATCTCTTCGTTCGCGAACGCGAATGGGAGGCGGCCGAGGCGATCTGGTTCTGGCGCGACGGTTCGCCCGGCATGCGCTTCGCCTCCGATCGGGTCCTGGACATGAAGATCGAGCGGGCCAACCTGCTGGCGATGGCGCTGGCGTGTCTTCTCGTCCGCGGCGGCGAACGCATCGCGCTTGTGGGCACGCATAACCTGCCGCGCAACGGTGTTGGCGCACTCACGCACATGGCGCACGGTCTGGTCGAAAGCGAAACTGCCGGAGGCGCAACTCCGCCCGCCATACCAGGCAGCAGAAGCGCACAGATCGTCTGGCTGAGCGACTTTCTTTCGCCTCTCCCCGACATCGAAGCGGCCATTCGCCGGCTTGCGGGCCGCGGTCTCACGGGCCATCTCGTTCGCCTCATCGATCCCGCCGAAGAGGACTTCCCTTATTCCGGCCGCACGCGTTTCGAGTGGACCGACGGGCCGCGAAGCGAGATTTTCGGTCGCGCGGAAAACGTGCGCGCGGATTATCGCAGGCGCTTTCGCGCACATGGCGAAGCCTTGAGCGCCTTTGCGCGCAGACTGGGCTGGAGCACCATCGCCCACCGAACGGACCAACGGCCCGAAACGGCGCTGATCGCGCTCTATGCCGGTCTCGATGGTTCGCTTTCGCGCGAGTCGAGAACGCAATCCGGCACAGGATGAACCTCTTTCAGACTCTCTCGTTTGGCGCGCCGTGGATCTTGGCGGCGCTGGCTGTGTTGCCGGTCGTCTATTGGCTCCTGCGCGTCACTCCGCCAGGGCCGCGCAGAGTACCCTTTCCCCCTGCGCGATTGCTCGCGGGTCTCGCCGCGCCCGAAGAGACCCCGGCCCGTACGCCGCCATGGCTTCTCGCTCTCCGACTCGTGGTCGTGGGCCTGATCATAACGGCGCTGGCGCAGCCCCTGTTGGGAGAAACGTTACCGCTCGCGAAAAAGGGACCACTCATTCTCTTTGTCGATAATGGCTGGACGGCGGCTCCCGGCTGGAGTCGCCGCGAAGCAGCGATCTCCGACGCACTGGCATCGGCCGCGCACGCCAATCGCGGCGTCGCAATCGTGGGGACAGCTTCGCGCGCCCCCGAAACTATAACATTGCTTTCCGCCGGAGAGGCCGAGCGACAGGCGGCTGACATCGCGCCGCAGCCCTGGTTGCCCGATCGCACACGTGCCGCGGCGCCTCTGGCGAAGATGCATTTCGACGCCAGGCCCCAGATCCTTTGGTTGAGCGACGGGCTGGAGCACGGCGATGGCTCGCGGGTCGCGCAGATCCTGTCGAATTCGGGGTCGCTGCAGATTTTCGAGGAGGCGGGGGGAATCCTGGCTCTGACATCATTGCGCAGCGAACCGGACGGCTTTGTTGTCAATATCGCGCGAGGAGAGAACGACAGGATCAGAGCCGGCGACATCGCAGCACTTGGCACGCAGGGCGAAGTTCTGGCCTCTGCGCATTTCCAATTTCCGGCGAATGCAACCCGGACATCCGCGAGACTCCCGCTTCCGCTCGAAATGCGAAACGAAACCGAACGCGTCGTCGTCGAGAACGAAGATTCGGCGGGAGCGGTGAATTTCCTCGATACGGACTCGAGACGCAGAGCCGTCGAAATCGTCGCCGCCGGCAACGCGCAGGACGAGCAGCCGTTGCTCGACGACGCGAACTATCTGGAAAAAGCTCTCGCCCCCTATTCAGACACGCAGCGCGGAACGATCGGCGACGGGCTTGCCCGCAATGTTTCGGTGCTCGTTCTCGCCAATGTCGGAGTTGTCGCGGGCGCCGATCATGATCGGGTTGCGCAGTTCGTCGATCAGGGTGGCATCCTGATCCGGTTCGCCGGAGGACGCATGACCGCGAATGTCGACGATCTCGTGCCGGTCAAGCTGCGCGTGGGCGGCCGCTATCTTGGCGGCGCGCTTGCGTGGTCGCAGCCTCAACACCTCGCGCCGTTTCCAGAAACCGGTCCATTTCGCGGACTGGCCGTTCCTCCCGAGGTGACCGTTTCGCGTCAGGTCCTCGCCGAGCCCTCGATCGAGCTTGCCGAGCGCAGTTGGGCGCGGCTCGCCGACGGCACGCCGCTGGTCACGGGCGTCCCGCGCGGCAAAGGCTGGATCGTGCTTTTTCACGTCACCGCCAATCCGGCATGGTCGACGCTGCCCTTGTCGGGATTGTACGTCGAAATGCTTCGCCGGCTTCTCGACCTCGCGGGCGGTAGTCAACCGGGGCAGCTGGCGGTCAATTCCGCCGCGTTGTACGCACCGGCCATCGCCCTCGATGGTTTCGGGCACCTGGTGAAGCCACCGGCCGATGCACTTCCGCTTCGAGGAAACGAGATTGCACGCACCAAACCCTCACCTTCGCATCCGCCCGGACTTTATCGCCATGCGGGCGCGGAGATGGCTCTCAATGCCGCGGACGATTCTACCGACCTGTCTCCGCTTGTCGCCGCCGGCGTTCCTCGACGAGCGTATTCGTCGTCGCAGGCAATCGCACTTCAATCGCCGTTGCTGGCGCTCGCGCTTGCCATTCTGCTTGTGGACGCCTGGCTCTCGTTGCGGCTCAGAGGTTACACGGGTCCAACGGGGACGCGATGGCTGGGCCGCGCGGCGGCTCTCCTCACCATTGCCATGATCGCTCTGCCGCTTCGCGCACGCGCGGACGATGGTTTCGATATGAAAGCCGCGCTCGACACCAGGCTTGCCTATGTCGTGACCGGCCTGGCCGACGTCGATGAAATGAGCAAAGCCGGACTTACAGGCCTTGGCCTGGCGTTGAAGGCGCGCACCTCCTACGAGCCGCAAGATCCTGTCGGCGTCGATCTGGACAAAGACGATCTCAGCTTCTTCCCCCTGCTCTACTGGCCGATGGATCCGCGCGAACATCCGCTGTCGCCTCGGGCTCTGAGCAAGATCGCCGACTACATGCGCAATGGTGGAACGATCCTGCTCGACACGCGGGACCTGACATTGGGCGGCGTGCGAGGACCATCGTCCATCGGGCAACAGACTTTGCGCCGCCTGCTCGCGAAACTCGATCTGCCGCCACTCGAGCCCGTGCCTTCGGATCATGTGCTGACGAAAACATTTTACCTGCTTCAGGAATTCCCCGGCCGGTGGGAAGGGGGCAAGATCTGGGTCGAGGCCCTGCCACCCGCGAACGCGGAATCCGGCCCTGCGCGCGGCGGCGACGGCGTTTCCCCGGTCATCATCGGCGGCAATGACTGGGCGGCGGCATGGGCGGTCGATGCGCAGGGACGTCCACTCGCGGATGTCACGCCCGGCGGCGACGAGCAGCGCGAAATGGCCTACCGTTTCGGCATCAACGTCGTGATGTACGCGCTCACGGGCAACTACAAGACCGATCAGGTGCACGCTTCCGCGCTGCTCGAACGGCTGGGCCACTGACCCGGGCAGCCGATGAGCATATCCCTCGATTTTGCCCCACACATCGCGGCGACGTGGATCTGGTCGATCGGGGCACTCGCGATCCTCCTGACCGTCTACGCGCTGTGGCGGCGCGCACGCGGTGCATTTGCGCGCGGATTGGCTTTCGCCATCGCCTGCGTTGCGCTGGCCAATCCGCTGATCGTCAGGGAAGCGCGCGCGAGGCTGCCCGACATCGTCGCTCTGGTCGTGGATCACTCTGCAAGCATGGACATCGAAGACCGCCGCAGAATCGCGGACAGGGCCGCCGCGGAAATCGCAAAGACGCTGTCCGCAGACAAGTCGATCGAAGTGCGGCGCGCAGAGGTGACTTCTCCGGCGAACGAGGATCGCGGCACGCAGCTGTTTTCGGCTCTTTCAACTGCGTTGGCGAGCGCGCCACCCGATCGCGTTGCGGGTGCGATCGCCGTGACGGACGGCGAAGTGCACGACGCCGAGATTGCGTCGGCCTTGCACGCGCCTTTTCACGCCTTGATCGTAGGTCGGCACGGCGAGCGCGACCGCAAGCTCACCATCGTCAGCGCCGCGCGCTACGCCATTGTTGGCCAGGCCGCGGAGATTATTGCCAGGGTCGATGATTTCGGTTCGGCTGGACCCGGTTTTGCGCAAGTGAATCTGCGCATTGGCGGTGTCGACAGCGGAGCGAGATTTCTGGCCACGGGCAAGGACACGCCCATTCGCATTCCCATATTGCATGGCGGCGAAAACGTCGTCGAAATCGAGGCGCGGCCGGGACCGTCGGAAATCACCCTCGCCAACAACCGCGCGGTGGTCACCATTACCGGTGTGCGCGACCGCTTGCGCGTACTGCTGATTTCCGGCGAGCCCAATGCAGGCGAACGCGTGTGGCGCAGCCTGCTCAAATCCGATCCTTCGGTCGATCTCATCCATTTCACGATTCTGCGCCCCCCCGACAAGCAGGATGCAACGCCGATCGATCAGCTGTCGCTGATCGCCCCACCGACCCGAGAGCTGTTCGTCGACAAGCTGGACAGCTTCGACCTCGTGATCTTCGACCGTTATAGTGAACGCGGCGTTCTGCCTTTCGTCTATTTCGAGAACATCGCGCGATATGTTCAGAACGGCGGCGCCCTGCTGGTGTCGTCGGGACCGGAATTCGCCTCGCCCACCAGCATCTTCCGTACGCCGCTCGCTTCCATTCTGCCCGCGCAACCCACCGGCGATGTCGTCGCCCAACCGTTCAGACCGTTGGTGACCGCGGAAGGCGCCGCCCATCCCGTCACCCGCGCGCTCCAAGGCGAGAACGACGGCAACAAGCCGCCTCAATGGGGCCGGTGGTTCCGCATCATCGGCGCGAACAAGGTTGCCGGTCAGACATTGATGACCGGACCCGACGAACGACCGCTACTCGTGCTGGACCGTGTGGGCAAAGGCCGAGTGGCGGAGATCCTGTCGGATCAGGGGTGGTTATGGGCGCGCGGCTATGAAGGCGGCGGACCGCAGACCGAATTGTTGCGCCGTCTCGCCCACTGGCTGATGAAAGAGCCGGAGCTCGAAGACGAGCGACTTACAGCGTCGATCGCCAATGGCGCGATCACGATCGAGCGACAAACCATGGCAAATGCGCCAAAACCCGTGGCGCTTACGTATCCATCCGGCAAGACGATTGAGCTTTCCCTCGCGAAGGCGGAGCCCGGTCTCTGGCGCGCCGGCGCGAAAGCCGACGAGCTAGGCCTCTATCGAGCCAGCGATGGTACTCTGAGCGCGGTGACCGCAAGCGGCCCCCTCAATCCCAAAGAGGTAGCAGACATGCGCGCAACGGATGCGATACTGAAACCCGTAGCGCGCGCGACACGCGGCTCGGTGCGCTGGCTCGCAGACGGCGGCATCCCGCGGATCAAACGCACCGCGCCCGATCGCGTCGCCACCGGCAACAGCTGGATCGGCCTGCGCGCGAATCGTGCCTAACGCGTCACCCGGGTCGAGCAGGAACCACTTCTGCCGCCCTGGC
>DASXMF010000176.1:0-2272 GCA_036495845.1 Rhizomicrobium sp.
AGCAGCCCGGTCGTAGAAGATTCCGGCCCAGAGCGCCGGCAATCCGCAGATGCGCCGCCATGTGCCGCCATCGGCGCCGCGCATCTCAAGGAAGCGCTTGAGGCGCACCTCGGGAAAGATCGTCGTCAGGTGATCGGCCCAGTCGGAGAGCGAAGGCTCAATGCCCTTCAATTCGGGAATGCGCCGGGCGAGAAAATCGCGAAAGCTCTTTCCTGCGACGTCGATGTAGTGCCCGTCGCGATAGACGAAATACATGGGCACATCGAGCGCGTAATCGACGTAACGCTCGAAACCGAATCCGTCCTCGAACACGAAAGGCAGCATGCCCGCGCGCTGATTGTCGACATCGGTCCAAATCTGGCTGCGATAGGACAGAAAGCCGTTCGGCTTGCCTTCGCGAAACGGCGAATTCGCGAACAGCGCGGTGGCGACCGGCTGCAGCGCGAGCCCGACACGGAACTTCTTCACCATGTCCGCTTCGTTCTCGAAGTCGAGATTGACCTGCACGGTGCAGGTGCGGAACATCATTTCGAGGCCATAGCCGCCAACCCTCGGCATGTAGCGCCGCATGATCGCGTAGCGGCCCTTGGGCATCTGGTCCACGTCGTCCAGCCGCCACGTGGGCGCGAAGCCGATGCCCACGACACCGGCGCCGATCTCCTTCGCAATCTCGCGCACCTGCGCCTGGTGCGTGTTCACTTCGGCGCAGGTCTGGTGCAGTGATTTGAGCGGCGCGCCTGACAGCTCGAACTGGCCGCCGGGCTCGAGGCTGATCGATGCCGCGCCCTGCGACAGTCCGATGATGTGGTCGCCCTCCATCACGGGTTCCCAGCCGAAACGGCGCATGCCTTCGAGCAGCGCACGAATGCCGGGCCGCCCCGCGTAGGCAAGCGGCTTCTGGCTGGCGAGGTCGTAGACGAATTTTTCGTGCTCGGTGCCGATGCGCCACTGCTCGCGCGGCTTGCCGCCCTCGGCGAGATAGCGCACGAGATCGTCACGCGATTCTATCGGTCCGCCCGCGGATTGGGGGATCGACATGCCGGTCCTTTCCCCCCGAAGGGTTGGCCCCGTGTTGCAATTTGTTAAGGCGGGCCATCGCGTATGTAGGGGCAGGCCCCTGCCCCGGCAAGCGGGGTCATCGCATGGGCGTTCGGTTGTTGATCGCCAAATCCCGCCTTGAACCCCAAACCGCAGCGCCAGGAAAACAAGATTCACCACAGAGACACGGAGGTCACGGAGAAATTCTTTGCGCCCATTTCATACCCGGTCCTTTTTCTCCGTGACCTCCGTGTCTCCGTGGTGGGTTTTTCTCCTTGCCCGTTCAGACGGGATCGCCATTGCCTCGACGCGGCGAAACGTGGTTTCATTCCTTGTCCGGTTCGAGGGAGTCCCGTCATGGCGTCGAGAATTCTTCCTGCAATATCTGCAGCCTTGTTGCTTGCGGCCGCCCCAGCCTGGGCGATGCAGACGGTAACCCTGCCGCAGCCAAGCGACGCCAGCGAGCCCTATCAGAGTCCCGACAATCCGGGGCCAAACAATTTTTCGACGAACCACGACAACACCACCGACTCCGCGCTCGGTCATTTCCATTTCAGCGCGTCTTCCGATCCGGGGTCCCCCTACAGTCCGGGCTACTACTACCGGTCCGGCGGATCGTCGCCTGCGGGCTACGGCACATCCAACGCGCCGGGATCCGAGTTCTACAATTTGGGCACTCCGTTCCCGCACTGAGCCTCCTCGCGAAAGCGAGGAACCATCTGCTGCTATCCGTACAGCGCCTGCCAGACGGCAAGCGCTGCGAGCGACGCCGTGTCCGCGCGAAGGACGCGCGTACCCAGTGATGCAGGCACCGTCGCTGCATGCGCACGGATCATGGTCCTCTCCGTTTCGTCAAAGCCGCCCTCGGGTCCCGTCAGCACGCCCCATGATCCCTCCGGCGTTTCAGTGATCGCCTGAAGAATCGGCGGAGCGCCCGCTTCGTCGCAAAACAGCAGATGCCGCTCGCGCGGCCATTCCCGGATCAGCGTATCGAGTTCGACCGGCCCCCGGATTTCCGGCACCGTCAGCCGCCCCGATTGTTCTGCGGCCTCGACGGCGTTGGCGCGCATCCGTTCCACATTGACGCGGTGCACGATGGTCCGGCGCGTAATGACGGGCTGAAGCACCGACACGCCAAGCTCGGTCGCCTTCTGGGCGAGATAATCCGCCGGCGTTTTCTTGATCGGCGCGAACGCAAGCCAGAGATCGCAGCCCGGTTCCTGCTCCGCCGTCC
>DASXMF010000177.1:0-16374 GCA_036495845.1 Rhizomicrobium sp.
GAGCGACTTCAGAATGTCGAAACCGGCGCGAATTTCCTCGACGGGGTCCGCCGACAGCGACACCCGGATCGTATCGCCGATGCCCGACCACAGAAGCATGCCCAGACCAATGGCCGACTTTGCGGTGCCCGACATCAAACCGCCTGCCTCGGTGATGCCCAGATGCAGGGGATAGTCGCAGGCATCGGCCAGGCCCTGATAGGCGGCGACAGCCAGAAAGACATCGGAAGCCTTCACGCTGATCTTGAATTCGGTGAATCCGTTGTCTTCGAGGATACGCGCGTGATTGAGAGCGCTCTCGACCATCGCTTCGGGGCAAGGCTCGCCATAGCGCTCGAGCAGATCCTTCTCGAGCGAGCCCGCGTTGACGCCGATGCGCATCGAGCAACCGTGATCCTTGGCGGCGGCCACGACTTCGCGCACCCGCTGCGCGGAGCCGATATTTCCCGGATTGATGCGAAGGCAGGCAGCGCCCGCGACCGCGGCTTCAATCGCCCGCTTATAGTGAAAATGAATGTCGGCGACGATGGGAACGTGGGACGCCTTTACGATGGACTTCAACGCCGACGTCGATTCCTCGTCGGGACACGACACGCGCACGATATCGGCACCGGCGTCTTCCAGCGCCCGCACCTGCGCGATCGTGCCGCGCACATCGCCTGTCACCGTGTTTGTCATGCTCTGGACGGAGATCGGAGCGTCTCCGCCGACCGCTACGGAGCCGACATGAATCTGTCGCGATTTGCGGCGGTCGATGTCGCGATATGGCCGGATGCTCATGAAGTCACCTGAAGAATCAACCGGGATTTCTCCTGCCGGAGCGGTTGGCTACGGCTTGCGGATCGAGAGACAGAGCCTCGGTCATCTCGCCGGCTTGTCCCGCTATGCCCATATCGCGTCCATCCAGTTCAAGCGAAACCGCGCCGCCATCCGGCGTGGTCAGCGATAGACCCACCAGATTGGGAACGCGATAGGTGTCGCCAGGATGCAGGATGCGGTTAATGAACACCTTGCCGTCCGCGCCTTCGATCAGGATTCGCGTGATCCCGCGGACGTGAAGAACGACCCGCCCCTCGTGGGCACCGAGCACCTGCCCCGTCGGCAGCGCAGCCGTCTGGACCGCAGCGCCAGCCGTAGCGACCGATCCGGTTGTGGGCAGAGCGCTGCTTGAGGATGGAGCCGTTGCCGTCCGCGATTCACCAGCGACTTTCGGCAAGGTGGT
Organism: Rhizomicrobium sp.; assembly: GCA_036495845.1. Classification (GTDB taxonomy): domain Bacteria; phylum Pseudomonadota; class Alphaproteobacteria; order Micropepsales; family Micropepsaceae; genus Rhizomicrobium. The sequence continues at coordinate 1,223 of DASXMF010000177.1, forward strand.
CGCGATTGACGTGGCCGTTCCAGCATTTGCAGTCGACGACGCGGCGGGCGCCGCCGTCGCTTTCTGCGTCATGACGCCCGACGGCTGCGTTGCGGGCACGACCGTTTTCGCGTGGCTGTTGTCTCCAGATTTGTGAGTATTCGGCTCGCCCGCCGTCGCAATTCGTGCCGGAACCGGCGCCACCGGCTGCATGGAGGGGCGGTCCGCAGATTGCGCGAGATGCCAAGCCCCATACGCCGCGACCGCGGCGACAATGACACCCATGACCAGCCAGCCACGCGGCAATCGGCTTTCGCCATATTCGGGCGCCAGTCCTACTTGCGGCGAACCGTCGACGCGTCCCGCGGTCTCCTCCTTGAAGCGCTCAACGCATTTTTCGGGATCGAGGCCCAGATAGGCGGCATAGGTGCGCACAAAGCCGACCGCATAAGTACGGCCTGGCAACGCTTCGAATCGATCCTCCTCGATCGCTTCGAGATGATCCCTGCGAATCCGCAACGCCCGGGAAGCGGCAGCCAGCTCCTCGCCGCGCCTGAGGCGCGCGGTCCGCAAATCCTTTCCGACGGTTTCAAGCGGTGAATCGACGACGCCCGGAATGTCGTGCAATGGCACATGCTGCCGGCTGAGTTCGCCTCGCTCATCGAGCGTCAGGTGCGTAACCTTGGTCATGGGCGAACGCATACAACCAACTGCCCCGCCTGGCTACCACAACCACGTTCAGGCAGTAGGCGGAGGCGGAATTTTTGATCGCTGTCCGCTCCGGATCACTTACCGGATGGATTAAAGCCGAGCATCCGCTGCTGAGCGTTCGTTAGCGCGTTCTGCGAATCGCGCTGCTGCTGGTCCCATTCACGCTGGGTATGACAAACGCGGCTGCCGCCAAGGCGCGTGCCAGTCGTCGGCGGCTTCGTGCGACAAACAATCTGATCCCCACCGTCGGCCGAAGCCTGGGTACTCGCGGCCGGCGGGGTCTGCGCCGACGTTGCCTGTTGCGGCGCCGGCTGCTGCGCCGGTTGAGCGGTGGCCGTTGGCGCAGGTTGAGCGGTTGCCATTGGCGCCGCTGCCGATTCTGGCTGGGCCGGATCGGCCCATGCGATCGTAGCCGACAATACGGAAGCCGCGGAAAATACCGCCAATCGGACAACAGAACTGGAACGCATTTCGACACCCCTTAGAGCAATCGCGTAACCAGCATGAGGCAATTGCCGCGAAAGGGCAAGGCGGCACGTTTCACCCCCAGTGGCCGGAACGCCATCACTATTGCTTGATTACGATCCCTCTCTCGGCGGCAAATGCTGAGAGCCGGGTTCGCAGGCTGTGATCGCTGCGGGCACATTGGCGGTCGACGAAGTCCATGATCTCGGCCGCATTGAGAGTCCGGATCATCATCTTCACCGGACCGATATTGGCGGGTTGCATGGACAGGCTCCTCAACCCTGCGCCGATCAATGCCATCGCCTCGAGTGGTCGCCCCGCCATTTCGCCACAAAGCGATACCTCTCCATTGGCTTCGGCGGCGCTGCGCACGATCTGGCGCACGAGAGTGAGTACGGCCGGGCTGAGTGCATCATAGCGACGCGCGACACGCGGATTGGTGCGATCGACGGCGAAAACGAACTGCAGGAGATCATTGGACCCGATGGAAACAAAATCGGCGCTGCGCAGAATCTGCGGCAGCATGAAGGCGAGCGCCGGCACTTCGAGCATTGCTCCGACGAGAGTCTGCCGCGGCTGGGGAAGACCGAGCAGCCTTGCCCGTTCCAGCTCGCGATCGACGAGGGCGCGCGCGCTGTTGAACTCGTCGACGTCGGTCACCATGGGCAGCAACAGATGTAAAGTGCGATCGGCCGCAGCGGCGATGAGCGCGCGGGCCTGGTAACGCAGGAGCGCGGGCCGATCGAGCGCGATTCTCAGCGCGCGCCAGCCGAGAGCGGGATTCTCTTCCCGCTCCCACCGGCCGTAAGGCAAAATCTTGTCGCCGCCCAGATCGAGCGTGCGAAAAATGACCGGTCTCTTTCCCGCACCCTCGATGACCTTGCGATAGAAATCGATCTGATCGGCAAGGCGTGGCATCGTCTCGCCGATCATGAATTGGAGTTCCGTGCGGAACAGACCGATGCCGTCCGCACCCGATTCGTCAAGATGAGGAAGGTCGATCAGAAGTCCTGCATTCATCATCAGCCGAATGGCAACGCCATCCCTGGTGATGGCGGGAAGATCGCGCACTGCCGCCATGCGCGCGGCTCGCATCTCCCTCGCCGCCCGGCGGGCCCGGAATGCGGTGATCATGTCGGCTGGCGGACGCAATTGCGCTTCGCCGATTTCGCCGTCGACCGCGATGGCATCCCCGGTGCGGGCAGAGTCGACAATACCTTCGACGCCGCTGACCAGAGGCAGGCCCATGGCGCGCGCGACGATGGCGACATGCGAAGTTGCCGCGGCATCCTCGAGAACGACGGCTACTATGCGGTCGCGCCCGTAATCGAGCAGCTCGGCGGGCCCCATCGCCCGCCCGACCAGCACTGCGTCGCCAGGCAGGTCCATCCGCCCTGCGGCGCCGCCATCGCCGCTCAGGTGCCGCTGCAGACGTCGCGCGAGATCTTCGAAATCGTGTAGCCGCTCGCGAAGGAACGGATCGCCCAGTCGGGTGACGCGCAGGCGCAACTCATCCTGCACGCGCTCGACGGCGGCTTCGGCCGTCAATCCCGAGCGAACCGCATCGCGAAGTTTCTGCTGCCAGCCCTGGTCTTCGGCAAACAGCCGGTACGCCTCGATAACGTCACGGCTCTCTTCGGTGAGATCGAGCTCGCTTGAGGCCAGCATCTGGTCGACCGATCGCCGCAATTCGTTCAAGGCATCCTCGAGCCGGTTCGTCTCCGCTTGCGGATCGTCGGCGATCATGCGCTCGACCTTGACGCGGGGCTCGTGCAACACCACCTGGCCCACCGCGATCCCTTCTGATAGTCCCTCGCCCTTGAACGTGCGCGGACGATCCGTGCGCAATTCGGGCTCGTCGAGCTCTGCGATGTCGAACAAGGTTCCATGCGCAACGATTTCGGCAAGCACCATCGCCACGGTCTGGAGCGCTTCGACTTCCTCTTCGTCGTATAGCCGCGCGGCGCGGTTCTGCACGGTGAGTACGCCGTAGAGCTGGCCGCCGCGAACAATCGGCACGCCCAGGAACGAGCGGAAAGGGTCCTCCCCCGTCTCGGGACGATAGGAAAAACGCGGGTGGCTGGGCGCCGCACTGAGATTGATGGGTTCCGCGGTTTCGGCCACCAAACCAACCAGGCCTTCGCCCGACCTCATGCGCGTTCGATGCACGGCGTTGCGATTGAGTCCTTCCGTGGCGAACAACTCGAACACGTTGCCCGCGCGGCGAAGGTAGATCGAACAGACTTCGGCGACCATGTTTGCCGCTATCACTGAGACGAGGCGGTCAAATCTCGCCTGCGCGCTCGCGCGCTCGGCCATGATCTCGCGCAGGCGCCGCAACAGCAAACGCGGACCCGCCGCCGCAACAACCGCCATCAGAGCGCCTCGCCCTTTGCCGTCGTCGGCCACAGCCGCAATAGTGCCATCCGCGCCGATCGACACGGATACGCGAGCGACTTTTCCATCGATCTATTCCACGTCGAGCTCGTATGCGGAGTGCAACGCCCGCACGGCCAGTTCCACATATTCTTCGGGAATCAGCACACTCACCTTGATTTCGGATGTCGAGATCACCTGAATGTTGATTCCCTTCTCGGCAAGAATGCGAAACATGGTCTGTGCAACTCCCGGGTGTGCGCGCATGCCAATGCCGATGATCGATACTTTCGCCACATCCGCGGCCGAGGTGACATCCCGGTAGCCGATGGCGGGCGCCGCTTTCTCGATGGCGTCGAGCGAGCGCGAGAGCTCGCTCCGGCTGACCGTGAAGGTCAGGTCGGTCCGGCGCCCATCCTCGGAGACATTCTGGACGATCATGTCCACGTTGACGCCGGCATCGGCTAACGGTCCGAAGATGGCGGCGGCGATGCCCGGTTGGTCCGGAATGCGATGAAGCGTGATCTTGGCTTCGTCGCGCGAATAGGCGATTCCGGTGACGGGTTTCTTTTCCATGATATCTTCCTCGTCGCATAGCAGAGTGCCTTCGCACTCGGCATCGAACGTCGACAACACGCGCACGGGCACCCGGTGGAGCATTGCGATCTCCACCGAGCGGGTTTGCAGCACCTTGGCGCCCAGCGAGGCCATTTCCAGCATTTCCTCGAAGGCCACGCGCTCGAGCAGACGCGCGCGTGGCACGATCCGTGGATCGGTCGTATATATCCCGTCCACGTCCGTGTAGATGTCGCAGCGGTCGGCGCGCAACGCGGACGCGATCGCCACCGCGCTCGTGTCCGATCCGCCGCGCCCGAGCGTCGAAATTCTGTCGTCGGGCGCCACGCCCTGAAATCCGGCGATCACGGCGACCTGGCCCAGCGAGAGTCTTTCGTCGAGAAGTCTGGCGTCTATGGCGACGATGCGCGCGGAGCCGTGCATGCTCGATGTGAGTAGGGGAATTTGCCAGCCCAACCACGAGCGGGCATCGACCCCGATCGAGGCGAGAGCGATCGCCAGCAGTCCAGCGGTGATTTGTTCCCCGGCGGCGACAACCACGTCGTATTCGCGCGCGTCGTGCATGGGCGACAGTTCCCGCGCCCAGTTCACGAGCTTGTTCGTTTCGCCCGCCATCGCCGAAACCACGACAGCTGTCTGGTCGCCGCTTTCGTGCTGGCGCTTGACCAGACCCGCCACGTGGCGAATGCGGTCAAGATCGGCAACGGACGTGCCACCGAATTTCATAACAATTCTGGCCATCCGGCTTTGGTCTCCGCCGCCTTGCCGCGTATGCTTCACCGCCGCCTTTTCATAAACGCCGCATGCCTCGCGCTCAACGCCGATCCCGACACTCCGATCCAGTCCGGCCCCATTCGTCGACCGACGCGCGCGAAGTTGCGAAATTCTCGGCTCTCGCGGGGGAATGGTGGAATTCAGCGGGCAAGCTCGCTCCCTTGCACCGCCTCAACCCGGTGCGAATTCGGTTTGTTCGGGACGTGGCCGCAAATCATTTCGATCGCGATACCCGCAATTTGGCTCCTTTTGCAGGACTCTCGCTGGTCGACATCGGCTGTGGCGGCGGGTTGCTGACAGAGCCGATGGCGCGGCTCGGTTTCTCCGTTCTCGGCATCGATGCAGCTGAAGGGTCCGTCGCGGCCGCTGCGGACCATGCCCAGGCTTCGCAGGTACCCGCGAGATACCGGTGCGCCGACGCGGAAGCCCTTGCAACGGAGGGCATGGCCTTCGACGTCGTTCTTTGCATGGAAATTATCGAGCATGTCGCCGATCCCTCATCCTTTCTTGCCGTCTGTTCGACCCTGCTCAAGCCCGGCGGCCTGATGTTCGTCGCCACGATCAATCGAACTCTGAAGGCTTTCGCGTTGGCCAAGCTGGGAGCGGAATACGTGCTGGGATGGATTCCCCGCGGCACGCATGACTGGCGAAGATTTGTCGCTCCCGGGCGTCTGTGTGGCGAGATCGAGAAGTCCGGGCTCTCGGTGCTTTCGATTCGAGGGGCGGCCTTCGACCCCATCTCCTGGAACTGGCGCCTGAGCGAGGACACCGATGTGAACTATTTGGTGGCAGCAGCGAAGGCGGGCGGCGCAGTCAGTTAGCGTCGTTGATATCCGGCGGCAGAGGCGCCACCTCGACACCCTCTTCGATCAGTTCCTTTACGTCCTTGAGGGAAGCCTCTCCATAAATCTGCCTCTCCTCCGCTTCCCCGTAGTGGATTTTGCGCGCTTCCTCGGGAAATTGCGGCCCGACATAATCGGCGTTGCGCTCCACATATTTGCGCAGGCCGGTCATGAATTGGCGCATTTTGCGCAATTCCTCCGGCGCCGCATGGCGTGCGCCGGCACCGCCTTTGAGTGCGGGCGCCATCAGGGCCTTTCCCACTTTCGTTGCATTGCAGACCGGGCAAACGAGCTTGCCTTCCATTTCCTGCAGATCGAATGCGGCGCTGTTGCGAAACCACCCCTCGAACTCATGTCCTCCACAGCAACGCAGATGGTAAACAATCACTCGGGCGGCTCCGGAAATTGTCAGGGCGCGGCACCATGGCCGCAATCCGCCCATGCGACAAGCAGTTGAGCGGTTTGTGCTCCTGGACTCCGATAGGGGCGATCGGCTCAGGGGCCGGAAAATTCGCGATCGTGCTGAAGGCTCGGTATGCGCTCGCGCGCTTCGTGCGATGCGGCCGGATTGATTTCCGCCAGGATAATTCCGGGATCCGCACCAGCGTCCGCAAGGATCTCGCCCCACGGCGAGACGATGAGGCTATGACCGAAAGTCCTGCGGCCATTGGCGTGGAGGCCGCCCTGGGCGGGCGCGATGACGTAGGCTCCGTTTTCCACGGCCCGGGCGCGCAGAAGCACGTGCCAATGTGCCTTTCCCGTGGTTTCCGTGAAGGCGGAAGGGACCGTAAACGCAAAAGCGCCTTTCCCGGCCAGCTTGCGGTAGAGTTGGGGAAACCGCAGATCGTAACAGATCGAGAGTCCGAGCGGCCCCCATGGCGTGGTGGCGAGAACGGCGTCGGCGCCGCCTGCGACCGTGTTGGACTCACGGTAAGTTTCGCCGGAAGGCAGATCCACATCGAAGAGATGGATCTTGTCGTAGCGGACGGCGACTTCTCCCCCCGGATCGATGAGGAAGGACCGGTTCGCCGTCTTTGCTGCGCTCACTTTTATGGCCAGCGAACCGATGAGCAGCCAGATCGACAACTCCCTGGCGAGCTCGCGAAAAACCGGCAAGGCCGGATCTCGATCCTCGGTGCAACTCAGTTCGAGCTTGGCGCCGCCATCGGGAGCCATCAGCGTCGTATTTTCCGGCGTTGCTACAAATTCGGCTCCTGCAGCCGCAGCTTCGCGAATCCAGGCCGAAGTTTCGCGGACATTTTCGGCCGCGTCGTCGGACGAGCGCAGCTGCACGCAGGCGGCACGAAAGCGCGGCATGCTTGTCATTTGCTCAGGAGCCGATCGAGTTTGCCCGCACGCTCCAGAGCCTGCAGATCGTCGCTTCCGCCGACATGCGTTTCGCCGATGAATATCTGCGGTACGCTTCGGCGTCCGCCCGATTTACGCTCCATTTCGTCACGCGCCCCGACATCCATGAACACGTCGACCTCGCGGATGTCGGCACCCTTCTTCTCGAGCAAGGTCTTGGCACGCACGCAATGCGGACAGATCGGCGTTGTATATATGGTTACGCGACGCATGCGGTTCAGGAATCACTTACCTGTCCGTTATATAGGGTTTGACAGGGGACGGACAACGCGTGCGAGCGTGAGCACGAACACCTCTGCGGCTCCGGCGCGCTTGAGTGCCCTTGCGCAAGCCTCGATCGTCGAGCCCGTCGTATAAACGTCGTCCACCAGCAAAATCGCCTTCCCCCGCAAAGTCTGGGCGCGCATTTTGTCGACGCCGAAGGCGCCCTGTACATTTCGGCGGCGCGCGCTGGCCGATGGCATGCGCCCCTGACTGGCGGTCGCGCGTTTGCGATAGAGAGCGACGCAGTCGACCGGTTTGCCAGCAAGCCTTCCCAGCTCCCGCGCGAGCAGCGCCGATTGATTGAACCGGCGTTGCCACAACCGCCAACGGTGCAACGGCACCGGAACGATGATGTCCGCATCCGCAAGGAGCTCCTTGCCCGGGCGTTGTGCCCAGCGTGCGAAGGCAGGCACGAGATCGAGCCGGTCCGCCCGCTTGAGTGCCAGAATGGGGTCGCGGCTCGTTTCGTCGTAGCGCATCAGCGCGCGGGCCCTGTCGAAAGCAGGCATCCGCTGCCGGCACCCCGCGCACAAGCTTTCACCGCCGCTATCGTAATCGAACGGAAAACCGCAAACCGTGCAGACAGGATTTTCGAGAAAGTGCAATTTGCTCCAGCACGCGGCGCAGAGATTGTGCGCTTCCGCGATCGGTGACCTGCAGGATGCGCATAACGGCGGAAACACCAGATCGAGCGCGCGGCGTCCCAGATTGCGAAGAGAGCTGCGCAGGGTTCTGCCGCTCATCTTCCCGCCATCGGGAATTGCCGCCATGATCGGTGCCTCGAGTGTTCACCCGCCGACCTTCGCAGCGAATCGGTTCGAATGACAGTTCCAATTGTGTTCGATCGAGAAACCTATGCCGCGCGGCGCAGGCGGGCATTGCAAACGGGCGCCGACCGATTCCTGATCCGCCTCGTGGCGCAGAGTGTGGCCGAGCGGCTCGGCGCAGTGAAAAGGCGATTCCACCGCGCGCTGGACCTCAGCTCTCGAGACGAGAGCTTTGCGGTTATTGCGCCGCATGCCGAACAATGGTTGCGGACGGGGCTTACCCCCGCAGAGTCGTCGATCTGCGCTGCAGTTGACGAGGAAGCCTTGCCGTTCGCGCCCGCCGCGTTCGACCTGATTGTCAGCGTACTTTCATTGCACTCGGTAAACGATCTTCCGGGAACTCTCGTGCAAATTCGTCGCGCGTTGGCGCCAGATGGCCTCTTTCTGGGGGCGCTTTTCGGCGGCGAAACACTCAACGAGCTGCGCCGCGCCTTTGCCACCGGCGAGTCTGAGCTCCGGGGAGGCGCAAGTCCGCGCGTTGCTCCTTTCGCGGACGTTCGCGACGCGGGAGCGCTTCTCCAGCGCGCTGGCTTTGAAATGCCGGTGGCCGATCTCGACCGCATCGTCGTGCAGTACTCCTCCTTCGGATCACTGGTGAAAGATCTGCGCGCCCTCGGCGAGACGAATTCACTGGCTTCGCGAAGCCGTGCACCCCTCCGCCGCGACGTGCTCGGCGCGGCCATCGCACATTATGCGAAACATGATGCGGACGCCGAGGGAAGGTTGACCGTGACTTTCGATATCCTCGGGCTCACGGGCTGGTCACCGATCCGGTCCGAATCAGAGTGAGCTCGCAACCTTGTCGAAAAGCTGGATCAGGGCCTGCTGGCCGAGAGAATTGACCGCGCTTATGATCACGACAGCAACGAGAGCTGTGACGATGCCATATTCGATGGCCGTAACACCGCGGTCCTCTCGCAGGAAATGTCTCAGAGAAGTTCGCGCAGCATGGAAACGAGCGGCAGATCCGCCGGCGGCATGGAATAACCGCCAAGCTCGCCCGGGCGCACCCACTTGAGCGCCTGATGTTCTTTCGCGCATGGGCTGCCCTTCCACTTTCGGCAAACATAAAGGGGCATCAGGAGATGAAATTCCGGATAGGCGTGGGACGCGAAAGTGTACGGCGCAAGGCAATCCTCCGAAACCTCGATGCCGATCTCTTCGAGCAGCTCGCGAACGAGGGCTTGCTCCGGCTTTTCCGCCGGCTCGATCTTGCCACCAGGAAACTCCCATAACCCCGCCATCTCCTTCCAGGCGGGACGCTGAGCAATCAGCACCCTGCCGTCGGCATCGATAAGCGCGCAGGCCGCGACGAGTATGAGCGGGCGGGACACTTAATGACTCTCCCGGAGCGTGAAATTCGGCTGTTAAGGCGCGGTTAAGGAATATCCGAGCGATGTGGTTTCGAAGTTCGCCCAATTGTCGATACCATCCTCGAGGCGAACTTCGGAATCAAAACGACACGAAAATCAATAGATTGCCAGGGTCCCTTGCTTCCGAGATTCGCGTCCACAGCCCGATTTAAAGATCATGCGGATTTTGGAATCGGGACACTAGCTACGGTAAGCGCCGTTTATCCGGATGTAGCCTTCGGTGAGATCGCATGTCCACACCCGCGCGCGACCCGTGCCAAGGCCAAGATCGACCCCCACTGCGACCTCCGGCTCCGATACCGCACGCGTAGCCGCGCGTTCATCGTAGGAGCCGGCTCTCTGCCCCTTTTCCGCAACCACATGACCGCCAAAATCGATGCGCAGCCGATCGCGATCCGCCGGCTCGCCCGCCTTTCCGACCGCCATTACAATCCGCCCCCAATTGGCGTCTCCTCCCCCGATGGCCGTCTTCACCAGCGGTGAGTTGGCAATGGCAAGCGCGACCCGGCGCGCGGACTCGTCGCTCTCCGCACCGCTTACGTCGATGCGAATCAATTTGCGGGCACCTTCGCCGTCGCGCACAACCTGGATCGCCAGATCGAGCAAGACCTCGTCGAGCTTGCGGCCGAAATCCGCCAACCGCCTGTCGCCGGGTTTCGAAATCTGCGGGTGCGGCGCGCCTTTGCCGGTCGCGAACGCCAGCAGCGTGTCGCTCGTCGAAGTGTCGCTATCCACCGTGATCGCGTTGAAGGAATTGTTCACGCTTCGCGAAAGCAGCTCCTGCAGCACCGGCGCGGGGATGTTTGCGTCGGTAAACACAAATGCGAGAAGGGTCGCCATATCCGGCGCGATCATTCCGGAACCCTTGGCGATTCCGTTGATCGTCACGCGATGATCGTCGATGAGCGCGCGCGCCGTCGCCAGCTTCGGAAAAGTGTCAGTCGTCATGATCGCTTCCGCCGCGCCGCGCCAGCCCCCGGCGGCGCCGGAATCGGCAAGTACAGTCATCAGCCTGGTGATCTTTTGAGCTGAAAGAGGTTCGCCGATGATTCCGGTCGACGCCACAAAAATTTCATGCGCTTGGCAGTCGAGCGTGGATGCGGCCGAGGCGGCAATCTCCCGCACCGCATCTTGGCCTGCGCCGCCCGTAAACGCGTTGGCATTGCCGCTATTGACGACAAGAGCGCGGGCAACGCGCTTTCCCAGCTGGGCTCTGCACCATTCCACGGGGGCCGATGGTGCTTTCGAGCGCGTGAAGACGCCCGCAACCTGCGTTCCGGGCGCCAGAACTGCGAGCAGCAGGTCGTCGCGGTTTCGATATCGTATTCCAGCCGCCGCCGTTGCGAGGCGGACGCCCGCAAGTGGAGGAAGCGTCGCCGGGCTCTTGGGCGCAAGAGGCGAAACGGGCGCGGCCGTCGATTCCTCCGAAGCGCGGCGCGGCGACGCGGGCCGAGCGAGCGCCCGCGTGGCGGCAGGTCTCGCCCGCCGGCCGGCGGCGGCGCGCCTTTTGGCCATGAAATGCCTCCCCTTCCGCGCCTGCGCCCACCCGGAGGCGCCCGACGAGCACGTCGATTTGGCCAGTTTCCTTTGAATTGACAAGGGGGAAGCGCCTTCTTATTTCTGCCCTCGCGCGGCCGGCGCAATCCGTGTGACCGGCGAGATCGGCGCCTTCGCGGGTCAGCCCGCGAGCCCGGCCACGCGGCCTCACGAGGATATTCATGCTCGGCCTGAATGATGCGCAACGATTCCTGGGGGGGATCGGGCAACGATTCTTCGGTTCGTCCAACGAGCGGAAATTGCGTCCGCTGCAAAACCGTGTTCAGGCGATCAACGACCTCGAGCCGGCCTTCGAGGCCAGGTCCGATGACGAGCTGCGCGCGCTTACGGAAGCGTTCAAGGCGCGGCTGCAGGCCGGCGAGACGCTCGACGATATCCTGCCGGAAGCGTTCGCCACCGTTCGCGAGGCGGCAAAAAGGACGCTTGGTCAGCGGCACTTCGACGTGCAGCTCGTCGGCGGCATGGTGCTGAACGACGGTCATATCGCCGAGATGAAGACCGGTGAAGGCAAGACGCTCGTCGCGACCCTGCCCGTGTATCTCAATGCCCTGGCCGGCGACGGCGTGCACGTCGTTACGGTGAACGACTACCTCGCGCGGCGCGACGCCGATTGGATGGGGCAGATCTACAAATTCCTCGGCCTCAGCGTCGGCTGCATTGTTCACGGACTGACCGATGAACAACGCAAGCAGGCTTACGCCTGCGACGTGACCTATGGCACGAACAACGAATTCGGCTTCGACTATCTGCGCGACAACATGAAATACAGTATCGCCGCAATGGCGCAGCGCGGCCACACCTATGCGATCGTCGACGAGGTCGATTCCATCCTGATCGATGAAGCCCGCACGCCTCTGATCATTTCCGGCCCGACCGACGATCAGACGGAAGTTTACCGCGCCGTGGACGTGCTTATTCCCAAGCTGAACAAGGATGATTACGAGCTCGACGAAAAGCAGCGAACCGTCACGCTGACAGAATCGGGCAACGAACAGATGGTTCAGTTCCTTCGCGAGGCAAATCTGCTGGAAGCCGGTGATCTCTACGATATCGAAAACATCAACATGGTCCATCACGTCAATCAGGCGCTGAAGGCCCACACGATGTTCCAGAAGGACCGCGACTACATCGTCAAGGACGGCAAGGTCATCATCATCGACGAGTTCACCGGACGCATGATGGAAGGCCGCCGCTATTCGGACGGCCTGCACCAGGCGCTCGAAGCCAAGGAAAACGCCGTCATCGAGCCGGAAAACGTGACGTTGGCTTCGATTACGTTCCAGAACTACTTCCGTCTCTACGACAAGCTTGCTGGGATGACCGGAACGGCCATGACCGAGGCCGCCGAGTTCATGGATATCTACAAACTCGATGTCATCGAGGTCCCCACCAATCTGCCGGTCAACCGTACCGACTTCGACGATGAAGTCTATCGCACCGCGGACGAGAAAGACGAAGCGATCATCGCGCTCATCAAGGATTGTCATGAGCGCGGCCAGCCGGTGCTGGTCGGCACCACGTCGATCGAAAAATCCGAGCACCTCTCCGACCTGCTCAAGAAGCGCAAGATCAGGCATAACGTCCTCAATGCGCGCTATCACGAGCAGGAAGCGATCATCGTGGCGCAGGCCGGAGTTTCGGGTACCGTCACGATTGCCACCAACATGGCCGGCCGGGGCACCGACATACAGCTCGGCGGCAATCCGGACATGCGCGTCCGCACCGAATTGGGAGGCATAGTCGATGAAGGGGAGCGCGCGAATCGCATCGCGGAGATCAGGGCCGAGGTTGCCGCGGACAAGGAAAAGGCGATAGCAGCCGGTGGGCTCTTCGTCGTCGGCACCGAGCGCCATGAGAGCCGGCGCATCGACAATCAGCTTCGCGGTCGCTCCGGCCGTCAGGGCGATCCTGGCGCATCAAAGTTCTTTCTGAGTCTGCAGGATGACCTCATGCGGATCTTCGGCTCCGATCGGCTGGACTCGATGCTGCAGCGGCTTGGTCTCGAGCAGGGCGAGGCCATTGCGCATCCCTGGGTGAACAAGGCACTCGAGAAGGCGCAGCAAAAGGTCGAAGCGCGCAATTTCGAGATGCGCAAGAACATTCTAAAATACGACAACGTGCTCAATGACCAGCGGCGCGTGATCTTCGAGCAGCGCAAGGAGATCATGTCGGCGGACGACGTGAGCGACCAGATCGCAGATATGCGCGAGCAGATCGTCGACGACCTGGTAACAGGCCATATTCCCGAAAAGGCCTATGCGGAACAGTGGGATGCGGCGGGCCTTCAGGCCGAGGTCGAGAGGATTTTCGCGATCGGTCTGCCTGTCGTCGACTGGACGAAGGAAGAGGGCATTGCGGACGAAGAGGTGCGCGAGCGCACCCTGAAGGCGGTCGAAACCCGCGCTGCGGAGCGTTCCGCAAATGTCGGCTCCGACATCATGCGCTACGTCGAAAAATCGGTTTTGCTGCAGACCCTGGATCACGACTGGCGCGAGCACATCGTCAATCTCGATCATCTGCGCCAGTATGTCGGACTACGCGGATACGGCCAACGCGATCCGCTCAACGAATACAAGAGCGAGGCGTTCGCCCTGTTCGAAGGCTTGCTGAGCAAGCTGCGCAGCGACGTCGTGCGGCAACTCATGCACCTGCAGATCAGCGTCGAGCAGCCACCTCCGCCGATCGAGCGGGAGCTGCCAATCATGCGCGCGCAGCATATTAGTCCCTTGACCGGCGAGGACGACGCCGGCCCCGGAATGTCTGCGGCCGATCAGGCGGCGCGCGCGGCGCGCCTGCGTGACATGCCGGTCGACCCTAATGACCCGGACACCTGGGGCAAGGTTCAGCGTAACGCCCCCTGCCCCTGCGGCTCGGGCAGAAAGTTCAAGCACTGCCATGGCGCCCTCGTCTGACGGGCAATACCGCCATCGATGACGCGCTTCACAAATATTTGGCGAGCAGGCCCGGCAATTCGTTAGCGACGAATGCGACATCGGGCGAACCCACGGCCGCGGCGATGAAGTACCAGGGTATGTCCCTGCGCCCCCAGTCACCGCGCATATAGGGGTGCCCCCACAGCGTAAACACGTCATAGCCCAACGATTCGAAGAAGCTGAACCAGTCTTCCTTCGAATAGTGGTAGTAAGAGGCTGAGAGTTCCTGGTCATTTTCGAAGACGATCATCGGACGGTGTGCACCGAGCCCCGAGATGCCGCCTTGAAGCGCACGCAGTTCTCCTCCCTCGAGATCAAGCTTGCAGAATCGCCAGCGTCCGCCGCGGCGCAGGCCGCGCGACAGCAGGAGTGCGTCAATCGTCGTAGTTTCGACCTCGACGACGCGGACCTTTTCCTCGAAATCGTAACGACGCCTTTCGATGCCGCTATAAGCCGCGTGCGCTTTCACCCAGTGGAACGGAATACGAGCAATCCTGTCGTGCAGGGCTTTTGCAATTACTTGAATTTGCCCGATCCGTTGTTTCCTGGCTTTCCGCTCGAGCTTTCTTGCCAGGTCGGGCAACGGCTCGATGGCCAGCACGAGGCCGCTCTCTCCAACTGCCTGCGCCATCGGTAGCGTATGGCGGCCAACATGCGCGCCTCCGTCGAGCGCGGTGTCGCCGAGGCTCAGAACACCCGCGTAAATGTCGGTGATGACACATTCGAAAAACTCTCCCGGCTCCCTGAAGCGTTCGTCGCCGCGGCTTCCGATCTCAAAAAGGCGCGCGCAGGCATCTGCGTCCAGGTACGGCATGTGGAGATGTTAGACCGTCAGGCGTTCAGGCTGCGACCCATGGCGAGATATTTGTCGCGGCGCTGCTGGCGCAATTGGGTTGGGGACAGGCCTTCGAGTTCGGACAGGGCGCGAGTGATCGTGTTGCCGACAGCGCTGATGGTCTGCTGTGGGGCCCGATGCGCGCCACCAGGTGGCTCGTGCACAATGTCGTCGATGATCTTGAGGTCGAGCAGGTCCTGCGCGGTGATGCGCATCGCGGCCGCCGCTTCCTGCGTCTTGTCGGCGCTGCGCCAGAGAATCGACGCGCAACC
>DASXMF010000178.1:0-11099 GCA_036495845.1 Rhizomicrobium sp.
GTGAACCTGGAGACAGACGCTGTTGCACGCCGCGATATCGCGCTCGGCGGCGGCGCGCACATGATAGCCTTCGATGCGTTCGTCGAGCGGTTTTCCCTGCATGCAGGCCAGATGCTCGCGCACCTCGAAGCCCAGCTTCGAGTAGAGCGACAGCGAACGGCAATGATAGCCTGCCTGCACCAGGCGTATGCCGGCAGCGTGCCTCTCGCCGGCGCGATCCATCACCGCCTGCATCAGCAATCGGCCAACGCCGTCATTCTGGACGGCAGGATCGACCGTGACGGGCCCGACGCCGCAGATCACGCCGCGCTCATCGAGGAAATTGCTGCCGACGAGGCTGCCGTCGCGCTCCGCCGCCACGGCATAGAACCCCGGATTGCCGAGCAGCATGCGCAGTGCCCCGGCGGCGACTTCCGCATTGGGAAAATCCGGCGGGAAATTGTGGGCGTCCGCGATCCGCTTGAACGCTTCATAGCAGATGCGTCCGCATTCGTCGGCGTCTTCCAGGCGAGCGTGACGGATGAATGCAGGCATTTGTCCCCCTTCTAAAACTATGTGCAGATTTTATTACGGCGGCGGCGGCGTTTCGCTCTTCAAATTTTCGCTGTCCCTGTCGGCCGCAGCTGACTTCAATCGTCATGATATTGCAATCTGCGCAGCTCACCGTTCATTGCGCATGAAGGAGGTTTTCATGACAGGCGATCATGGCCGTTTCATCTGGTACGAACTGATGACGCCCGATGTGGCGGCGGCAAAGCGTTTCTATGGCGAGGTTGTTGGCTGGGCAGCGAAGGACATGCCCATGTCTCCCGACTTCACCTACACGCTTTTCAACGCGAACGGCGCCGACGTTGCCGGCGCGATGGCGCTCACGGCCGAGCACAAGGGGCAAGGAATTCCACCCAACTGGACCGGTTATGTCTGCGTGCACGATTGCGATGCGGCCGCGGCGACAGCGAAAGCGCTGGGCGGCTCCGTCATGCGCGAGCCCATGGACATTCCGGGCGTCGGCCGTTTCGCCATCATCGCCGATCCGCACGGGGCGGTGATCGCCATCATGAAACCTGAGCCGCCTGCGGAGGCGCGGCCGCGTGCAGCGCGCGGAACGCCTGGCCACGGCGCTTGGCACGAGCTTTATGCCGGCGACGCCGAGGTGGACATCCCCTTCTATCAGTCGCTGTTCGGCTGGACGGAGAGCGGCCGGCACGAAATGGGCCCGATGGGTGTCTATCACCTGTTCGGTAATGCGGACGGCCAGGTCGGCGGCATGATGACCAGGCCCTCGCAGGTGCCGCATCCCTGCTGGACCTATTATTTCGAGGTGGACGACATCCGGGCGGCCGCCAACCGCGTGAGCGCCGCTGGTGGCACGCTTCGCATGGGCCCGATGGAAGTCCCGGACGGCAGCTGGATCGTTCAGGCCGTCGACCCGCAGGGCGCGAGCTTCGCACTGGTGAAGACGAAGGTTTGAGTGGTGTGATTGGCCGCGCCGGCGTAACGTGCGGCTCGTGAACGATGCGCACACCCCGGAGCTTCTGAAGCTTTACTCGCAAGGCGAGATGCCGGCGCCTGCCTTTCGGGGCGCGTTGGGTGGCGCGAGTTTCGGGGACGTATTGATCGGGCCGAAAAAGCGCGATCTGCGGTTGCCGCGCGCGACGCGCGCCGGTTGCGAGCAGCGCCTTGCCGAAGCAGGAGCGCTCCCTTCTCCCGACGTCCTGATCGCAAGATCAAAGAAGTTCATGGCTGTTCGGAAGAAACGGGCCGCAAAATGAGCGGTGCATCGTCTCCCGGGATGGATTTTGTCGCCGTAGCCGAGGCAATCGGTAGAGAAACCGGCTTTACGGGCGGGCCACCGAAGCTTTTCGAGAAGGTCGGTCGGGATTCTCTCGATACCGCATTGGCCCTCGGACTGGCGCCCCATCACAAACTGCTTGATTTCGGCGCGGGAACGCTCCGCCTTGGTTATTGGTTCGTTCGATTTCTCGACGCAGGCAATTACTTCGCAATAGAGCCGCGCGCAGAACGGCTCGAGGCTGGGAGAAAACATCTGCTCGGGCCTGATATTCTCCGCGAAAAGGCGCCCACCTTCCATGTGAGCGGCAAGTGCGACATGACTGCGTTTGGCGTTCCATTCGACTTTGTGATTGCCCGGTCCATTCTGACCCATGCCAAGCCTGGCATGCTTCACCGAATGCTGGACGAGTTTTCGAAATGCGCTGCGCCTCAAGGCATCATGCTGGCGTCCTACTGGGCTTTGGATGGCGAAAAGGCTTGCAAGCTGGACGGCTATATTGGGGACAGTATGCCGCGCAACGACTTCGGCTTCGTGGGGGTCATCAAGTTTAGCCTGCGGTACCTCAGGGCGGCGGCGCTGGAGTATGGCCTGAATGCCGAAGATTTCGCCGTATCCGAGCCGCTGAATCAACAAATTTGGGTTACGTTTCGCCCGCGCCCGAGTCACTGATGCGACATTGCCCTTACGGGGTGCGCAGGTAGGCACTGCGGACGGATCAACGCCTTTTCGCATCCGGCGACACGTTGCATGCGCCGCATCTGATCGATGTCGAGATCGCGCAAGTCGTCCGCCGCTACATGCTCGAAGGCGACATCGCCGCGGAACTTGGCCGGGTTGCACTCGAGCCGCTTGCAGACGCGCCGCTGCAGCGCCATCCACATGTCCTGCTGCTGCCGCGCATTTGGCAGCTGCGTGAGAATTCCACGGCCTACGACGCCGCCTATATCGCGCCGGCCGGGGTTTTGTATGCACCGCTCGTCACGAACGACCGGCGTCTGGCACGCGGCGCCCGCCGCCACATACGTGTCGAATCGTCTGAGCGCGCGCGGCGCGAAAAGGCCGGAACCGCGTAACCAATCGGGCGGCGATTCCGAATAGGTATTCGGCACGGCATTCCATGTTGCGCAAGGAGAGTCCGGATGAAAACGGCATTTGGCGTCAGGCAAATTGCGGAAGCCGCCGTTTCGGTAGCGATCCTGGTTCTGGCGACGCTGCCGGCCGCGGCTGGCCAGCTGGCTGTGGTCGAACTGTTTCAGAGCCAGGGCTGCTCGGATTGTCCGCCTGCCAACGCGAACGTGATGGCGCTGAGCAACCGTGCCGATCTTCTGACGCTGAGCTTCGGCGTCACCTATTGGGACCAGCTCGGCTGGAAAGATACGTTTGCCTCTCCGCAATACACCGCGCGCCAATGGGACTATGCGCGCGCTTTCCATCGCACCGAGGTGTTCACGCCGGAAGTGGTCGTCAACGGCCGCGCCGACGTGGTGGGCGCGAACCGGGGCGAGCTTGAAGCGCTGATCCGGCGCGAAACGGCAACGAGCGGCCCGGACGTGAGCATCAAGGCCGGAACGGCCGATGTCGGCGCCGGTCAGGGCGAGGCACAGGTATGGCTCGTCCGCTACGATCCCAATGTGGTCGAGGTGCCCATCGCGCGCGGGGAGAATGGCGGCCGCACACTTCCGCACAAGAATGTGGTGAAGGAGCTCATGAAACTCGGCGATTGGTCGGGCAAGCCCGCGGCCTATCGCATTCCGCAGGCAGCGAACGATGCATGGCGCGAGGCGATATTGGTGCAGGCCGGTTCCGGCGGCGCCATTCTCGCTGCCGCGCGGAATTAAAAGCGCGGCCGCGGCCGCCGCCACATACGCGTTGAGATCGTTTGAACGCGCGCAGCGGGAAGTGAGAAAATCAGGCGAAAGGTGATGTCTTCATCGTCGCCGGATGCCCCGCGCGTAAGGGCTTCCTCCGTCGTCCTCGCTCGCTTTCGTGAGCTTCGAAGGACATCTCCTCCGTAAAGGGGGGAGGAATGGGGCGCAGCGCGCATTGCCGTTTTCCTCTCCGCATGCGGGGAGGTGGCGAGCACGACCGGATTTATCCGGTGCGCGAAACGGAGGGGGCGCCGGTGTTCTGCTCCTTGAATGCGGCCTCGCCGGCGTCCGACACCTTGATCCATTTCGGATCGGGCGCGGCGTTGGGGGCGTAAGAGTCGTGCCAGTTCCACCATTTGTACGGTAGAGTCTGCGGATAGCCTTCCGGCGAGTCCTCCCAATTCTCCTGACGCCCGAGCGCCGTCATGTCGAGGTAGCTCCAGGGGGTGCCCATCGCCTCGTCGCCGCGCACGTTGATGAAGTAGGTGCGGAATACACGCTGTTGGTCGCGGACGAACGCGTTGTGCCCGTGCCATTCGTCCACACCGAAATCGGCATCGAAGCTGTCGGTTATAGTGACCCAGGGGATGTCCCAACCCATCCGCGCCTTGAGGCGCCCGATATCGGCCTGCGGTGCGCGCGACGCGTAGACGAGGGTGGTGTCGCGCGCGTTCAGATGGGCGAGGTGGGCGACCTGGTCGGCCATCAGGGAACAGCCGATGCAGGCATGCTCTGGCCATCCGTGCACGCCGGGTTCGAAAAAGGCACGATAAACGATCAGCTGCCGACGGCCTGCGAACAGGTCGAGCAGGGACAATTTGCCGTCCGGCCCCTCGAAGGCATACGCCTTCTCGACAACCATCCACGGCATCCGCCGGCGTTCGGCGGCCAGCGCGTCGCGGGCGCGGGTCAGGGCCTTTTCCTTCACCAGCATCTCCAGGCGAGCGGCCTCCCATTCCCGGAGCGAAACGATCGGTGGTGTTTTCATCACGTGCTGTCCTTCTTTCTTGCGCTTTGTTCGATCAATTCCGTTCGGTCGTGATGGTGTTGACCCGGCCGACAACCTTCTTCCAGCCATTGCTCATGTTCTTGAAAGCCGTTTCATTCTTCGGCAGGACGAAGCCAGAATGGATAAGGCGCACGCGCGTGCCCTCCGCAACCCTGGAAAGGGTGAAGGTGACGATAGTGTCGAGCGGCGCGCCGTATCCGACATTGCCTTCGTGTCCGCCTTTCCAGGCGTAGACCAGGCGTTCATTCGACACCACCTCCAGCACCTCGCAATGAATGACGCCGTCCCACGCGCCGGCGGGTGTCGTCTGATAGGTGAAGCGCGCACCTTTCACGGGCTCGAATCCCGCGGTCTTCATCCCGAGCCATCGTTCCATCAATTGGCCGGTCGTCAGCGTTTTCCAGATCGTCTCGGGCGCATGCGGAAACACCTCGTCGACCTCGATGTTCCGACTGTCGGGCATCTCCGTCATGGATCGATCTCCTTCAGCAATGTCCTGAGACTGGCGAAGCGTTCACGCCAGAAGGCGCCGTAATGGCCCATCCAATCGACCAGCGGCGCAAGACCGTCGGGCCGGGCGCGGTAAAAGACGTTGCGGCCCTTCGGCCGCTCGGCGACCAGACCGGCCTTCTTCAATGATTTGAGGTGCTGGGAGATGGCTCCCTGGGTCACGCCGCTTCCGCGCGTCAGCTCCACCACGGTGATCTCCCTGGATCTCACCACCCGCTCGAACACGGCGCGCCGGGTGGGATCGGCCAGAGTGCGCAGCACGGTGTTGATGGCGGCGGCTCGCGTCATGGCCAATACATTAGTCAGTACTAATGAATCAGTAAAGACCAATGTCTCTTGCTGCCAACGACCCCCGCTCACATTTTAGCGTGTCATTCCGGCGCGCTGATCCGCGCGAAGCGCGGCCGGAGCGTAAGCTCCCGCGGGAACCCGGAAGCAGTGCTTACGGAATATCTTCCCGGTTCTGATTCCCGGGGCTCGTTCCGCTTCGCGGGAGTTCGGCCGGGAGATTCGAGCGCCAGGAGACGAGTACGCAGAAGAGGGATGTGATCGTGCCTGTCTCGTCGCCCAGAGGAGCGACGAGCAGTTCCGCGTCGAGCCATTGCTTGCCGTGGATTCGCGATGAGAACCTCGCCGGCCGTGCCGCGCGACGCACTGTCTCGAAACAATAGTGCCAGCGCCGCCGGGACTCCTCGGGCAAGGTTTCGCTGATCCTGCCGCTCGCTACATGTCCATGCAGGTCGCGCGCATGCTGTCCCTCCAGCCGGACGCAGTAGTCGAACGCGGCCGGATCGGCAACGACGTCCACAAGATTGACGAAGGGCAGAAACGCCCGCATGTCCCGCGGGACCAGTTCCTGCCGCATCGGCATGGTCCTGTCGCCGCACAGGGTTCGCCAATAGGCAAGCGCCTGTCTCGTCGCTGTCTGCGAAAACGCGAGATCCCAGTCCACGGCGATGTCCGTGCCATCGACTTCAAGAAACTTTCGTGCCGGGAGCGCCATTGCCTGCCGACTCTGCAATCTCGGGCCTTTAGAATCCGTAAATTCCCGTTAACGGACGTGACATCAGCGCCGAGGTAATCGCAACGGCACTGAGCGCGTCTGCGGGTGCGCCGCAAATCGATGCGCTTCGCCGGACCTGCCCACGGCGCGCCGACCGTGCGTCATCGATGGGCGACCTGGGCAGCCGGGACTGCAGTTCCCGGTGCACAATCGGAAAAATCCGATCCCTCGTCGCGATTCCGAATCAATTCCGTCGCGTGCCTGTCACACGGCTTGCTTACTGCCCACTTCACAGGTGCAAAGAAGCGGGGATCGCATGAAATCCGCACGTCTTATCGGAACGGCGCTCGCAGCCGCGCTGTGGTTCTCGCCCCAGGCCAAAGGTCAATCCGCCGAACCAAGTGCATTGACCAACGAGCAGATCGAAACGGTGATCGTCACTGGAAGCCGGCCGCCGCTGAACGCAATCCCCATGCAGGCGCCATTCACGGAAAGCACCATCACCCCGGAGGCCATCCTCAATATCACGCCGAGCCCGGCGACCACCGTTCAGACGCTCCTTAACACCCAGCCTTCAATCTACGCTACCACAGGCGCCACGAACGGCATGGAGACCGATATCAAGTTCCGCTCGTTCTCCGACGGAGAATTTGGCGAGACCATTGCCGGGGTGCCGCTCAATGACATCTTCAACAGCGGCGTGACCTACCAGGCCGACAACCGTGACAATGTCCTCTTCATCACCCGCGATCTCGACAGTGTCCAGATTTATCGCGGCGTCAACAACCCCGCCGTTAACACCTACAATTCTCTGGGTGGCACGATCAATTTCATTCCGCGCCAGCCGGCCGACGAGATCGGTGGCGATATCGGTGTCGACGGCGGAAGCTTCAACACCCTCGACTATCACGCGACGTTCAACACCGGGGATCTGCACGGCATCAAACAAACCATCTCTTTCGAGCGCGACTTCAGCTCGGGATGGCTGCAGAACACGCCAGACTGGAACGACAATCTCTATTATGCAGGAAATGCGGACATCGACAACAATACGCAGGTATTCGGTTATATGGTCTACAACAAGAACCGGGGCGACGCGCCCCAGTTCATCCCGGAAAATCTGATCAACCGGACGTTTAATTTCCAGTGGCCGGGCAATCTCTACCGTTCGATCAATCTCGACACGAATTATCTCGGCATCGCCGGCTTCAAGACGAAGATCCTGGATTTCATCACGATCGAAGACGAGGGCTATTTCGGCGACAACAGCTACGAGCGCACGTCGTTCTCGAATCCCGCCTATCCGGGCCCCTATTTCATAGACGACCAGGGATCGGGCTATCCGTTCTGGACAAGCTACATGGGTTATGCCGGCTACACGCAATTCCCGTACAACGGCAAACAAGCCTACGGCTTCCCCGTCGTGCCGCTCGCCCAAGGGGGGTGCGCACCGATCTGCGCGTACGCGGGCACAGACTATCACTTCTATGGCTACAATGGCGCGTTGTACGGCGACAGAGCAAAAATCACAGCCGATCTGCCGCTCAATACCGTAACGGCGGGCGGCGACTTCAATCTGGGCGAGCTTCATTCCCGCGAATATTGGTATGGCACCTACAACATGCCGATGGTCATCGGCTACAACGACGCGTGGGACGAGCGCGATACGCGCCAGATGTGGTCGATCTATGCCCAGGACGACGTCCACCTCTTCGACGATCGTCTCCACATCACGCCGGGGTTCAAATATGTCAGTGCGCACACGAAGGACAACGACGCGCTCGGCTTCTACTATTCG
Source organism: Rhizomicrobium sp. (assembly GCA_036495845.1). Classification (GTDB taxonomy): domain Bacteria; phylum Pseudomonadota; class Alphaproteobacteria; order Micropepsales; family Micropepsaceae; genus Rhizomicrobium. Next base: position 7,984 of record DASXMF010000178.1, read on the forward strand.
GCCCCCGGCGCGGATCGCGCCGACGAACATTTTCTTTCACCGACGCTCGGCGCGAACTACCAGGTTTTTCCGGACTTCGACATCTACGGGGCATACGGCAAGAACGTGAAGTTCCCCGACATCACCGCTTTCTACAACGCGGTCGCGGGCACGAACACGGCTCCCATCGTCGTCAAGCCCGAATACGCGCAGGATTTCGAAGTGGGTGCCCGCTATCAGTGGGACAGCCTGCATGCCGAACTCAATCTCTACGACGAACGGTTCACGGACATCATCCTGTCTGCCACGACCCAATCGGGATTTACCCAGTACCAGAACGGCGGCGCAGAACAGTTTCGCGGCGTCGAATTGCAGTTGACCGACGATTTCGGCGAGTTCTGGATCGGCAGCTGGAAAGGCTATCTCAATGCTTCCTTTAACGAGGCGGTATGCTCGACCTTGTCGAAGGACGACCTCTCGGGCACGACTTGCGAACCGGGCCAATCCCTGCCGAACATTCCCAATTACCTGCTGAATGTCGGGCTCATCTGGGATTACGACGGCTGGCACGTCGATTTGCAGGGACACTATGTCGGCAAGCAGGAGCTGCAGGATTTCAACACGAACCTGCCGGGGGTCATCGGAGACATCCAGCCGGGACAGATGACCGAAAATCCGGATTATTTCCTCGTCAATGTCGGCATCATCAAGGTCATTCCCGTCCAATGGGGGCCGGCAAATGCGCTCCGCTTCGCCTTCCATGTCGACAATCTGTTCGACACGCACTATTTCTCCGACGCGCAGTCCAATACCGACCTTGATAACGGCATCAACCCGAAGACCGGCAACCAGCTCCTCGACTTCTATGGGCTTTCCGGGGAACCGCGCGCCGTGTTCGGCAGCGTGAGCGTCTATTTTTGATGGATGCGGCGGCCAAGCCGCGCGAGATGCATCAGATTCCAGTCTGCCCCCAAACTCTCGGAATCTATGTTCGACCGTTATGCATCGGTACTGGAAGAAATACGGGGACAGTAGCCGTCGCCACGTACCCGCACTTATCGCTACGGTGTGTACACTCGATAGTTTGATGTGTAATTGAAAACAAATGCGCCGCTATGGGACAAGAAGTACGCCTGAACGGTATGGCCTCCGATCGCAATACCACCTGCAAGCTGCGAAGTGGAGCCGTTCGCGTAAGTGCGATCGGCAGGTGTCGAGCCGACAATCTGGCAATTCGGTGCAAGAGCACCGTCTATCGAAAAGCACAAATTATACCAATTTCTGGTAATGTCCGACTTACCACTTTGAATCCACAAGTCAGCCTGAATTGTGCACGTCCCCGCCGAGCCCGGACAACTTAGCACAAGCGGATTGCCGATGGCCGTGTAGTTGTTGGGCGCGACAAATAATCCGTTCGCTCCGTAGTAGCCCGAATCGATATACGTCCCGCGTAGAGCGTATTTGGTAGCCTGAGACGGTTCGCCTTGCGCCATAGAAGCCCGATCAACGCCAAATAGACCGAGCCCAAGCGCAATCAGCAACGCCGGTTTGAAAACCCCGCTCATATGTCCGCCCTCCCGAAGAGCCGAAACGGCGCATTTATCGTAGCGGCAAGGCAAAGCGCGTCAAGTTTCCTGCCCTCATGGTTGTGACGACGGAACCGAACACGCAACCGATCGGAAGCAAGAAGGGTTGCACGAGACGTGTCAGATTCCGGTCTGGCCCCACACACTACAGCGGGCCGGGGGATGACACGCATATATTGACCGCCCTCGGCGGCACGTGCGGCAGCCAGGACGAGCTTGGCGCAGAACCGGCCGATCTTCTCTATCGCCTGCTCGCGATACCGCGGGCGCGCAATGTTCGCCTCGATCAGGTCATGGAGGTGCGGGCCGCGCGGAGCGGAAACACGCATCCCAAGCGGACCGAATCCCGGGACATCCCTCGCAGGGCAACGGATTTGTTGGTACTGTCCCCGCAATTGCGCGACACTAAATGAAAGCGCGTGATCCCGGTCCGCCCCGCGGAGCGGGGGAGAGCCGGGATCCAGGATCGCGTCGCTGCGGGGAATGGTCGTCAGAAAATTTCGCATGCAGAATGGTCGCGACGGGCGAAGGGCATGGAAGCTCCAGTTGTTCGAGGGATTCAATCCGAATTGGGACGATTTGCATGACAAGTTCTTCGGGGCGCCTCTTCCTGCGCCCCGCTTATGGGTCCCCGCCGGAGTTTATGTTCCCGCCGCACTCTCGCCGCGGCTCGTGCGCGCGGCGCTCGGAAAGGAATTTCGACCCTCCCTCAAGGGGACGATAGCCGTGCCGCCGCGGCGCAAAAAATCCCCGGATTTCGTGCGATTTGCGTTTGACAGGGGAGAACGACCCCCCTATATACCGCCCCTCGCCGCCCGCCGGCTTCATCTTGCGGGCGGCTTTGCTTCTCAGGCATAATGGAAGTTCGTCCCTGAGGACGGCTCTTTGACATTGTGATTCGAGGAAGGGGAACGTGGGCGGCGGCTCGGTCGTAACGAATCGAGCATTTCCGAACGCTCGCGTTCTTTTGCAATAGACATGATTGTGGATGCGCGCCGGTCCTTCACGGGGCCGGAGAGCATTCAACTCCGTCATGTGAGATTGCGAACAACGACGAGGCGTTTCGGGAACGGCTCAGGATCATAACTTGAGAGTTTGATCCTGGCTCAGAACGAACGCTGGCGGCAGGCCTAATACATGCAAGTCGAGCGCCCAGCAATGGGAGCGGCGGACGGGTGAGTAACACGTGGGAACATGCCCTTCGGTACGGAACAACTCAGGGAAACTTGAGCTAATACCGCATACGCCCCGCAAGGGGGAAAGATTTATCGCCGAAGGATTGGCCCGCGTCCGATTAGCTAGTTGGTGAGGTAACGGCCCACCAAGGCACCGATCGGTAGCTGGTTTGAGAGAACGACCAGCCACACTGGGACTGAGACACGGCCCAGACTCCTACGGGAGGCAGCAGTAGGGAATCTTGGACAATGGGGGAAACCCTGATCCAGCCATGCCGCGTGAGTGATGAAGGCCTTCGGGTTGTAAAACTCTTTCGGCGGGGACGATAATGACGGTACCCGCAGAAGAAGCTCCGGCTAACTTCGTGCCAGCAGC
>DASXMF010000179.1:0-1709 GCA_036495845.1 Rhizomicrobium sp.
GTGCATATCTCAAGTCTGCTCGAACGTTTGCTCGGGGCCCCGGGGATCGCGGTAAACAACAACGCCGCCGCACTGTTTCTCGCGCTCAACGAACTGGCGGCGGGCGGGGAAGCCATCGTTTCGCGCGGCGAGCTGATCGAAATCGGCGATGGTTTTCGCATTCCCGAGATCATGGCGCGTTCGGGCGCTACGCTGCGCGAAGTGGGCACAACCAATCGCACGTCCGTGGACGATTATCGCGCCGCCATTAATGAGCGAACGCGCCTGCTGCTACGCGTGCATCCAAGCAATTTCCGCATCACCGGCTTCACGGCGCGGCCGGAGCTTTCGGACTTAGTCGCGCTCGCGCGCGAGCGCAAGCTCCCGCTTTATGAGGATCTCGGCAGCGGCTGTCTTGCCGATCTGCGCGCGTTCGGCGTATACGAGCCGCTGGTGAGCGAAAGCCTGCGCGCGGGCGTGGACCTGGTTTCATTCAGCGGCGATAAGCTTCTCGGCGGCCCTCAGGCCGGCATTCTGGCCGGAAAGCCCGAAATCATTGCACGGCTGAGAAAGAATCCGCTGTTTCGCGCGCTGCGCCTCGATAAGCTGATCTATCAAGCGCTCGAGCAAACCTTGCGCGCAATTTTGCTCGAGCGCTGGGACCGCATCCCGGCGCTCGCGATGATTCGGCAGACCGCCGCCGAGATCCGGACGCGCGCTGAACGCCTCGCAGCAAGCCTGTCCGAGCTCAAAACGGAAATCATCGAGGGACAATCGGTGATCGGCGGCGGTGCAACGCCGGAACAAGCGATTCCCACGTGGCTTATTGCGGTTAGCGGTGATGCGAATGGCATCGAGCACGGGCTTCGAAGCGGCGATCCGCCGGTGATCGCCCGCATCGAAGACGACCGCGTCATCATTGATCTGCGCACCGTCTTTCCAGAAGAAGAGGCCGGGCTCGCCTCCGCCCTCCGCGCCGTTGCGAGCCGGAAGTAGCCTCTCGCGCCATGCCCTACAATTGAATTTCAGGCCCTCTCAGAAGGATTCCCAGTGACAGGTCACGAAATCAGACAGCGCTTTCTCGACTTTTTTGCCGAACGCGGGCACCGCATCGTGCGCAGCTCATCTCTCGTCCCGGCGAATGACCCCACGCTGCTCTTCACCAACGCCGGAATGAACCAGTTCAAGGACGTCTTTCTCGGCATCGAGAAGCGCGACTACTCGCGTGCGACCACGGCGCAGAAATGCGTGCGCGCCGGCGGCAAACACAACGATCTCGAAAACGTCGGCTACACCCGCCGGCATCATACTTTTTTCGAGATGATGGGCAACTTCTCGTTCGGCGATTACTTCAAGGCCGACGCAATTCGCTTCGCGTGGGATCTGGTCACAAGAGACTACGGCCTGCCGAAGGACAAACTTTACGTCACCGTCTTTCGCGAAGATGATGACGCCGAAGAGTTGTGGCAAAGAGTCGCCGGTGTTCCGAAGGACCGCATCTTCCGCCTGGATGAGAAGGACAATTTCTGGCAGATGGGCGAGACCGGGCCGTGCGGCCCCTGTTCGGAAATCCACTACGATCTCGGCCCCGAGGCCGCAGAGCCGGGCCGTGAACATGAGCGCTTCCCGGAGGACGGCGGCGGCCGGTACGTCGAAATCTGGAACCTCGTCTTCATGCAGTTCGATCGCGACGCGAGCGGTAAGCTGACGCCCCTCCCGCGGCCTTCGAT
>DASXMF010000180.1:0-26068 GCA_036495845.1 Rhizomicrobium sp.
AACTTCGGGAAGCACATCGCGTTATTTTTCCTCCCCCGGGCGAGCAACGCGAGTGTGGGGGAGGTGGTGCGAAGCACCGGAGGGGGCAGGGCGCCGAATGCATGCTGCCCCCTCCACCGCTTCGCGGTCCCCCTCCCCCACGCGTTCCGCGCGGGGGAGGAAAGATGGATCGCGCGAATCGAAACGGTGCGCCACGCTCCATTGCGGACGAACGTCTTTCTTTGAACTCCGACCCCGGCAATTCATCCGGGTTGACGCGGCCACGATGTTGCAAGCCAATCGCCCGCGTTGCGCGATCCGCCGGAGCACCTATAGTGAGACTGTCGTACATGCGGGACGCGGCTGCCCGCATGGGTGGGGGTGTTGGTGAGGGAATCGCTTTGGGCGACAGAAGCGAATTGCGCGAAACGCGCGCGTGGCGAAAGCGCCTTGCGCTCGCTTTGACGGCTGTTTTGCTGACGGGCTGCGGTCAAAATGCGGCCCAGGCGCCGCCGAAGCCGCACGTCAGCGTCGCCTATCCGATCGTCAAGCCGGTGATCGACTGGGACGATTTCATCGGCCGCTTCCAGGCGATCCAGGACGTGACGGTGATGCCGCGCGTGTCGGGCGCGATCACCCAGGTGCTGTTCCGGAACGGCCAGGACGTGAAGGCGGGGCAGGCGCTTTTCATCATCGACCCGCGACCGTTCCGTGCCGCGTACGATCAGGCGATTGGGGATCTCGACAACGCGAAAGCAACGCTCGCCAACGCGACCGCCAACTACGAGCGCGGCAAGAAACTGTTGGCGGCTGATGCGCTCGCCCGTGAGCAGTACGATGCCCGGCTTGCGGCCGAGCAGACGGCCGCGGCGCAGGTGGAGGCCGGAAAAGCCGCGGTCGAGACCGCACGGCTCAATCTCGAATTCAGCACCGTGAAAGCGCCGGTCGACGGACGCGCCTCCGACCGCGACGTCAGCATCGGCGACACCGTAACGGCGAACACGACCGCGCTCACCCGCATCGTCACCCTCGATCCCATCTGGTTCAATTTCGAGGGCGCGGAAACCTTTCTGCTCAAATACCAGCGCGCGGACGTCAGCGGGACGCGCCGCTCGTCGCGCACCACGCCCAATCCGCTCGAGATCCAGCTCGCGGATGAGAGCGGCTATCCGCATCGCGGTCACATGGTGTTCGTGGACAACGCCGTCGATCCGCTGTCGGGCACCATCCGCGCCAAGGCGGAGTTTTCCAACCCGGATCATTTCCTGACGCCCGGCATGTTCGGCCGCGCGCGCCTGCTCGCCTCGGGCGCCTATCAGGCCATGCTGGTCCCCGATGAATCCATCATCACCGACCAGGCCCGCCGGCTTGTCTATATCATCGACGACAGCGGCAAGGTCGCGGCGCGCGAAGTGGAGACCGGACCGCTCGTCATCGGCCTGCGCGTCATCCGGAGTGGACTGAAAGCGAACGAGAAGGTCGTGCTCGACGGTCTGGCGCGACTGCTCCCGGGCATGGAAGTGGAGGCAACGCTGACAAAGCTCACGGCGCGCGCAGCGGACACCGCGCCGCAATCCGAGCCGTTCACCGCGCCGCCATCCTCGCAAGCCACCCCGCACTAGTGATGAAGAAAAAAGATTTAACGCAGAGGACGCGGAGGCAGCGCAGAGGACGCGGAGAAAATGTTGGCGCGCTTCGCGCGCAGAAGGCGCGCAATGTTCCTCTGCGTTCCTCCGCGCATCCTCTGCGACCTCCGCGTTCAACCTTTTTTTCGCCGTAGCCAGGTAGCGCGATGGGGCTTCCGCATTTCTTCATCGAACGGCCGATCTTCGCGGCGGTGGTGTCGATCCTGATCGTGCTGTTCGGCGCGGTCTCCTATCCCACGCTCCCTGTTGCGCAGTACCCCGAGATCGCGCCGCCGACCGTGACCGTCACCGCCAACTATCCCGGCGCCACCGCGGAAACCATGGCGGAGACGGTCGCCACGCCGCTCGAGGAATCGATCAACGGCGTGGAGAACATGCTCTACATGTCGTCGTCTTCGACCGGCGACGGCGCGCTCACCATCACCATCACCTTCGCGCCGGGTTCGGACATCAACGAGGACCAGGTGCTGGTGCAGAACCGCGTGGCCACGGCCGAGCCGCGGCTGCCGGCCGAGGTGCAGCAGATCGGCGTGGTCACGGCCAAGAGCTCGCCCGACCTGCTGCTGGTCGCGACGCTGGTCTCGCCGGATCACAGCCTCTCGCAGCAATACCTCTCCAATTACGCGACGATTCAGCTGCTGGATCGAATCTCTCGCGTGCACGGCGTGGGCCTCGCGCGCGTCTTCGGCGGCCGCGATTACAGCATGCGCATCTGGATCGATCCCGACCGCGCGGCGGAATTGAACATGACGGTCGACGAGATCGTCGCCGCGATCCAGGCGCAGAACGTGCAGGTGGCGGCAGGCTCGGTGGGTCAGCCGCCGTTCAACCGCGGCGGCACCGCCTTCCAGCTCGGCATCCAGGCGCGCGGACGGCTGAAGACGCCCGAAGAATTCCGCGACATCGTCCTCAAGAGCGACAATCAGGGACGGCTGACGCGGCTGGGCGATGTGGCGCGCGTCGAGCTCGGCGCGCAGGACTACTCGCTCAACGCCTATTTCTCCGGCGACCCCACGGTCGGCATCGGCATTTTCCAGCTCCCCGGCTCCAATGCGCTCTCGACCGCGCAATCCGTGCTGGCGACGCTCGACGACGCCTCGAAAAGCTTTCCGCCCGGCATGGCCTATCGCGTTCCCTACAATCCGACCGAATACATCGCCAGGTCGATTTCCGCCGTCGAACGCACCTTGTTCGAGGCCATTTTGCTCGTCGCGCTGGTCGTGCTGCTGTTCCTGCAGAGCTGGCGCGCGGCGGTGATACCCATCGTCGCCATTCCGGTTTCGATCGTCGGTTCCTTCGCGGCGTTGTCGGCCTTCGGTTTCTCGCTCAACAACCTCTCGCTGTTCGGTATGGTGCTCGCCATCGGCATCGTGGTCGATGATGCGATCGTGGTGGTCGAGAACATCGAGCGGGTGATGCGCGAGGAAGGGCTGTCCCCGCGCGACGCTGCACACCGCACCATGGACGAGGTTTCGGGCGCGCTGATCGCCATCGCGCTGGTGCTGATGGGCGTGTTCATTCCGACGGCGCTGATCCCCGGCATTTCCGGCGCCTTCTACCGGCAGTTCGCGCTCACCATCGTGGCGTCGACGGCGATCTCGTTGATGGTCTCGCTCTCGCTTTCGCCGGCGCTCGCGGCTCTCATTCTCAGGCCGCACAAGGAGGACGACAAAGCCGCGAAGCCGTCTTTTCTTGCGCGCTTTTCCCGCGGCTTCAATGCCGGCTTCGCCGGTCTCTCGCAGCGTTACGGCGTGTTCACCGCGCGCGCGATCCGGACGCTCGCAGTCATCGGCGTGGCCTATCTGGTGCTGATCCTGGCGGCCATGTGGCGGCTTTATGCGACGCCGGTCGGCTTCATTCCCGCGCAGGACCAGGGCTATCTCATCGGCGTCATCCAGATGCCGCCGGGTTCCTCGCTCCAGCGCACCGACGAAATTCTGCGGCAGGCGCAGGCCATCGCGCTGAAAAATCCCGGGACGCGTGCAACCGTCGCCTTTGCCGGATTCGACGGCGCCACCTTCACCAACGCGCCCAACGCGGCGGCGATGTTCGTTCCGTTGAAGGAGAGCGGCGAACGCGAATCCGCGCTCAAGATCTCAGCGGAACTGCAGAAGGCGCTCTCCTCCATCACCGCCGGCGTGATCTTCATCGTGCCGCCCCCGCCCGTGCGCGGCATCGGCACCGGCGGCGGCTACAAGATGATCGTCGAAGATCGCAACGGACCCGACTGGCGCGCGCTGGAAGACGTGAGCACGCGCCTGATCGCGGCGGCGAACCAGGCGCCGGGTCTGAGCCGCGTCTTCACCACCTTCGGCACGCACACGCCCAGGCTCTATGCCGACATCGACCGCGAGCGCGCCGAACAATTGGGCGTGCCGGTGCAGAACGTGTTTTCGACGCTCGGCACCTATCTCGGCTCGACCTACGTCAACGATTTCAATTTCCTCGGCCGTACCTGGCGCGTCACCGCGCAGGCCGACGCGCCGCACCGCGCCGAACCCGGCGACATCGGCCGACTGAAGACGCGCTCCGCCTCCGGCACCATGGTGCCGCTCGACGCGGTGATGACGCTCCGGAACGACAGCGGTCCCTGGCGCGCGGTGCGCTACAACCTCTATCCGTCGGTGGAAGTGCAGGGCGATACCGCGCCTGGGTATTCGAGCGGGCAATCGCTTTCGACCATGGAGAAGCTCGCGAAGAAAATCCTGCCGCAGGGTTTTGCCTATGAATGGACCGAGCTCGCCTTCCAGCAGGAGCAGGCGGGCAACACCGGCATCGTGGTCTTCGGGCTTTCGGTGGTGTTCATCTTCCTGCTGCTGGCGGCGAACTATGAAAGCCTCGTGCTGCCGCTCGCCGTCATCCTGATCGTGCCGATGTGCCTTCTCGCCGCCATGCTGGGCGTGAACCTGCTCGGCCGCGACAACAACATCCTGACGCAGATCGGGCTGGTGGTGCTCGTGGGGCTCGCGGCCAAGAACGCGATCCTGATCGTGGAGTTCGCCAAGCGCGGCGAACAGGAAGACAAGCTCGACCGGCGCGCCGCCGCCGAACTGGCCGCCCGCCAGAGATTGCGGCCGATCCTGATGACGTCGATGGCCTTCATTCTCGGCACGCTGCCGCTAGTGATCGACACCGGCCCCGGCTCCGAAATGCGCCAGGCGCTCGGCATCGCGGTGTTCTTCGGCATGATCGGCGTGACTTTGTTCGGGCTGTTGTTCACGCCGAGCTTCTACGTGCTCAGCCGCGAGTTCGGCATATGGGCGTCGGAGCGGTTGCCCGGAGAATTGCGCAAGCTGCGACTGCCGAGGCTGAGAAGTGCGCGGTGAGTAGCGCAGTAGCTGGTGCGCGGGAAGCGAAGCGGCAGAGAAAACTGCGCTCACCGTCAGTTGATATGCCTTGTGTGCAAATGGTTGGCTGACCATTTGTGTCAACAGCTTTCCGAAAGGGACAAGTCGCCGTGACCCCAACCAGGATTCTCCTGCAAACAACGATTCCCACGACCGAAGACGATTGGCACATCGGACGCTTCAGCCTCCTGCGCAATTATCTGGCCGGCCTGAAAAACAGTGAGGGAAATGCGATTTTCGCGGTCACGGCACGCGACCGCGATCCGTTGGGCGCGCCGGATACGGTCCTTTCTGTGCTGGACCGTAGCGATTTCGACGAATTATGGCTGTTCGCGGTCGATACCGGCAATGGTCTGACGGCCGAGGACTGCGCGGCGATTTCCCGCTTTCGACGTCGGGGCGGCGGCATGATGGTGACGCGCGATCACATGGACCTCGGCAGCTCGCTCTGCTCACTCGGAGGCGTTGGTGCCGCGCATTTCTTTCATTCGAGAAATCCCGACCCGGACGAGAAGCGCCGTCGTGCCGATGATATCGATACGCCGGAAATTTCGTGGCCGAATTACCACTCCGGCAGCAACGGGGATTATCAGAAAATCACTCTCATCGAACCCATCCATCCCGTTTTGCACGATCCCGACGATCCCGACGGTGTTGTACGCTTTCTGCCGGCCCACCCCCACGAAGGCGGTGTCGGCAAACCCGCAAACGACTCCACCGCAAGGGTGATTGCGCGGGGCCAAAGCAAAGTCACGGGTGTTCCGTTCAACATCGCCGTCGCCTTCGAACCGACGTCCGAAGCTGGGCCGGCGATCGCGCAATCCACCTTTCATCACTTCGCCGACTACAATTGGCATCCGGGCATGGGAGCGCCGACGTTCGTTTCCGAACCGCCGGGCGATGCACTTTCAACCTCCGCTGCTGCGCGCAGGTCCACCGAGCGCTACGTGGCCAATCTGGCGCACTGGCTCGCACACGGGCTCGCGCAATCCGCCCATTCAACCTAAGCGAGACTCCACGAGCATCGGCTTTGCCGTCGATGATGTCGAGACCAGTCATTGGGACGTGGCACGGAGGGCAGGCCGGTCTTGCGGTGAAGAACGCCATCCTGATCGTCGAGTTCGCCACGCGCGGCGAACAGGAAGACAGGCTCGACCGGCGCGGCGCCGCCGAACTTGCCGCGCGCCAGAGGTGGCGGCCGATTTTGATGACGTCCATGGCCTTCATTCTCGGCACGCTGCCGCTCGTGATCGATACCGGCCCCGGCTCCGAAATGCGCCAGGCGCTCGGCATCGCCGTGTTCTTCGGCATGATCGGCGTGACGTTGTTCGGGCTGCTGTTCACGCCGAGCTTCTACGTGCTCTCCCGCGAATTCGGCATGTGGGCATCGGAGCGCTTGCCGGGCGAACCGCGCAAGCTGCGACTGCCGAGGTTGAGGAGGGCGAGATAAATCAAGTCAAGAGGTGGTCTATCCAAACGCCGCAGACCATGAGAAAACACGCTGGGATGGTTTAGGGCGCCTTGCACTCGCCCAGTAACGCCGCAATTGATTTCAGCAAATTGCGGCCGAATTTCCAAACAAATTGGGGCGGAGGAGAGCACGACTATTGCGATTGCGTGGTTTCCGCCCGCCGATAGCAGGCTCATTCCTGATTTCGAGCTGCACCCGGAAGGAGTGGACATAAAGTTTCAATCAAAAGCGCTCCGTCATCTTCGGCATCCCAGTTCCGCCCCATCGCAAGAAGGGGCGGGAGATCGGACACGAAGCGCTGATCTTCCAGCTTGGTGAACAAATTTTCTTCAAATACGGCGCGTGTAACCTGATGGCCACCTTCAACCATGTAGCGTGAAAAAGCGGCAACAATGCGCGCCGGATCGGCCTTTCCTGAGCTGAGTGCCATCGCTAGATCGAAGAGATCGCGTCCCTTGCGTCGCTGGTACAGCGCACGGAGCTTGGTGCCGAGAAGTTCGTCCAGAGCGTAGCTCGTGATCTCGCAGCTGCCCTCGAACGATCGCGATGAAACGCTGAACGGCATGTGCTGATAGCCGTACTCGGTGAAATGCTCGCGGGTGTTCACCTCCACTTTCAGCTTGAGTGGCAGAGGCGTGGGGTCTTCCGATAGAAAGCGGTAGTTGAACGTAACCCGGCCTTCGGTCTGCTTCCATCTTGAAGCGTCAAGCCACGGATCGAGCACCTCGCGCAAGGCGTCCATCATCGGTCCTGCGGGCTCTGCCTTCACCTGCACCAGATCTATATCTTCGGAGTACCGTGCCGCCGGTTTGAGATGCAGCTTGTAAAGCGCTGTGCCGCCGCGAAAGGCGAGCGCATCGCGCAGCACAGGATGGGTGAAGATGCCGACAAGCGCGCGGCAAATGACCAAATCCTGTTCAACCTGAAAGTCCTGCACCCACGGCGCGCTTGCGCGCCATTCGGTGATGTAGTCGCGCGGAATCACGTCTCGGCTTCCACGTTCGCGTTGACGATCAGCTTCCAGTCGCGGTCGCGCGGGTAGTCGCCGGTGCGCGCCGACGGCTCCAGGACTGCTGACTCATGTGCGCGCGCGCGCACATAGTCCTTGAGGCGTTTCGCCCTTGGCGCTTCGCCGATGTGCTCGAGAAGATAGCCAAGCCGTTGAACCCAAGGCAGCGGAACGGTCGGCGCAAGAGCCTCGAGCGCTTCTGGGTCTAGTTTCTCTGCGAGTTCGACGAGGATGGTCGCGACTGCATCGAGCCCGCCGATTTTCGCCTCGTAGCCTACGAGGTCATAGGCGGTAGCCGCGGGTGCAGACACGGCGACGGTGCCGCGCGGCGTGTTGATCTGCTGAAGTGGCACGTCCGAAATATTTTTGCGGACGTGAAAGACAACCCGCACTCTGCCACAGGTAATAGGTCTGCGCGCTTTCGCGAGCATCACCTGAAATTCCTGCGGACGATGGTGCGCCGCGCCGTGATACTGCGCGGCGGTAAGAAGCCCCGCGTAGTAAGGGGTCTTGGTCTCTGCCAAGAGTGCGGGGATGAACTGGTCGGCGGGCAGACAACCCAGCGAGCGATACTCCGGCGGCACGATGGCGTACAAGCCTCTCGCCGGGCTCGCGATCTCGCCCTTGTGGCGAAGCCGATTGAGCGCCAGCTTGACGGCATCACGCGACGCGCCAAGGGCTGCGTCCGCCTCCTTGGAGGTAAAGAAGTACCGGCCCCCCTGCATCAGGGTGAGGAGATAGCTGTTTACGTTCTGAGCTTCCGGTTTCATTCGCGGAAAGTATCAGAGAACGATACTTTCCGCAATCATAATCGGAAATAACCTGACATTGTTGGAGAATCTCAGACAGAAGTTGACATTGTTGGAATCTGAAGCGATGATCCTGACATTGAGGGAATCGCCATGACTGATGGTCCTTACGCACCGCTTTCGATGAGCCGCCAGTGGAATGAGTTCGGGCGCGCACTCGCGCGTCCGGCATTTGCGGAAGAAGCTGCGCCCTGTCTGCGACACGCGGTCCTCAGCGACGCGCGTCGAGAGCAAGTTGGGGAGCTCGTCGCCTTCTTGAAAAAGGCCCTGTCTCCCAAAGAGCCGGACTTCTTCGGCGATGCGCGGAAGGAAGCGCTGGACGTAGCGCGCAATCGCTTTCTCGCGCCAATGGCGCAGTCGGCGCTCGATCATTGCGAAGGTGCTTTGCGAGAAGGCCAACAAATCGGCGACGCTATCAATCAAGGCGCTGCCGCATGCATGCGCGAGCGCGCACGGGACAGCTCAAACACCATTGAAGCGTATCTCATACGCCAAGAAGGTGTGGTTACGGCGAATGTAGCGCAATCGCGTTGCGACACGCTTCTTCCGCACACCGACTGGAATGCTTTGGCCGAGGAAATCCAGAGCACGGCAGGACCGGAACGTGATGGTCACGAGCACAACCGGCTCGAAGACGGACCGCCGATAGGATCGCCGTGACGTTGCCTCAGCCGCACGTCCCTCGTGTGTTCAAAATCTGTGTTCTCGAGAAGCGGTCCAAGATTCAGCGCGACTGGATACCGTGCGTCGTCGGCGAGCACATTATCTTCCGGCCCGACGTGTTGCGCTCCTACTGTTTCGCCCCCTGGGACCCGATCATTTACGATCTCCTGCTAGTCGCCGCCATCGTGAATTTCTGTGACTGGAGCTTCAAGCGTTCGGCGGTTTGCTGGGAGCGTGCCTTCGAAGTGCGCGTTCCAGTGCATGAACCAGCACGTTGGAACGAGACCGCCGTACTCAACGCGTTACATCGCGTTTTACAATTGCTGACCGGCGATAGATGGTCGATCGTTTTCGTTGCGCGCAAGCGCGCATATGAGCCGCCGACCGAGCAATCACTTCCGATATCGACGAACAGCCGGGCCGTCATGGCGTTCAGCAATGGTCTCGACTCCTACAGCGTCGCCGGATGGTTCGTCGCCGAGAATGGCGATGACAGCCTTGTCCGCGTGCGCGTTGGGCGCGGTGACAAGACGCGCCCTCGGAAGTTGCCCTTTACGGCCGTGCCCTTCAGGGTGCGTCCCGTTGGGAACAGTCACGAGACCAGCGGTCGCGGACGTGGATTTAAGTTTGCGGCGACGAGCGGGCTTGCGGCAAGCCTGTCGAACGTCTCCGAAATTATCGTGCCCGAGAGTGGCTCGGGAGCGCTCGGTCCTGTACTTGTTCGGTTTAACCGAATGTATTCCGACTTCCGCAACCACCCAAAATTTTTCCGCCAAATGGAGGTCTTTCTCGGGGCTATGCTGAACCGCCAGCTGACGTTCAAACAGCCGCGCCTTGAAAGCACGAAGGGTGAGAGCCTGCGCACCTATCTCGAACACGCACAGATCAAGCGCAGCGCGGCGGCGGTTCAAGCCCTAGTCGAAACGCGGTCGTGCTGGCAAAACCGCCACTATGTTGCCGTTGAGAGCATTAGGCGCCAATGCGGCATCTGCGCGTCTTGCATGCTTCGCCGTCTCAGCATGCATGTCGCCGGCATCAAAGAACCCGAAGAGACGTACAGTTGGGAAAACCTGAACGCGCCCGACCTCGTGGCGGCTGCACCAGCCGAATATAAGGAAAAGATCGGGTGCGCTATCGAAAACTACGCCATCGCGGGGACCTTGCACCTCGCGCATCTCGCGCGGCTGCGGTCTTCTTATGACTATGCCGATATCACCGCGCGCCATGCTCGGGAGATCGCCGATGCCACCGGCAGCGATCAGGCCACCGTAAAGCGTTGGCTCGACGAATTTCTCCAGCGCCATGAAGTGCAGTGGCGCAGTTTCCTCGCGGCGCTCAGCGCGGGATCATTCGTAAAACAGTGGGCAGGCTCACCATGAACATCGCGCAAACCATCAATCAGAGGGAGCTTGGGGAAAGGCTCAGGAACGCGCGCGAGACGGCCAAGATCACGCAGGCCGACGCCGCCGTCGCCATCGACATGTCCCGCACCACCCTTGTCGCAATCGAGAAGGGTGAGCGCCGCGTGCGCATTGAAGAACTTCAAGCACTAGCCGGTCAGTACAATGTCTCGGTCAACGCGCTGCTGCGCCGCGAAGCCCTTCACGTCGATCTCGTTCCGCGCTTCCGCAGATTGAGCGATTCCACGAATCCTGACGTTGATGCAGCAGCGCGGCTGATGAACGATCTGGTCAGCGCCGAGGTCGAGCTAGAGAACCTTTTAGGGATCGAACATCCAACGAACTATCCGCCGGAGCGGCCCATCGTGCCGGGCGATGTTCGAGAGCAAGCCGAGCGCGACGCAACTTGGCTGAGAGACTATCTCGGTCTTGGGCCGGGTCCCATCGCAGATATTTTCTCATTGATGGAAGTGGGTCTCGGCATCCGCGTCTTTCAGCGGAAGCTTCCGCAGAAGATCTCGGGGCTTTTCGCATATTACCCGTCCATCGGTGCTAGCGTTCTTCTCAATGCCGATCATCCGCTGGAACGCCGCGTCCAATCGGCGGGACACGAGCTTGGTCATTTCACCGGAACGCGTGGTTCGCCGGAAGTCCTGGAGAAGGGTGAGCGCTTTCTATCGCGCGAGGAGCGATATGCACATGCGTTTGGACGGGCGTTTCTCACGCCCGCTACCTCGACCCTTCAGAAGTTTCGGGAACTAACTGCTGGCGCGAGCCACCTAACGCGTAGACACGTCATCTTGCTGGCGCACTATTTCGGTGTCTCCCGCGAAGCGATGGTGCGGCGCCTGGAGGAATTGAAATTGGCGCGCGAAGGCACGTGGCAATGGTTTGAGGTTCACGGGAAGATCACTGATCAGGACGCCCGCAAGGTCGTTGGCGATGATGTGTTCTCGCCCGATTCGGCCCGCGCTGATGCGCGGCGTCCTGTGTCTCTGCGGCTTGGCCTCATGGCTCTGGAGGCGTGGCGGCGCGAACTTTTGAGTGAGGGACAACTCTGCAATCTCCTCAAGATCGACCGCATCACCCTGCGGACGCTGCTGTACGACCTGCAAAATGACGAAGGCGAGGCCAATGAGCTACTCAAGCTGCCTCGCTGACATCACCGCCGATCTCATTCTGGATGCGAGCGTGTTCATCAATCTTAGCGCCTCTGGAGTGGCAGAGGAAATATTGCGTGCGCTACCTCAACGCGCGTTCATGGTAGACATTGCAGCCTCAGAAGTTCAACTCGATAGCAGAACGGGACGTTCGGATAGCGACACACTTCAAGGAATCGTTGGTCCCCCGACGCTGTGCCTCGTAAACCTTGATGAACACGGCCTGGCTCTCTTCGAGAAGCTTGTGCCGGTGCTGGATGACGGCGAAGCAGCAACTATCGCGGCGGCTGTCAGTCGGCGCGCCATCGTCGTGGTCGACGAACGCAAGGCGCGCCGCGTTTGCGCGAAGGAGTTTCCGGACACGCCTCACGCGTCTACAATAGACCTCTTCGCCCATGCTGGCGTCGTTAAAGAGTTCGGACGGAACAAGCTCGCCGAGGCCCTCTATGCGGCCCTTAAGAACGCGCGAATGTGCGTGCGTGCCGATCAGCGGGATTGGGTCGTGGACTTAGTCGGCAGAGAACGAGCCGTGGGATGCGGCAGCATCCCACGGCCACACAAATTTCGAAAGACTTAAGATAAGAACTCGTACCCGCTCTTCGCGCGGCCATGCCGTGAGCACGGCGCTCTATGGAAGTGCAATCCAGCACTTGCGCGGGCCTTAAGCGCGCCCTCGCTGTCAGCAGCTCTCAGCCAGCGGCAGCAATCAATGCGTTCGCGGAATCCCCTTCTTGAGTTGGTCAAGGCGCGAAAGAAAGAGTTTGAGGAGCGGCGACGTGTTGGTCTTGTTACATCCGATGACGAGATCGATCGTCGGCACGTCCCCGGCCAGCGGACGGCTCGTCACGGCCCATGGCAGGAAGTTCTTCGCGTAGATCGGCAGCAGCGCCACGCCTCTTGTCGATGCAATCAGCGACATCGCCATCGCCAGATTGTCGACTCTGTGCGCCGGCTTCAGCTCCACGCCCATTCGTTCCAGGTATTGCTCGATCACCGCCCGGAGCACAGGAGCGGTGTTCGACATGCCGATGAAGGTCTCGCCTACGATGTCCTGAAGCGCGACCGTATCCTGCGACGCCAGGCGATGGTCGCTCGGCAGGGCGACGATCAGCGGCTCCGTGACCACGACCCGGTACTCCAGATCGGGCATTTGCGCTTCCGCGCGCATGAACGCCAGGTCGAGCTTGCCTCTCAGCAGACCCTGCGCAAGGTCGGGCGAATACTGGCTGCAGACAGAGACCTCCATGTTCGGCAACTCGTCGCGCAGGATGCGCATGGCCTCCGGAAGCCAGTCGATCTCCTGCCCGGTCAGAAAACCGAGAGCCAAGATCGGCTTGGCCGGCTGCGCGACGCGCCGCGCGGCTTCGACGGCGGCTTCGACCTGCACCAGCGCCAGCCGGGCGTGATCGAGAAACGCCCGGCCGGATTGGGTCAGCTCGACGCCGCGTGCGCTGCGGACGAGCAGTTGCGCGCCGACTTCCGTTTCGAGATCGCGGATTTGCCTGCTGAGCGACGGTTGGGCCGTATGCAGTCGCTGCTCGGCGGCGGCGGTCAGGTTGCCCTCTTCGGCCACGGCGACGAAATACCGAAGATGCCGCAGCTCCATGCCCATGCCTGCGAGGTATGCCATGCACCTTACAAAGTCTTTCTCCAACTCGCAACGAGACCCCAAGTAACCGCCACTGAAACGGCGCGAAGCCAAGATGGGCGAATGAACCGCCCTCACGGAGTTGCCGCTGCTCAGAACCGCTCTTTATCAAGGAGATCATCATGTCCCCGTCCGTCGTACTCATCACCGGAGCTCTCACGGGCATAGGCCGCGCCACCGCAGTCTCGTTCGCGAAGGCGGGCCATCGCGTCGTTGTTTCGGGGCGAAAGCCGGATGCCGGCCAGGCATTGGCCGGCGAACTCCGCGCGCTCGGTGCCGAAGCCGAATTTGTCGAGGCCGACATGCGCAACGAAGACGATGTCCGCCGTCTCGTCGACGCGACAGTCGAGCGCTTCGGGCGCCTCGATGTCGCGGTGAACAATGCCGGCACCGAAGGCCGGCCGGGCCCGATCACCGACCAGACCGCGGAAAGCTATGCCGCGACCTTCGACACCAACGTTCTGGGCGTGATCCTGAGCATGAAGCACGAAGTGCGCGTCATGAATGGACAGGGCCGCGGCAGCATCATCAACATCTCCTCGACATACGGGCACGAAGGCGCGGCGGGGGCTTCCGTCTATGTTGCGAGCAAGCACGCCGTCGAAGGCCTCACCAAGTCGGTGGCGCTCGAAGTCGCCAAGTCGGGGATCCGCGTGAACGCCGTGGCCCCCGGCGCCACGGACACCGGCATGCTGACCCGCTTTACCGGCACGCCGGAAAACAAGCAGGCTCTCGTGACGACGGTCCCGATGGATCGCCTCGGCCTCGCGGAGGAGATTGCCAACGCGATCGTCTTCATCGCGTCGGACGATGCTTCGTTCATCGACGGCCACATCTTCAACGTCGATGGCGGCAAGAGCCACTGAGCGGTACGTCCGCGGAGGCACACTGCCCTCGCATTCAACAATCCAACCGGAAAGGACCCGGATCATGACAACCCTCTCTGGAAAGACAGCTCTCGTTACCGGCGCTTCGCGCGGCATCGGGCGTGCCAGTGCATTGGCGCTCGCGAAGCGTGGCGCCCAGGTGCTCGTCCATTACGCAAGCGGCGCGAAGGAGGCGGAAGCCGTCGTTGCGGAAATCCGGCAGGCGGGCGGCCGCGCGGACGCCGTCGGCGCGGATCTCGCGGCACCGGACGGGCCGCACAAGCTCGCCAGGGAGGTGCGCGCCATCGTGGGCGACCGGCTGGATATCCTCGTCGCCAATGCCGGCACCTCCAAGGCCGGCGCGATCGAGGACCACACGGTCGAGGATTTCGATCGCCTCTTTGCCGTCAATGTCCGCGCGCCCTTCTTCCTCGTGCAGCAGCTTCTTCCGATCCTGCACGAAGGAAGCAGCGTCATCCTGCTGTCCTCGCTCGCGGCACGCTCCGTGGTCGGCACATTGTCGGCCTATGCCGCGACGAAGGGCGCGGTCGACACGCTGGTCAAGCATTTCGCGTCCGCTCTCGGAGCGCGCGGCATCCGCGTGAACGCCGTTGCGCCGGGCGTTGTACAGACCGACATGTCGAGTTTCACCAAGACCGAGGCGGGCCGGGACTACGCGCTCGGGATGCAGGCGCTGAAACGTCTGGCCGAGCCCGACGATATCGGCGGCGTGATCGCCTTCCTTGCCTCGGACAACGCGCGGTGGATCACCGGCGACAGCATCCACGTCGACGGTGGCTCGAAACTCTAAGCCATTATCCGCAAGGAGGAGAATGACATGAGCCCGTCAACAGAATCCCGGAACAAGGCGCTCGTGCTCGAGGCATTCGACACCTTGTTCAACAAGCGGGACTATGCGGCCGCCGAACGCTTCTGGTCGTCCCGCTACGTCCAGCACAGCGCCCACATCGAACCGGGCCGCGAAGGTCTCTTCAACCTCGTCAAGGCTGCGCCCGCGTCGCTCAAATATGAGCCGGGCGTGATCGTGGCCGAAGGCGATTATGTCATCGTGCACGGGCGATTCTCCGGCATTGGACGCCCGAGAAACTGGATCGCCGCCGACGTCGTGCGCATCGCCGACGGCGTGTTGGCGGAACATTGGGACGTGATTCAAGACGAAGCCACTGAGGCCGAATCGAAGAGCGGGCTGCCGATGTTCGGCGGAAGTTTCGCCGATTGATTGCGGAAATACCCGACGACGGTTTCTTAACGCCAAAGAGACCCGGAGCGCGCTCCGGATTATTCGCTCCGCGCTGCCGCGATGATGGGTCCGCCCGGCCCGGCCTGCAGGGGGATCGCGTCGGCCCATTAACAATGAGGCGGTGAGGCAGTGAGATGGCGATGACTGTCGATCGTCGACACGATGAATTTGCTCCTCACAAGCCGAGTTCGCTGTGCGAGCCGAGGCGAACGAGGCGCAGGGTGTCCCCGTCTGGTTTCTCATAGATCAGCACGAGATCGGGTTTCACGTGGCAGTCGCGGAATCCCGACCATTCGCCGGAGAGCGGATGGTCGCGATGACGTTCGGCCAGGGGCCTGTCGCTCATGAGAGGGACGAGCACTGCGGTCAGGTCCGCATCGAGGCTGTTGCGGTGGCGCCCCTTCAACTCGCGTTTGTAGTCGCGCTTGAACTGACCGGTGCGTTCAATCTCTCTCATTCAGATCCGCGAGAAGCGCCTTCACGCTCTTGAAGCGCGGCAGTCGGCCCTTGCGCGCTTCGCGCATGGCCGTGATTGTTTCGGCATTCGGAATCAAAGGCTCAAAGGGAAGCGCCTTTTCCGCCGCAATCCGCACCATGAGAAGACGGAAGGCATCGGATACGGTGAGCCCCATCGCCGCGAGGACGGAAGCAGCCTCGTTCTTGATGCGCTGGTCGATTCGCGCACGCACGACAGAATTTTCAGCCATTCCCGATCTCCATTGGGCTACAATGTAGCCCAGACGGCCCTCAGATTCAATTCTCGCAGATATCCGCCGTCAGGCGATGGTTTCCACGTTATACACCGATATGGTTGACAACAGTACCATATTGGTGCTAATCCGTGCCCGCGAAAGCGAGGAGGACAGTTCGATGTCGGGTGATTATGCGGTGGGATATGGGAAACCGCCGGTACATACGCGGTTCCAGAAGGGGCAGTCCGGAAATCCGAGCGGCAGGCCCGGGCCGAAAGCGATGGCGCGGCGGCGTTTTGCCCAGAGGCTGGAGGCGGCTTTGTTCGAATCGACGGAGACGGTCACCGAGGCGCCCTGCAGGACCAGTTTCGCCAGCCTGGCCAGGGGCATGGTGCTCGACGGGTTGCGTGGCAAGACATCGACCATCCGGCTGGTCTTTGATCTCCTCGACGAGCTGGACGGTCTGCCGCCGGGCAGGCGGCGGGTGCGGATCGGCCAGATGATCGCGGGAATCGAAGACGAAACCCGGCCGGGAGGCGACGCCGAATCCCTGGAGCAGGCAATTATAGAGGAAGAACCGACAAGGCTCTGGAGCGAATATGCGGACGAGGCCGCCCGGAGCGCCGCGCAAGCAGTGCCGTATGCCGGCGAGCGAACGCCGGTTTCCAGAATTGCGCGCCGGTCCGATTCCCTGGCGCAGCCAATTAAAACCAAATCGCAGTACAGCATGCGTCCCGGCAGCCAGACATCGACCAGGCTTGCCGGTCTCACCACCTCGCTGATGTCCTGCGCGAGCGCCGGCGACGCACTCCATCTGCCCCGTGGCGCGCCGCTGCGCTCGTGTTGATCAATTCCGCACACGCAGCCTATGGTGACGATGGCGCAGCGCCAGACATTCAGGGCGACCAGGCAGGGGGCTCAAGATGCGAACGCGAATCTGTTCCGGCGTTTTGGCGGTATCGATTTTCATGTGGGGGACTGCGCTTATGGCAGCCTCAGACGTGCCAGGCCGGATCACGGGTATCGGCGGCGTTTTCGTCGTCAGCAAGAACCCCAAGGCCCTGGCGGCCTGGTATCGCGACGTATTGGGCATTTCGCTGGAGCAGTGGGGCGGCGCGACATTCCGCTACGACGCGACAGGGCATCCGCCCGTCGCGGTCTGGAACGCCTTCCCGGAAGGGGAGAGCTATCTCGCGCCCTCGCGGCGCGAGTTCATGCTCGACTTTGCCGTGGATGACCTCGATGCCTTTCTCACCCGTCTGAAGGCAAAGGGCGTCACGATCCTCAAGCGCGACGATTCCGATCCGACCGGCAAGTTCGCCTGGATTCTCGATCCCGACGGCACGAAAATCGAGCTATGGCAGTCCACGAAGCGATGATCCTGCCCTAGCGCGCGGACGCGATCTGGCGATCGAGCGCTTTCAGCACATCGAGATAGATCTCGGAGAATGTCGGGAAGGGCTGGATGGTGTCGCGCAAGATCCCGAGCGGCACGCGGGCGCGGATCGCAAGCGTCGCCTGCTGCAGCCACTCGCCGGCCTCGGGGCCCAGCGCATAAGCGCCGGTCAGCCGCTCGCCGTCGCTGAGCAGCGTCATGAATCCGTGCGATTGCGCGTAGTCGCGCGTATAGGTGGCGGTCTTCGCCACATCGGAGACGCGCGCGGTCGCGCTGAACGCGGCTTCGGCCGCGCCGACGGAGGCGGCCTGAGGGTCGGTGAAGGTGACGCGCGGCACAGAGTCGTAATTCGCCTCGCGCGGTTGGCCCAGGATGTTCGCGGCGACGATGCGGCCCTGATACTTGCCCACATGCGTGAGCTGCCAGATGCCGTTGACATCGCCGATCGCCCACAGGCGCTCACCCGCGCGGAGATGCGCATCGACGGAAATCCCGTGCCTGTCGAATTTCGCGCCCACGGTCTCGAGGCCCAGTCCATCGACGCGCGGGCTGCGGCCGGTGGCGACGAGCAGCCGGTCGCCGGAGAGAGCGCGTCCGTCGTCGAGCTCGAGAACAAACGCCTCGCCTTCGCGGCGCGCGGCGGTCGCGTGCACGCCGAGCGCGAGGTCAATGCCGTCGCGACGGAACACGTTGGCGAGGGCTTCCCCCAAGGGCGCCGGTTCGCGCGGAAGCAGGTGAGCCGCGCCTTCGACGAGCACCACCTCGCCGCCGAAGCGGCGAACGGCCTGCGCCATCTCCACGCCGACCGGGCCGCCGCCCAGCACGAGCAGCCGGCGCGGCACGCTCTTCATGCCGGTCACTTCGCGGTTGGTCCAGATTCCGGGAAGACCGCGCAGTCCCGGCACGGGCGGGATTATCGCCTCGGAACCTGCCGCGATCACCACATGTCCGGCCGTGTGGCGAACGCCATCGACCTCGACCACGCCGGTTCCGGCGAGCCGCCCGCTTCCGCGAATGAGAGCGATGCCGTGCTTCGCGAGCCATCTCTGCTGGCCGGCATCGGAATAGTTCGAAACCATGTGGTCGCGCCATGCCAGCGCCGCGGCGATGTCGATCTTCGCGATCGCTGCCGCGTCGTTCGCGGCGTGTGCGGCTTCGCCGGGGCGGAGCAATGTCTTAGACGGAATGCACGCCCAGTAGGAGCACTCGCCGCCGACCAGCTCGCGCTCGACCAGCGCGACCTTGAGACCGCCATCCGCGAGCGCGCCCGCGCAATGCTCGCCCGGCGCCCCGCCGCCGATGATGATGACGTCGTAGTCGCTCATGGCGGCAGCGGATTGCCGGTGTGCGAGTTCGCTAACCTCTTGCGTTGACACAGTCGTCCAATAGCTTCGATCCGGCACCGCAGGTATATCGCTTTCGCGTCCCGAGGCCCAACCCGGAAATTTGCCGATGCGCAGGCGATCGTCGACGCCGACGCGATTTAAGGAGGAGCACGATGGTTCGAACACATCAGCCGGGCGAAGGTGTTTTCACATCGATCCTGCCCGAAGACATTGTGTGGAAGGCGTTCCCGGCCTTCCCGCCAGGCGTCCGTCTCGCTGTCCTCGTCGGCGATCCCGCCGGGTCCGGTCCCTATGTGATAAGGGTCAAGGTGCCCGCGGACGGGAAGCTGATGCCGCACAGGCATCCCGAAGACAGAATCTACACGGTCATGTCCGGCGTCTTCTATATCGGCCTCGGCGATCGCTTCGACGGCGACAAGGTGGTTGCCTATCCGCCCGGCAGCGTCATCGTCCTGCCCGGCGATACCTCTCACTTTCACTGGGCGAAGTCGGGCGAATACGTCACCCAGGTCTCGGCCGTCGGTCCTCTGGGCCTCGAATATCTCGATCCCGCCAACGACCCCCGCGAGCAGAAGCGGTGATGGGGACGTAGAAAATCGCTCCTCTTACTTGTCATGGCCCGCCGAAGAGCGGGCCACCCAGTTGAAGCCGCACCGCGCCAAATATCGTTTTCTGGGTGGCCCGGTCTCCGCTGCCGCCCCCCGGTCCGCGCGTAGCGCGGCCGGAGGACAAGCTCAGCCGGGCCATGACAATTTGGGGGAACTTATTTTCTACGATTCGCTCGGACCGGAGCGCGGGAATGACACGCTTTAGAAGCGTGTATCTTTGGGACCGTGTATAATCCCGCGGCAAGCGACGGGGAGATGCCATGATCACGCTTCGCGTCAATGGTGAAACGAAAACCGTCGATGCGCCCGCCGATATGCCGCTGCTGTGGGCGCTGCGCGACCTTCTCGGAATGACCGGCACGAAATTCGGCTGCGGCATCGCCCAATGCGGCGCCTGCACCGTGCATCTCGACGGCAGTCCGGTGCGCTCCTGCGTGCTTCCGCTCGGCAATGTCGGCGACAAGGCGATCACCACCATCGAAGGCGTGGGCGCGACGCCCGAAGGCGCGAAGATCCAGAAGGCGTGGCTCGATCTCGAAGTCGTGCAATGCGGCTATTGCCAGCCGGGGCAGATCATGTCCGCGTCGGCGCTGCTCAAGACAACGCCGCATCCCGACGATTCCGACATCGACGCCGCGATGGCGGGCAACATCTGCCGCTGCGGCACCTATGTGCGCATCCGCGACGCGATCAAGCGCGCCGCGCGGAACGGAATATGAGCAACGCTACCGGCACCCGATCCTCGCGCCGTACGGTCATCAAGTCCGCGCTCGGCGCCGGCTTCGTGCTTGCCTTCCACGTCCCACTTGCGAGCGCGGCCTCATCCAACGTTGCAGAAGGCGCGCCTCCGGCTCCCGGGCCGTTCGCGCCGAATGCCTTCATCCGCATCGACGCCACCGGCAAGACCACTCTCGTCATTCCGCAGACGGAGATGGGGCAGGGCGTGCACACCTCCCTGTCGATGATCATGGCTGAAGAGCTCGACGCCGACTGGAGCAAGGTCGTGGCGGAAGCGGCGCCGGCCAACGAGAGGCTCTACGCCAACCCGGTGCTCACCGTGCAGGCGACCGGCAATTCCAATTCCGTCCGCGCCTTCTGGATGCCGCTGCGCAAAGCGGCGGCGGGCGCGCGCGCTCTGCTCGTCGCGGCAGCGGCGAAGCGGTGGAATGTCGATCCCGCAAGCTGCACGACCGAAAACGGCGCGGTGTTCCACAGACCGACGAACCGCATGCTTTCCTATGGCGCGCTGGCCGAATCCGCGAACGGCACGCCGCCCGCAAATCCGCCGCTGAAGACGCCGAAGGATTTCAAACTGATCGGCAAGCCGCTCCGGCGCCTCGATACGCCCACAAAGGTCAACGGCAAAGAGGTCTACGGCATCGACGTGATGCTGCCGGGCCTCAAATTTGCGACCATCGCCGCTTCGCCCACCTTCGGGGGCAAGGTTGGCCATGTCGACGATCGCGCGGCGAAGTCCATCCCCGGCGTCAGACAGATCGTCGTGCTCGACGATTTGGTCGCGGTCGTCGGCGATCACATGTGGGCGGCGAAGCAGGGCCTCGATGCGCTCGCCATCACTTGGAACGACGGACCGAACGCGCATGTCGATTCCGCGCTGATCTGGAAAGACATCAAAGAAGCGAGCGAGAAGAGCGGCCTCGTCGCGAAGAAGGCCGGCGACGCCGACAAGGCGCTTGCCGCCGGCGAGAAGCACGAAGCGCGTTTCGAGCTGCCTTTCCTCGCGCATGCGACGATGGAACCGATGAACTGCACCGTGCACCTGACGCCGGGCGCCTGCGAGATCTGGCTCGGCACGCAGATCATGGCGCGCGTGCAGACGACCGCGGCCGCGACCGCCGGCGTGCCGCTCGACAAGGTGATCGTGCACAACCAGCTGCTCGGCGGCGGCTTCGGCCGCCGGCTCGAGCCCGACATGGTGATCAAGGCGATCCGCGTGGCGCAGAAGGTGGACGGTCCGCTCAAGGTCGTCTGGACGCGCGAAGAGGATATCCGCCACGACGTCTATCGCCCCATCTATTACGACCGGCTCGCCGCGACATTGAAGGACGGCAGGATCGACGGCTGGCACCATCGCATCACCGGCTCGTCCGTCGTCGCGCGCTGGCTGCCGCCTGCCTTCGCCGCTTTCCACGGCATCGATTTCGACGCGATCGACAGCGCGGCCGAAATTCCCTACGACATCCCCAACAAGCGCATCGAATATGTGCGCTGCGAGCCGCCCGCCGTGCCGACGGGATTCTGGCGCGGCGTCGGCCCCAACAACAACGTCTTCGCCATCGAGAGCTTCATCGACGAGCTGGCGCGGCAGGCCGGCAAGGATCCGGTCGCTTTCCGCCGCGCGATGCTGACGAAGGTGCCGCGCCTCGTTGCGGCGCTCGATCTGGCCGCGGAGAAATCCGGCTGGGGCAGCGCATTGCCGGCACGCCACGGTCGCGGTGTCTCGGTGCAAATATCCTTCGCGAGCTTCATTGCCACCGTCGCCCATGTCGAAGTGGACAGCGAAGGCGAGGTCCGACTTCACCGCCTCACCACCGCGGTCGACACCGGCATCGCCGTCAATCCCGACACCATCGTCGCGCAATTGCAGGGAGGCATGATCTTCGGCGCCACGGCGGCGCTCTACGGCGAGATCACCATCGACAAAGGCCGCGTGCAGCAATCGAACTTCCACGATTACCGCATGCTGCGCATCGATCAGGCGCCCGCCATCGACGTGCATCTGATCAAGAGCGGCGAACCGCCCGGCGGCATCGGCGAAACCGGCGCCACCACCGCGCCGCCGGCAATCCGCAATGCGATCTATGCGGCAACCGGAATTGCGTTGCGCCGGCTGCCGATCGACCGCGACGTGCTGGCGGGGAGGAAATCGGCATGACCGCTCTCCGCGTCGCGCTCGGCGTCGCCGTCGCCATTCTTCTTGTCGTTCTCGGCATCGGCATCTGGCTGGTCAGCAGCCCCGGCCCGACGGATTTCGCTGGCGGCACCGCGGTCGCCGTCGCCGACTATCGCGCCGCAAATCCGACCGGCGTTCCCGTGGAGCTCGCGCAGGCGAGCCTCGTCGAGCGCGGTCAGTATCTCGCCCGCGCCGCCGACTGCACCGCCTGCCACACCGCAAAGGGCGGCACGCCTTATGCCGGCGGCCTTGCCATCAATCTGCCCTTCGGCACCATCTGGTCGCCCAACATCACGCCGGACAAGGAAACCGGTATCGGCGACTGGACCGACGCCCAATTCCTGAACGCGGTCCATCGGGGCATCGATGACCGCGGGGCGCGGCTCTATCCGGCGATGCCCTATCCGAGCTACGCCGCGATGTCCGACGCCGACGCGCTGGCGATCAAGGCCTATCTCTTCAGCCTCGCGCCCGTGCATGCGCAGGGTCACGACAATACATTCCGCTTCCCATTCAATCAGCGCTGGGCGATGGGAATCTGGGACGCGTTTTTCGTCAGCGGCAAAGCCTTCGAGCCGTATACCGCGCGCAGCCCGGAATGGAACCGCGGCGCCTATCTCGCCGAAGCGCTCGCCCATTGCGGCGAATGCCACACGCCGCGCAGCGTCGCCTTCGCGCTCGATAACCGCAGGAAATTCGCGGGCGACGTCACCGCCGGCTGGCGCGCCTACAACATCACGTCCGATCGCGAGACAGGAATCGGCGCCTGGAGCGATGCGGAGCTCGGGCACTATCTCGCGGATGGTCACGCAGACGGTCGCGGCACGGCTTCGGGCCCGATGGGCGAAGCGGTGGATGCGAGCTTCCGATATCTGGCGCCGGGCGACATCCACGCCATCGTCGCGTATCTGCGCACCGCGCCCGCGATTTTGAGCGACCTGCCGGCAAAGCTCGCCGGCCCCGCGCCGGCCACGCATCGCGAGCCGCCGGGCCTCGATTCACGCGGCAAGATGCTGTTCGCGGGCGCCTGCGCCAGCTGCCACAGCTGGACGGGCAAGAGCCCGATCTGGCCGCAGGCGACGCTCACCGGCGCGCGCGCCGTCAACGATCCGACGGCAATCAACGTGGCCCAGATTGTCGTCGAGGGCGCCTCGCACAAGACCGCGAACGGACGCGTGTTCATGCCGTCCTTCGGAGCTTCGTTCTCGGACGTGGAAATCGCGGCCGTCGCGAATTATGTCACCGCGCGCTTCGGTTCGGCCGGTTCGGCGATCACGGCAAATGACGTCGCCTCTTTGCGCAAACAGGCATCGCAGTAGTTTCCGCCCCTCTCGCCGCGCTGCGCGCGCGGCGCAGCAGGTTGGGGCACCTCCCCACGCGTGCCGCGCGGGGGAGGAAAGTTTGCCGCACGTTGCCCTATCTCTCCGGCCCAAACAGGCACGCGTGGGGGAGGTGGCGAGCGTCCAGGCACAAGCCTAGGCGCGAGACGGAGGGGGCACGCGCCACTTCGATTTGTGCAGATCATTTTGTAAATTTGCGCTCGATCCCGCCGAGCGACGTCGGAGAATGGGGTTCTCCAGTCGCGACTGACGAAGGCGGTGTCAGCGGCATCGGCACCATCTTCAGGGCGGCGCCAGATGGTGCAGAGACAATTCTCTATTCCTTCTGCCACGAATAGGATTGCGCCTGTTGCGGGTGGCCGGTTGGTGGGCAGTGACATGTGGTTCGGCACCGGATTTGCGGTGAGGTGCCGCAGGTCGTCGCGAATCCAATTCGCGCCCAAGGGTAAGCCATTTTTTAGCGATTTCAGGCTATTGGCTGCACCCGCGTGCAAACCGAAGGGTGAGTCGGATGGCCGACATAAATGGTTTTGTCTCCGAGATGATCCGCCAAAGGGGACTGACGGAGCAGGATCGCGCAGATTTGTTGACTGAGGTCAAATCCAGACTCGACGACATGATCCTCGACCAACTGGACTCCGAGTCAGCGCTCGACGAATACAATTTCCTCTGCGATGCCGGCGACGAAACGCAGCTCCGGGCATTTCTGCAGGCGGCAATTCCCGATCTGGAAGCGCTTGAGAATAAGGTCCTGGAGGATTTCCGCAGCGCCAACGCCGCGTGAATGGGCGTCCGCCCTCCGACGCGCCCGACAGGAACGCGGATTGAACATGCGACTTCTCCCATGCGAAGGGAGTGCTCTCCCATTGAGATGGTCGCCCTGACCGAGGGACAGGAGCTCTAACGCGGAGCGGATTTACGAAAAATCCGACCTCCGATTCTCCAAGCGTTCTTGTTCAACGCGATTTCGAGTGCATATCACCCGATACAAATTTTCGATTGCACTTTTCAATGGAAACATGTTTCGACCACGCCGATGCCAACGTGTCCGTTCATCAGCCGACGCGAGTTGTAATACGTGACCTTATCGCCGGCGATACATGCAAACTTCGTGTAGATGTTCAAAACGAAGTCGCTGCGCGGAAGCCGAGTGCGCATTTCCTCGGAACCTGCCTTCATAAACGGCCAGTTGGCTTTTCCGTCAGCAAAGATGTCGACGTCATCTCCTTCGAGCGACGCGCGACGCGTTCTCCTGCAGGAGATCGAGAATCTTGACGTCCTTGGCGTCGGCGTCTGTCACAAAAATTCATCCCATTTGGCGGGAAATCGCGAAATAAAACACCAAACCTAGCCGGTACTGGGCGCAAATTTGGTAATATTTGAGACGAGTACTGCAATAACCTTCGATCAGCGGAATCCGCAACTTTACAAAGACGGGAGGATGTCAAATGAAGAAAATCTGGACTGTCCTGATCGCATGCGGATTGGGATGTGCCTTGCAGAATCCCGTTGCAGAAGCTTCGACCGAACACGTGCTGTGGTCCCTCGGAAACGGGACGGACGGTTTGGATCCCTATGCCGGATTGATCTATGACGGGACGCTTGGAGTATTCTATGGGACGACATCCGGCGGCGGCATCTACCACAACGGCACGCTGTTCTCACTGAACCGGGAGACGGATTCCGAGAATGTGCTGTGGTCCTTCGGCAACGGGAAGGACGCCGCCCAACCCTATGGCAACGTCATCAGCGTCAACGGCGAGCTTTATGGCGCAACAACCACCGGCGGCAACGACGATGTCGGCACGGTGTTTTCGTTCGACCCGCAAACCAATGCCGAGGCAGTGCTGCACTCCTTCGACGTTTCAAATGGCCAATCGCCCTATTACCTGGTCAAGGTCAAAGACAAGCTTTATGGCACGACCCCGTGGGGTGGCCCCGGCACCGGCTACAACGGCACGGTGTACACTTTCAACCTGAAGACCGGCCGCACGAAAGTGCTATATTACTTCGGCAACGCACCGGACAGTTCCCATCCCTATGGCGCTCTGGTCAATGTGAACGGAACGCTTTATGGCGCGGCCTACGCCGGCGGCGTTTACGGCTACGGGACGGTGTTCTCGTTCGACCCGAAAACGCATGCCGAGGCGGTGCTTTGGTCCTTGGGGAATGCGACGGACGGTCGGAATCCCAGCGCCGGCCTGATCAACGTCAATGGCACGCTTTATGGCACAACATACAGCGGCGGCGCCTACGGCTACGGCACGGTGTTCTCGTTCAACCCGGCGACGGTTGCCGAGACGGTGCTGTGGTCCTTCGGCAACGGGACGGACGGCCAGAATCCCAATAGACGCCTGATCAATGTGAAAGGCACGCTTTATGGCACGACCGTCTTTGGCGGCACTTACAACGACGGCGGCACAGCGTTCTCGTTAAACCCGGGGACCAATACCGAGAGTGTGTTGTGGTCCTTCGGCAATGGGACAGACGGCCTTTATCCCGAATCCGATCTG
>DASXMF010000181.1:0-21965 GCA_036495845.1 Rhizomicrobium sp.
CAGAAGTGATGAAGGGGTGTCCGGCGCCCGCCCGTTTCGTGGCTAGGATCGCGGCCATGTCATATGACCGAGGCCCATTTCGCGGCAACCGCTCCACAGGGGCGGTTTGGCTTCAGCGGGCCACGGGCGGAATGTGGTCAGCCTTCCTCCAGACAAACAGAAGCCAGGCAACGCCCAACCACAAAATCCAGAACCCGCCCGTGATGAGCACCGATTCCACTACTCCGACCCAGCTGTCGTTGACAGCCAGAAGGTGGGCCGTCGGTCGCGAAACATGGTCCGCGGGCAGAGCCTTCAGCGCCTCGTGAACGGCTGCTCGCCACCATCAACCCGAAATACAGAAACATGCCGATGGAATAGACGATGTAGGAGAATACTCTCAGCCCGATCTTCGCCTGATTGAGAAAATAATAGATGCCGATCACCATCGCGAAGGTGATCGTGATGATCTGGCTGAACGCAGTGGTGACAGTGTCGTTGTAGGCATGCCCCAGCATAAGAAGTTCGCTTTCGCTCATCGGCATCGACCCGGGCACTCCTTGGCCGGGGGTACCTGATTCTGCTGAGATTTAAAACTCAAACTCCGATGATTTCGGCATGTTTGAAATCGGGCGACAGGTTAACCAGTCGCCGGATCCATTCCGGCGCGTTCCGCCCGTACGAGCGCGTTCCATTCCGCAAGGCTGTCGAGTGCCGGCGCGACGGAGACCTCGTTCAAAATCGCGTCAGCGAATGCGCGGAACTCACGACCAAACTGCATTCTTTGAATTTTCCATGCCGCTCGAAAACCGGGCGCCGCCATATAGAAACGAACGCCAGCCACATAGGTGTCGTAGGTTGCCTTCGACAATAGACCCGCCTTGTATTGCAGGATGGAGTCTTCTCCGCTCAGGAAAGCCGAGCGTGTCAGAAGCAGCCATTGCGCCAATTCGACGGGCGTTAAATCCACATCGCCGGCGCTGCCCTTCATCCAGATTCGCGCCAGTTCGGGACCAGCGACGGTCAGCGAACCCAGGGAGGTCCGGTCCGCGCGCGCCTGCTGCATCAGGCCGCGCTGGCTGCGTTCAGCATAGCGAACCTGCAGGCCGACATAGATGAGTGAGCCCACCACAGCGACCGACGCAATGGTCTGGCTGACATAGAATACGTCTTCAAGTGTCACGGAACGCCCCAGTTCAGGAACCAACGACAAGTTCGACGACAAACACACCATCAGGGCGCTCCGCGTCAATCGTCGGGCGAAATGGGGACGGGCTCTTTGGTCGCGCTTGGCGCGGGAGAACTTGTTTTGCCAACGAGCGATGCCAGCGGAGAGAAGCGCATCGACGTGGTTGAATTCGGCGCAAAAGTTCAGACTGTGTTGAGCGAGCGTGGCTATCGCCAATCAGCCAGGAGCGTTTCCGAATCCATTCGCCGGTTCGGCGGAATCCGGGAAGCGGCTGTCCTGATCGAGCGATTCGCAGCCAGACCCCGCTAAGAAGTTCTCTTTTCTACTGGGTCCTGTTCCTGACTGATCGAGCGCAGGAACCGAAAAGCCTCTGCCTTTCTACTGCCGCTCTAGCACGAGAATGTTCGGCTCCCGACGTCTGATGCGCTGGGTCATCGTCAGAGTCTTCAGGTCGGAAGAAAGCGACATCAGCTGGGTGAGCGCGGTCTTGCCCTTCACCTTTCCGGCTATTTCCATGGTCTGCTGGTCTACTCGCCGGGCAGATGCGGTAAATCCCTTCGGCGCGTTTAAACCACCACTCGAATAATCCTTGCCGTCGAA
This sequence comes from Rhizomicrobium sp., assembly GCA_036495845.1. Lineage (GTDB taxonomy): Bacteria > Pseudomonadota > Alphaproteobacteria > Micropepsales > Micropepsaceae > Rhizomicrobium. The sequence continues at coordinate 1,769 of DASXMF010000181.1, forward strand.
TTTCACGTTCATTGTCAGTCCGTCGGTGGAATCAATAACCGAAAGACCATCTCCCTCGTATGGCTGGACCTTGAGCACAAACGCAAAATTCATCGTCGCGTTGTTCCGGCTTTCCCAGGTCCCTGCAAAGCCCGACGTTCCTGCTGTTCGCCGGTACACATAATTCGTAACGGAGCGGTTCCCGTCAGGTCCTATTGCCGTAAACTCATCGCTGAGCGTCCTGCCGTCCTTCGACAGCGCCCAGTTTGCCGTCAACAGCATGCGCCCCTCCTTCTTGCGAACCACCTTCCAGGAATGCGCGCCTTCCACGGTTACAGACAGCATGGTACCGCCGACTCCCGGCTGATCCGTTCCATCAACCGCGATCGTCTCAGGGCCGCCTCCGAGGTCAAAAACGTATTTGTTGCCGGCGACATTCTCCACTTTCATCACGTCGATCAGTGTGCTTTTCGATGGGTTGAGCTTCCATTCGCCGATAAAAGGATCGTTCGCCGCGCTGGCTGCGCCTGCGATCAGACAGGCAAACAGGACCAGGCAAGAAGTACGATGGCGCATCGAGATCTCCCGCGTCTGTTCTATCCGGCGTGCATGCAAATTCCGCCCGCTACACCCTTTCGACGCGCTGCCTTATGGATTTATTCCCGGCGCGGCCACTGAAAAACCAGGCACTGCAGACGCGCGATGCAGACCCATGACGATGGAGCCAGCCGCGGTCCCCGATCTCACAGACACGGACCAGCGGCTTGGTGCAAAAGCACGATACATGAAATTCGCACCCAACTTGCTCATGGACCGGTCCACCGCATGAAATCTGACATCGTGGGAGGAAGATGATTTGCTCGACACGTTAACCTGTCGCAGGATTCATGATCGAACGATTCGCAGCCAGACCCGTCCAATAAAGTTCTCGTTTCTATCCTGTTACCGATTCCAAGGCTGAAAATTCAACGAGTTGGGCGTCATGGCGCACCGGAGAGATAAAACTGGGAACTGGGTGGCCGTCTGGAGGGTACCCATGATGGTGGCTTTCCGGCGCACCCATCGAGGCTGAACACCTTAGGGACCGGCATAGATTACGGCGTGTGCGTGTTCCTTCATCAGTTGTGCGTCCTCGGCCTTGCTCAGACGCGTAATTTTCTGGCCCTCCGGAGCAGACTCTGCGCGCATGAATCCCTCGAAGCCGGGAGCGGAGAACACAAAGACGCCGTGAATCGGTTCGGTTCCGATATTGGTTGCTGAAATCCACGTGTTTGCAGGGACGAAGACCGTAGCGCCGCCACGCACCTGCCTGACCCTGCCGCCGAGGGTCACACGAGCTTTCCCGTTCTGAAAAAAGAGTATCTCGTCTGCCCCTGGATGCCGATGGCGAGGGATGCTCGCGCCGGGAGGTACATCCTCGGTGACGAACACCAAGTGAGATGAGCCGCCATTTCGCGGATCGATTTTCAGGATGAATGGGCCAGGCACCGCGTCCCAACCTTCAGCCCCTTCTATGGGCCTCCAAACGCGTTTCTCGCCCTCGTTCTTCTCGAGAATCAGCGGAGTGGCTCCGCTTGCGATGCTTGGTGCGCTCGTCGCGACGGAGCCCTCGGTCGTGGCTAAAGCGGAGAACATGGCGACAGCCGCAAGCGCCATTCTCATGGGATATCCCCTCGTCTGGTTTCGGCACCATTTTGACAGAGATGCGATCTCCTCAATATCGCAGCGGTATGGTGCAGTGCGCAGTCGGGCCATACCTGCGCTCCACACAATGCCCCCAAATTGAGAGCAACCCTTTTGAGACTGGCCGCCCGAATTCCCTGTTTAGCAGGGAAAATACAGGGATTATTGTGGTCCGGACGGGTTGTCGATTGAAATCGGCACAAAAATCAACCCGAGAATTCAGGAGCTTACGCGAAAATTCCCTGAACAAAATAACAGGAAATTTGTTCGCGATAGCAGGGAATATCCGTGAGGAAAGGAAGGGGTGAAGTCGTTAGCTCTTGCGTGCAGGCCCTTGATCGAGGCTCGGTGTGACGGTCGGTTGGCTGCTGCCGGGTTGGCAAACTGATGTGGCTTTCTCCAGCGATCGGCTAACTATCAATGATCTTCTCACCAGGACTCGTATGACTGTAGGTATCGCAGACGTATCGCCCTTCGCATTCGACAACAGCTACGCACGCTTGCCGGATCGGTTTTTCGTGCGGCAGCCGCCGGTCCCCGTGTGCACACCGCGTCTCATTCGGCTGAATCATGCGCTCGCCCGGCAACTCGGCCTCAATGCAGATCGACTCGCGACGGCGGAAGGCGTGGCGTTTCTTGCGGGTAACCGCGTGCCGGAAGGCGGCGAGCCGCTTGCCATGGCTTATGCTGGCCACCAGTTCGGCGGTTTCGTGCCGCAACTCGGCGACGGCCGCGCGATCCTGCTCGGCGAAGTGATCGATCGCGACGGCGTGCGCCGCGACATCCAGCTGAAGGGCGCGGGGCGAACGCCGTTCTCGCGGGCCGGCGACGGTCGCGCCGCACTCGGTCCGGTCCTGCGCGAATACATCGTCAGCGAAGCGATGGCGGCCCTCGGGATCCCGACCACCAGAGCACTTGCGGCCGTGATGACGGGCGAGACGATCTGGCGCGAAACGCCGTTGCCCGGCGCCATTCTCACGCGCGTCGCTTTAAGCCACGTTCGCGTCGGCACATTTCAGTTCTTCGCAAGCCGGGGTGATCGCGAGGCAGTCCGTCAACTCGCGGATTATGTCATTGCGCGTCATTACCCGGAAGCGCTGGAGAGCGAAAACTCCTATCTGGCGCTGGCCGAAAGCGTGAGCTCGCGGCAAGCCGAACTTGTCGCGCAATGGCTGCTCGTCGGCTTCATTCACGGGGTGATGAATACCGACAACATGTCGATCGCGGGCGAGACGATCGACTTCGGCCCCTGTGCCTTCATGGATACCTATCACCCGCAGACGGTGTACAGCTCCATCGACACAATGGGGCGCTACGCCTACGGCAACCAGCCGCGCATCGCGCAGTGGAACCTCGCGCGTTTTGCCGAAACGATTTTGCCGCTGCTTGGCGACAACGAAACGACGGCGGCCAAATCCGCAGAAGAAACAATCGCCGCGTTCGCCGGCAAGTTTGAGACGGCTTACGCGTGGGGATTGAGACGAAAGCTCGGTTTGTTGACAGCTTTGCCGGATGATATGGCGCTGGCGCAGGATCTGCTGAAGCGCATGGCCGACAACCGCGCCGATTTCACCTTGACCTTCCGCAGGCTGTGCGAAGCCGCCGATAACGTTGAAGCAACCGACACGGTACGTGATCTGTTCGCCGAACCGGCCGCATTCGACGATTGGGCATCGCGATGGCGCCATCGCCTCGGCGAAGAAAACGTCGATGCGGCGGCGCGCGGGGCGATCATGCGCGCGGCTAATCCCCTCTTTATTCCACGCAACCATCTGGTCGAGGAAACTATTGCGAGCGCCGTGAATAATCATGATTTCACACCTTTCGACAGCCTGCTCGCCGTGCTGTCGCGACCGTTCGACGATCAACCCGGCTTTGCCCGCTACGCCGACCCGCCGCGGTCGGACCAGGTGGTCCATCAGACCTTCTGCGGAACCTGATCTCGAGCAAGGTGCGCGTTCGCCGCCTATTTCCGCCAGACGCTCGCAAGCCAGGGTTGCCGTTCGCGCGGCAAACCAGCCGGGCGATAGTAGTGATCGAGTTCGCAAAATGCCGCGTCGCGCAAGAATTGTCGCCAGCTTTCAAGATCGTGATAGACGCAGTAGCGCCCGTGATACCAGCCTTCCTCATTCAGCCCGCGCGGGTTCGAGCTGAAGAGAACGCCGCGCGGCTTGAGGGCCGCCCACAGTTCCGTGAGCACGCGGGGCAATTCACGGCTCGGTACGTGAAACAGCGAGGCATTGGCGAAAATGCCGTCAAAACGGTTGTCCGGCAGATCGAGCGTGAGGAAATCCTGCTCCCATACGTCAAAGCCTTCCTCGCGCGCCATCGCAACAAACCGCGCGGAGCCTTCCAGACCCACGGGTGCATGACCGAGTTCGGCAAATGTCTTGAGATCGCGCCCCGGCCCGCAACCGAAATCGAGTACGTCCGCAGGTGGTTTCTGCTCGATGTGCTTCAGCAGCGCCGCAACGTTCTGGCTGACGTCGTGATCCTGTGTACCTTCGCGGAATTCCTCGGCATGGTCATTGTAATGTTGCAGCGTGCGGGCGGCGATATGGTCCAGCGTATGCGCATTCGGTTTCATGGCCGGACACCTTACTGGGCGCGATGTCAATGACAATGGCGTCTGTGTGGGTGGACTATCGGGGTAGCCGACTTGTCCATGCTGTCTATCAATTCATCCCGCCCGCTCACCTTGATACTGCACGGCTGCCAGTTTTTCGTCTTTCCACGCCTGGTGGGAATATCGCCGGGAAGCTGACGATCACGGCGAAGGCTATCGCAGCAATCACGTCGGAACCGCTTGGAACTTGGCGCTCATCAAGGGGATGGCCATCTAGGTGGCGAACGGTCACATTGGATCGCCAACAACCAAATTCTTGCGAGGCACGACCGATTGGATATTTCACGCCTGCCCCGTTTTCCAAGTCGTCGCACAAATCCCAGCAAGCCAGAACCGGCGATCCGGGCCGAGTTGTTCAGCGTCGAACGTCTCGAACAGCACGCCGAGAGTCTTGCCAGGGCGCAGACCGTTGCGCCTTCGCGCAGAGCCGCGCGTCTGTTGGCTCCTCGGCTCTACGAAAATTCCACCGTTATCGAGGAAGCCTATCGCAAGATTGTCAGGGCCACGCACGCGCAACAGGCGATCACGCCGGCGGCGGAATGGCTGCTCGACAACTTTCACGTCATCGACGAACAGGTCCGCGAAATCAAGCAAGACTTGCCGCCCGGATTCTATCGAAGACTGCCGAAACTCGCCGAAGGTCCGCTCGAAGGGTATCCGCGCGTCTTCGGCGTGGCCTGGGCCATTGTCGCCCACACCGACAGCGCCTTCGATATCGAGAAGCTCACGCGCTTCGTCGAGGCCTATCAGCGTGTACAGCCGCTCACCATCGGCGAATTGTGGGCGATCGCGATCACGCTCCGCATCACGCTGTTGGAAAATCTGCGCCGTCTCGCCGAAGCCATCGTCGTGCGGCTTTCGGCCAGCCGGACGGCCGATGAGCTTGCCGACCGGATCCTCGGGACTGCCGACCACGATCCGGAGCCCTCCGTCGCGGTCCCCAAAAGCCTCGTTCTGGTGCAGTGGTCCACGGCCTTCGCCGTTCAACTCTCCCAGCGCCTGCGCGATCGCGATCCCAGCGCAACGCCGGCGCTGCGCTGGCTGAACGAAAGGCTGGCCGCGGAAGGCACGACCACCGACCAGGTGGTTCGCGAGGAGTTCCAGTTTCAGAGCGCGATGAACGTCACGGTTCGCAACGTGATCACCAGCATGCGCCTGGTGTCGATGATCAACTGGTCGGAGTTCGTCGAAAGCGTCAGCCCGATCGATGCCATTCTGCGCGGCGGCAGCAATTTCGCGGCGATGGATTTCCCGACGCGCGATCTTTACCGGCGCGAAATCGAGGATCTCGCGCGCGCCTCGGGTCGCGACGAAAGCGACGTCGCCGGGCGCGTGATCGTCGCGGCCAAACGCGCGCACGTGGCGGTGCCGGAACGATCGGCCCGGGAAAGTGATCCGGGATACAGGCTCATCGGCGATGGACGCGTTGCCTTCGAGCGGCAACTCGGCTGTTCCATTCCGTTTCGTACAAGACTCTTCCGGGTGAACACCGCGCTCGGCGTGATGAGTTACGTCGGAATGATTGCGGTAGTGACCGCTATCGTTCTCGCCGCAGCACTATTCGCCGTCGCGCACGCCGGGGCCGGCGGCTGGGTGCTGATTGCGCTGGGAATCGCGGGCCTCGTTCCGGCCTCCGATGTCGCCATCGCGGTGGTGAACCGTGCGATCACCCATCTGGTGGGTGCAGCCTTCCTGCCGGGCCTGGAACTTCGCGACGGCGTTCCGCCGGACATGCGCACCATCGTGGTCGTGCCGACGCTTCTGACCGCACAGTCCGAGGTCACTAGTCATATCGAGCGCCTCGAAGTGCATTACCTCTCGAACGCGGACGAAAATCTTTCTTTTGCACTCTTGTCGGATTGGGGCGATTCGCCAAGCGAGCATGCGGCCGGCGACGATGCGCTTGTCGCCGAGGCCGCCGGCGGAATTGCGGAGTTGAACACACGTTATCCGCGCGAAGGTGGCGAGCCGCGTTTTTTTCTTCTGCACCGCCGGAGGGTCTGGAATGACGGCGAACAGAAATGGATCGGCTGGGAGCGAAAGCGCGGCAAGCTGCACGAACTCGATCGCCTTCTGAGGGGCGCCACCGATACGACTTTTCTGCCCATAGACGGCCATGTACCTTCGCTTCCCTCCGCCATCCGTTACGTTATTACCCTCGACGCCGACACACGCATGCCGATCGGTGTCGCGAGGCGGCTGGTCGGAAAGATCGCACATCCGCTCAATCGCCCGCGCTTTGATCCGCGCGCCGGTCTCGTCACGGAAGGGCATGCCGTCCTGCAGCCGCGCGTTACGCCTTCGCTGCCGATCGGCAGCGAGGGTTCGCTCTTCCAGCGCGTCTTTTCCGGCCCGAACGGTCTCGATCCCTATGCGGTAGTAGTCTCCGATGTGTACCAGGACCTCTTCGAAGAGGGCACGTACAGCGGCAAGGGCATCTATGAGGTCGATGCTTTCGAAGCGGCGATCGCCGGCAAAATTCCCGACAGCACCGTGCTCAGCCACGATCTCCTGGAAGGAATCCTCGCCCGCGCGGGCCTCGTCTCCGATATCGAGTTCGTCGAGGAATTTCCGTCAAAATACAACGTCGCCGCCGCCCGGCAGCATCGCTGGGTTCGGGGGGACTGGCAGCTGCTGCCGTGGATTTTCGGGCGAGGCCGCAAGGCGCATTCTGCGTCTCCGGAAGCGGCGATCCCGTTGATGGGCCGCTGGAAGATGCTGGACAATCTGCGGCGCTCGCTGTCGGCCCCTGCGGCTCTTCTTGCCTTGCTGATCGCGTGGCTCTTCCTGCCGCTCACGGCAGCCGCGACGTGGAACGTCTTCATTGTCCTGACAATCGTTTTGCCACCGTTTCTTCCGGTGATCGCCGCCACGCTGCCGCGAAGCGCCGGGATTCCCTTGCGTACACACTTTCGAAATCTGGGCGGCGATGCCGTGCGGGGGATACTGCAGAGCGCATTCCTGCTCACCTTCCTCGCGCATCAGGCGTGGCTGATGGTCGATGCCGTAGCGCGCACGCTGTTCCGTCTTTTCATCCGACGCCGCCGGCTGCTCGAATGGGTTACGACCTCCCAGACCAATGACGATTCGCAGTTCGATCCGCGCTCGTTGATCGCGCAGATTGCTGCGAGTGCGAGCTTTGCGGTCGTCGTTGGGTTCGCCATGGCCATCACGGGCCCTCATGCCTGGCCGATGGCCGCGCCGTTCGCGGCCCTTTGGGTGCTTTCGCCGCTTGTCGCGCGCTGGGCGAGCCTGCCGCCGCCCGAGTCTGGACATCTGGCGATCGCGCCGGACGACGCGACGGCCTTGCGGATGATCGCGCGCCGAACCTGGCGCTTCTTCGAACAGTTCGTCACCGCGGAAGACAACGCGCTGCCGCCGGATAATTTTCAGGAAGATCCGAAGCCGGTGATCGCGCACCGCACGTCTCCAACCAACATCGGCCTGTATCTCCTGTCGGTCATCGCCGCACGCGATTTCGGCTGGCTGGGAACGATGGACGTCCTGGAGCGGCTCGAAGCGACCCTGGCGACCATGCAGAAACTGGAGCGCTACCGCGGTCATCTGTACAACTGGTACGACACGCGCAATCTTCGCGCGCTTGAGCCCAAATATGTCTCGTCGGTCGACAGCGGCAATCTTGCGGGACATTTGATCGCTCTCGGCAATGCATGCCGGGAAATCGCGTCGCAACCGCACGTCCATGCGCCTTGGGAGAAAGGTCTGTCCGACAATCTCGCGCTTTTTCGCGAATCCCTGCCGATTGCGACGAAGGATCGACGCGCCAACCATGCGCCATCGCCCGAGCCGGCTGCCGCCGTCGACCGTTTGGCAGGATTGCTTGGCGAACCCCCTGTTGAAGCGGCCGAAATGCCGCGCCACCTCGGCAAGCTTGAAGAGGTGGCGGACCTAATATGTGTACAGGCGCGGTCGATCGAATCTGCAAATCCCGGCGGCGGTGAACCGGACGCCGTCGTCTGGGCGGAGGCGCTCAGCGCCTGTGTACGTTCCCATCGTCGCGACTACGGCATGCTCATGCCGCAGGCGGCGCCCGGGGAGGACAAATCCGCGGACACGGCGCGATCGGCAAAAGAGCGCCTCGAAAAGCTAGCCGATCTGGCAACCCGCATGTCCGCCGAAATGGAGTTCGGATTTCTGTTCGATCCGGGCCGCCAGCTCCTCTCCATCGGTTATCGCGAATCGGACGGCAGTCTCGATTCCAATTTCTACGATCTCCTGGCTTCGGAGGCGCGGCTCGCCAGCTTCATCGCGATCGCCAAGGGAGACGTTCCGGCCAAGCACTGGTTTCGGCTCGGCCGCACGCTGACGCCGATCGACAGCGGGTCCGGACTGATTTCGTGGTCCGGATCGATGTTCGAATATCTGATGCCGTCGCTGGTCATGCGCGCGCCGTCCGGCAGCCTGCTCGAACAGACCAACCGGCTCGTGGTTCGCCGCCAGGAGGAATATGGCGCCGCGCTGCACGTGCCCTGGGGGATATCGGAATCGGCGTACAACGCGCGCGACATGGAGCACAATTATCAATATTCCAGCTTCGGCGTTCCCGATCTTGGTTACAAGCGCGGCCTCGCGGAAAGCACCGTCATCGCGCCCTACGCAAGCGGACTCGCCGCGATGGTCGATCCCGCAGCGGTGGTACGGAATCTCCACCGCATGGTCGGTCTTGGCGCGCGCGGCGCCTATGGCTGGTACGAGGCTCTCGACTACACGCGGTCCCGCCTGCCCGAAGGCGCGAAATTCGCCATCGTTCGGGCGTACATGGCCCATCACCAGGCGATGACCATCCTGGGGATCGCTAACGCCGTTCACGACGGCGCCATGCGCGCACGCTTCCATGTGGAGCCCATCGTACAGGCAGCCGAACTTCTGTTGCAGGAGCGCGTTCCGCGGGAAACCGCTATCGCACGGCCGGCACCGGAACAGACGCTGGAAGCTGCCGCAATGGCGAGCCTCACGCCCGAAGTCCAGCGCCGTTACAATTCGGCGCATTCGCGCATGCCGCGCACGCACATCCTGTCGAACGGCCGCTACTCGACCATGATCACGGCGGCCGGGTCGGGCTACAGCCGCTGGCACGATATTGCGCTCACGCGCTGGCGGGAGGATGTCACCTGCGACGGCTGGGGCTCTTATGTATTCCTGCGCGATGTCGACAGCGGGGAAATCCTTTCGGCGGGATACCAGCCCAGCGTTGCCGAGCCCGACGCCTATGACGTGACGTTCTTCGAGGATCGCGCGGAAATCATCCGCCGCGACTCCACGCTCACAACCACGCTCGACGTCACCGTCTCGCCGGAGGATGACGCCGAAGTTCGCCGCGTGTCGATCACCAACCACGGCATCCGAACCCGCGAAATCGAAGTGACCTCGTACGCCGAAATCGCGCTCGCACGGCAGGCGGACGACGTCGCGCATCCGGCCTTTTCAAAGCTGTTCGTCGAAACCGCCTTCGAAGCCGATCTCGGCGCCATCGTGGCGACGCGGCGGCGCCGGTCGGACGGCGATCCCCTCGTGTGGGCCGCGCACCTCGCCGTGGTCGAGGGAGAAAGTTCCGGCGACGTACAATTCGAGACCGATCGGGCGCGCTTTCTCGGGCGGGGTCAGACCATCCGGTCGCCCGCCGCCATTGTCGATGGCTGGCCGTTGTCGAACACAAGCGGTGCGGTGCTCGACGCGATCTTCAGCCTCAGGCGGCGTGTGCGCATCCCGCGCAGCGCAACGGCGCGCGTGGCGTTCTGGACCGTCGCGGCCGCTTCACGCGAAGACGTCCTCGACCTCGCCGACAAGCACCGCGATCCCATGGCGTTCGAACGGGCGACGACGCTGGCCTGGACCCAGGCGCAGATGCAGCTTCGCCATCTCGGCATCGGCACCAGTGAAGCGTACCTGTACCAGCGGCTCGCCAATCATGTCCTCTATTCCGATCCCACGCTGAGACCGCCCTCGGCTGCGATCATGGGTGGCATGCGCGAGGTATCGACCCTCTGGCCGCATGGAATCTCGGGCGACCTGCCGATCGTGCTCGTCCGGATCAGCGGGGAAGAGGATCTGGAACTTGTACGCCAACTCCTGAATGCGCACGAATATTGGCGTCTGAAACAGCTGCCGGTCGATCTGGTGATCCTGAACGAGCGCGCCGCATCCTATGTGCAGGATCTCCAGACCGCGCTCGACGCACTGGTACGTATGAATCAATCGATGCCCAGGCTCGCCGGCGAAGACGCGCGGGGCAGCGTGTTTGTGCTTCGCGCCGACCTGATTTCGGCGGAAGCTCGTGGTCTTCTTCACGCCTGCGCGCGGGCGACGCTGACCGGCAGCGCAGGCACGCTAGCCGAACAGATCAATCGCGCGCGCGATCTCAAGCCGGCCGGCCCGCCGCCTGTCCGACGCGCCCCGGCCCCGGCTGAACCGGAGATCCCTCCGCCGCGGCCGGAGATGAATTTCTGGAACGGGCTCGGCGGCTTCGCGCAGGATGGCCGCGAATACGTCACAATTCTCGAAGGCAACGCGCGCACGCCGGCGCCGTGGGTGAACATCGTTGCCAATCCCGATTTCGGCTTCCAGGCGTCGACGGACGGCAGCGGCTTCACCTGGTCCATCAACAGTCAGCAGAATCAACTGACGCCGTGGTCGAACGATGCCGTCGGCGATGCACCCGGCGAAGCGATCTACGTTCGGGATGAAGAGAGCGGCGAGGTGTGGGGGCCGACCGCGCTTCCGATCCGCGAGAAGAATTCCTTGTACCTGGCGCGCCATGGACAGGGCTACAGCCGCTTCGAGCACGACTCGCACGGCCTATCGCTGGAGCTGTTGCAATATGTACCGGCAGGAGACCCGATAAAGATTTCGCGGCTGAAGATTGTCAATCATTCCGGCCGTGCGCGCCGCCTCTCTGTCACCGCGTATGTGGAATGGGTGCTGGGCACCAACAGCTCTGTGACGGCGCCGTTTGTAGTGACGGAGGGGGATCCGGAAACGCGCACGATCTTCGCACGCAATCCATGGAACGATCAGTTCGGCGAGCGTGTCGCTTTCGCCGATCTCAATGGACGGCAGACGTCTTGGACGGCGGATCGCACGGAATTCATCGGCCGCGACGGCGCGCTCGACCGGCCTTTGGCCTTGTGCGCGGCGGCGCCTCTGTCGGGCCGGGCGGGTGCGGGACTCGATCCTTGCGCCGCGCTGCAGACGCTGGTCGGCCTTGCCGCCGTCGGTACAACTGAAATCGTCTTCTTTCTCGGCGAGGCCGCAACGAAAGCGGACGCGCAGGCGCTGATTGCGAAATACCGCAAGGCCGACCTCGACGCCGTGCTGGCGGAAGTCACGCAGCAATGGGATTCCATTCTCGGTGCGGTGCAGGTGAAAACGCCCGACCGCGCGCTCGACATCCTCTTGAACCGGTGGCTGCTGTACCAGACGCTCGCGTGCCGCGTGTGGGCTCGGGCCGGGTTCTACCAGGCAAGCGGGGCGTACGGTTTTCGGGATCAGTTGCAAGATGTCATGGCGCTTTGCGTGTCGCGGCCGGATCTGGCGCGCGCCCATTTGTTGCGTGCCGCCGCGCGTCAATTCGTCGAAGGCGACGTCCAGCACTGGTGGCTAGCGGAATCGGGCCGTGGCATCCGCACACGAATCTCGGACGACCGCTGCTGGCTCGCGCATACCGTGGCGCACTACGTAAACGTCACGGGCGATCATGCTGTCCTCGACGAAAACGTACCTTTTCTCGAAGCACCGGTTCTTCATGAGGGCGAGCGCGACCGCTTCTCTGAGTCCACGGTCTCCAGCAGACAGGCCAGTCTGTTCGAACATTGCGCGCTTGCGCTCGACAAGAGTCTCGCGACCGGGTCGCACAGCCTGCCGCTCATGGGGACCGGCGACTGGAACGATGGCATGGATCGCGTCGGCGAAGGCGGGAAAGGCGAAAGCGTATGGCTTGCCTGGTTTCTCTTCTCGACGCTTACGGCGTTTGCGCGCCTCGCCGACGCGCACGACAACACGGAGCGTGCGGCGGAGTGGCGGCAGTTTGCCAACACGCTGCGAGATTCCATCGAGCGTCAGGCATGGGACGGAGACTGGTATCGCCGCGCCTATTACGACGACGGCACGCCGCTCGGCTCAATCGCCAACAATGAATGCCGGATCGATGCCGTCGCGCAATCCTGGGCCGTCATCTCGCGGGCCGCCCAGCCGGCGCGCGCCGCGCGTGCCATGGCAGCGCTCGACAAATATCTGGTGCGTCGGGAGGAACAGCTGCTGCTGCTGCTCGCCCCGCCTTTCGACAATCCCGCGCACGATCCCGGGTACATCAATGGCTATCCGCCGGGCATTCGCGAGAACGGCGGGCAGTACACGCATGCCGCGTTGTGGGCGGCGATGGCGTGGGCCATGCTGGGCGATGGGGACCGGACGGGCGAAATCCTGTCCATGCTCAATCCCGTCAATCATGCGAACGATCCGCCCGGCGTACACCGCTACAAGGTGGAGCCTTACGTGGTGTGTGCGGATATCTACGCGATGCCTCCCCATGTCGGACACGGCGGCTGGACGTGGTACACGGGCTCGGCGGCGTGGATGTACCGCGTGGGACTGGAAAGGCTTCTGGGTTTCCGCCTGAACGGCGAAAATCTTACGCTCGATCCCTGCATCCCGCGAAACTGGCCCGGCTTCGAAATCTCCTTCCGCTACCGCTCCTCGCGCTATGCGATTGTGGTGGAAAACCCGCTCGGCGTCTGTCGCGGCATTCTGGCCACCAAGATCGACGGAGAGGTGATGACCGGCAACAGGAATCTCCCCATTCCGCTGAAAGACGACAACGCGGATCACCGTATCCAGATCATTCTGGGATAGGACGACAAAAGCGATGGCTGAAACCGTAAGTCCCGAGGCAGGAAAGCCGGCCATGCCATCGATGCTGGTCAACGTACCGAGGCTTGTAACGGCCTACTTCACGGACGTGCCGGAGGCGGCGGAGGCATCGCAGCGGGTCGTGTTCGGCACCTCGGGCCACCGCGGCTCCGCGTTCACCCGATCGTTCAACGAGGCGCACATTCTCGCGATGAGCCAGGCCGTTTGCGACCACCGCCGCAGCGCGGGAATCGATGGGCCGCTCTTTCTCGGCATCGACACGCATGCGCTTTCGGAACCCGCGTTTGCGAGCGCGATCGAAGTGCTCGCAGCCAACGGCGTCACCACGATGATCGACGCGCATAGCGGTTACACGCCGACGCCTGTCGTCTCGCACGCGATCCTCACGTACAACCGCGGCCGCGAGACCGGGTTCGCCGACGGCATCGTCATCACGCCGTCGCACAATCCGCCGGGCGAGGGCGGGTTCAAATACAATCCGCCGAACGGCGGACCCGCCGACGTCGACATCACCGGCGCAATTGAGAAGATCGCAAACGAATATCTGGCTACAAAGCTCGCCGGCGTAAAGCGAATTCCATTCGCACGCGCGCTGACGCAATCCTGTATTCATGCGCACGACTACATCGGGCCCTATGTCAACGATCTGGGGAACGTTGTTGATATGGAGGCCATTCGCGCGGCGGACGTTAGAATCGGCATCGATCCGCTCGGCGGCGCTGCGGTTCACTATTGGCAACGTGTCATTGAACGCTATCAGATTGCTGCGACCGTCGTGAACGACGCCGTCGATCCGACCTTTCGATTCATGACGGTCGATTGGGACGGGAAAATCCGCATGGATTGTTCCTCGCCCTATGCGATGGCGCGGCTGATCGCCATGCGCGACCAGTTCGACATTGCGTTTGCCAATGATACGGATGCGGATCGCCACGGCATCGTCTGTCCATCGAGCGGACTGATGAATCCGAATCACTATCTCGCCGCCGCCATTGCTCATCTGCACGCACGCCGTCCCGAATGGCGCGGCGACAGCGCCATCGGCAAGACTGTGGTCTCCAGCGGCATGATCGACCGCGTGACGGCAAAGCTCGGACGCAAGCTCATGGAAGTGCCGGTGGGCTTCAAGTGGTTCAGCGCCGGACTGATGGACGGTTCACTCTGCTTCGGCGGCGAGGAAAGCGCCGGCGCTTCATTTCTCCGGCGCGACGGATCCGTCTGGACGACCGACAAAGACGGCATCGTTCTGGGACTTCTGGCGGCAGAAATAACAGCGACGACCGGTCACGATCCAGGTCGGCTCTACTATTCGGTTACGCAGGATCTCGGGACCTCGTTCTACCAGCGCATCGATGCGCCCGCGTCTCCCGAACAGAAAAAACGGCTCGTCGATGCGAACGTCGACAACTTCAAGGTTGCGGAACTCGCCGGCGAACCGGTCGGCGCAATACTGACGCGGGCCGCGGGCAACCACGAACCGATCGGTGGCATCAAGATTACAGCCCCCAGCGGCTGGTTCGCCGCGCGGCCGTCAGGAACCGAAGAGGTCTACAAGATCTACGCGGAGAGTTTTCGCAGCCAGGACCACCTCGAACAGATTCAACGCGACGCGCACGCCGCTGTCGCGCGAATTTTCCGGGCATCCGCCGATGAAACGTAAACGCGCAACTGAACGTGTGGTCGTCGGCGATGGCCAGGCCGCGCTCGATGGCGTGCGCGGCGCCGATGCGGTGATCAGCGCAGTGGGAGGCGGTGGAGAAACATTGACGACATTTGCCGAGACTATTGTCGCCGCAATGCGACAGGCTGACGTATCCCGCAACGTCAGTCTTATCGGCGCCAGCACTCCGGTATGTGGCGACCGCACAGCGCTCGTACTCACCAACGATCTCGCCTACCGAGTAAACGCGCTTCATCGGACTGCAGGTAACAACGCTGTCTCCAATTCGGATTTCGTTCTGGAGTCGAAACAATTGGCCTGCAGCTGCACTATTGCACCACCGACCGCGGGCAGCGCCTGGCTTGTTCTTGCCGGTCGGTTGACGCTGACGTGAAGCGATCGCGTGAAAATATTTCCTGAGCGTTCCGACACGAAAGCGTTTCACGACGGCTGTCGCGCATGCTTCGGGTTGGCCGTACCGGTTTGCCGATGTCGAGCGCGATCCAACGCCGGTCGGTCTACCTCCAGAATGCACGTGCTGATCTGGCCGTCCGCCACGGATGCGGCCAGGGCACGTAATCCGGAAAGAAGTAGGCGGCAGGAACGATCAGGAAAATTGTCATCGAGGCGTACACAGATACAAAAGCGAGTGGAACGGAAATCGCATAGAAACCGGTGAAAATCGAGTCCTTCAGAATGATTAGCCGGTGAACATCGTTTGGTTTGCCCGTTTTGCTTCCAATCGCAACGGCGCAACGATGCAAGAGCGTAAAGCTCACCGCAGTCACCGTAAGAATTGTACCATAAAACGCGACTGCGGCAGGCTCGACCGGCGCGTTGCCGAGCACGGCTGTCGCGAGAGGCACCAGGGACAGCCAGAACAACAAGTTGGTGTTCCACCAATACAAGCCGTTCGTGGAATGCGGAGCAGCCCTCAGGATCATGTGGTGGTTGACGAGAATTATGGCGATCATCAGGAAGCTCAATGCATAGACGATGAGCTTCGGCCAAAACGCGGCCAGAACCTGAGCCAGATCGCCGCCATGGAAAAGGTCCGCGGGCAGTTTCAGTTCCAACACCATGATGGTGATGAGAATCGCCATCACGCCGTCGCTGAACGTTTCTATGCGTCCCGTGCCCGGTGGAGTCTGTGCTGATTCGGAATTCACGCCTCGAGCCTAATGGGCTCGGGCCCTGCGGTCCAATTCGACGAAGACAAATAATCTGGCCAAGGCAATCGTGGCGAACGTTCTGAACCGTTCGCCACGCCAGCCTTACTACTCGGCTTTCCGGCACCCACGCCTGGCGCTAGGCCGCTTCCTTTACCTCTATTTTTTTCGTCTCCGAATGGGTGGGTTTCGGAATGGTGATTTTCAGCACGCCTTTCGACATCGTCGCCCGGATTGCCGACGGATCCACGCCGGGCGGTAACTGCAGGGCACGGTAAAACGAACCGTAGGTTCTCTCGGCAATGTGATAGTTCTTGTCCTTCTTTTCGGTCTCCGCCTTCTTCTCGCCGCGAACCACGAGGACGCCGTCATTCACAGAAATATCGACGTCATTACGCTCCAGACCCGGCAACTCGGCCGTAACTTCGATTTCGTTGTCCGTCTCGGTTAAGTCGGTGCGGGGCATGACGGCAAGGTTTTTTTCCGTTCGATGCACCGACGCCGCGCATGAAGTCTTCAAACAACCGATCAACCTCTCGCTGCAGTGTGCCGAAGGGATTGTATTCCGGGTGCGCAGGAGTTCCGCGCTCCGCGAACGGTACAAGTGATCTCATGTTCATGATTGGTCTCCTGAAGGAAAAATCGCCTGCGTTGCTGTACTCCGGGCGGGCGCACCGCGATTTGCTCCCGTTGAAGCCGGCGATACGCCACAGCAGGCGGGCGTGCGACGCAACAGGTTCGACTCCGGGATGCAACAGGTTCGACTCCGGCCGGCTCCAAGGCTGACTCTTGCCTGGTGGTACGCCCGCCCGCCATGACGATCGTCAATTTCACTGCCATCCTCGCGATCAGGAGGGAGGCCGCCCCGTTGAAATCAGTGCTCGGGGGACGGCAGCAGCAGCGGCTCCCTGAACCTGACGATCTGCGTGTTTTCTTCTACGATGCCGAGGCTTTCGACCTTGCCGCCATTTTCGTCGACGTACAATTCCCGCGGATGGCGGACCGTGTGGTCCAGACCTTCGAGTGCGATCTCGATCAGATCATCCTTGTGATCGTAAGTCAGGCCTACAAGCGGAACCCACTCGGCTTCGATGTGACTGCCGAGGTCGAGTCCATCGACTTCCACCTCCACCGCGTTGCCCGCGAGTTCCTTCGAAAGCCGGTCGAGGAAGATTTGCCAATTCGCCTTCTCAATTTTCCGGATCATTGCAGTTTCCCGTCGAGAGGTCGAAGTGGGCCGGTTCGGAACTCGAAAATCAACGTACAGCCTGACGGATCGCCACAGCTGAGATCTCCTTTCAGGCTCCTGCCGATACAGCTGCGGCATGGCCTTCGTTATTGTGCAGCGAGCGGAGCTTGAACGCGAAAGCAAGAAGCAGCGCGCCGAAGACGACCGCATAGGCTCCTATCCACCAGGTGAGCACGACTGCGCCAAGCAAGGGCGCGAGGATGAGCAAGGCGCCGTAGATAACTGAAGCCACCCCGCCAAGCACGAGCCACCATCTTCCGTGATCGGTGCGCACCTGAAAAGCGCCGGCAATCATCATGCCGCCCGATGCGAGCGCCCAGACTGCGACGAGAAGGACGAAAGCGATGACGGTGAGCCCAGGCCATACAAGCGCCAGCACGCCAGCCGCGATATCGATAATTCCCTCAAGGGCGAGTAGGCCCCAACGATTGTGCCGTTGCGCTGCACGCACGGCCGCGATGATCGCCAGGACACCGTCGGCCAACATGTAAGCCGAGAAGACGATGACGAGCGACAGCATTGTGACCGCCGGCACGATGAAAGCAATGATCCCGAACAGAATGCCGATAACGCCCCGCAATGCCACCGCCCACCAGTTGCGAATGAGAGCGCCGTCCGCCGCTACCAGTCTGATCGTCGCCATCGTATCCACTCCGCTTCTTGTGAACGTGGGATTGGTCTTGAACGGCCACGATAATTCGATGACAGGGCGTGCCGCATTGATGGCCGTCAACGCGAACTGGCTTTATTGCGTCGCGACGGCGTGGCGCGCTTCCACCTGTTCGATCACGCCCAATGGCCGGGCACCCAAACCCAACCCCAGGGCCTGTGAACCCAGTGTCCCGGTACCCAAACCGCGTCGACATAGGGCGGGGCCACCCAATATCCGCCAGCCCATATCCAATGGCCGCCCCACCGCCAGTATCCAGGTCTCCAAACCCAGCCGGGATGTGGCCGAGCGGGCACGACTTCCGCCCGAAGGGCCGGTGGGTGCGCGCGGACGATGATTGCGGCATGAGCGGATTGTTCAACCGGCGCCCACGCCAGCGCGCAGGTTAACGCTGTGATCGCGCCAAATTTGCAGGTTCTCGTATACTTCATGCGAGCTACTCCTCTCGGATTTGCCGCAAATAGCTCTGTCGTGCACGTCGCGCCCTGACGATCGTCAAGTGCAAGCGAAATGAGTGAAAAAAAAATATGGCCGGCTGTTTGCGGCCTGACTCGTACGTACACAAATAAGGCTGCCGAAGTCGTGGATTCCGGAATGGAATTGATGCCTGTCAACGCGCTCACCCCGCTTCCGCGCAAACCTCGCGCGTCGCCCGGGCAACTTAAGTGAGGAGAGAACCATGAAGCGAATTCTTGCAACCATTCCGGCCCTGACGCTGCTCGCGGCCGTGATGACGGCCAATCAGCCTGCGAATGCAGTTACGGCCGTTGCACTCATTCACGTCGATGTGGCAGTCGTCGCGCAAGGGTACCGCGCGAGCGAACTGATAGGGCACGAGGTGGTGAACGACAAAGGCGAAAGCATCGGAAAAATCGATGATCTCATGATCGGCCGCGACACGCGGGCGCTGTTTGCCGTCCTGCAGGTGGGTGGTTTCCTGGGATTGGGCGGTCACCTGGTCGCCGTTCCATACAAGAGCCTCACGTTCAATGACTCACAAAGCAAGATCATCCTGCACGGAGCAACGAAAGACGCACTCGGCGCTCTCGTCGAATTCAAATACGCGCATTAGCAGGCCTCGGGATCGAACGCGGGTCACGCGACGCGTGATGATGCGGCCGGGACCAAACTTCAGCCGCTATGGAAGACAGGGGCACACGGAGTGCGCCCCTGTCGGAGGATGGAATTTACGGACTGATGGTGATGCGATCCTCGACCTTGACTACTCCGGGTGCTGCCCACGCCGCGTGTTCCGCCTCTTCGCGTTCGATCCAGGAACGCACCGTGCCCTTGAGAACAACTTCGCCGCCACGGGCCTCGACGCTGATGCGATTGGCGTCGATTTCGGCGTTTCGCTTCAACGCCTCCTCTATCTTGCGCTTGACTTCGGTTGGAATGACCTGCGGTTTCAGCGTAATTAGATTTGACACGCCCTTGACGCCCTTGACGTGACGAATGGCTCTTTCCGCGGTTTCTTTCTGGTATTGCCACTCGACCGCGCCTTCGAGCGTAATCCAACCGCTTTTCGCCACGATCTTGATCTTTTCGTATGAGATCGGAAGTTGGGATTTAAGCGCGGCGACAGCATCGCGAGCGATTTCGGGATCAGGCTTTTCATCGACACTTCGCAGCCGCACTTCGATGTCGTTTGCCACACCCACCACCCCCGACACGCGTTTCGCGGCCTTTTCCGCTTCCCACTTGTCGAAGTAGCTGTGAGCGAAGCCGGTCAGGGCGACGACGCCATTCTTGACAGACACGGCAACGTCCTTTGATTCAATGCCGGGTTCCCATCGCAGCTCATCCTTTACGTCTTGTTCGATTTCCTTGTCGGATCTCATGGACACTCTCCATCTTGCTTGTGTCTGGCTAGAGGTTTGGGGTCTAGCGCGTCACAAGGATGATGTCCGGTACATCTGCCCGCCATGACGTTCGTCAGTATCGATCTGACAAGTCAAGAACTTTGCGCGCGACCCGGGCGCGGAGAAATGGACACGCCGCTAGGGGATCGGCAGTACATCCCTTGATGTTTTTTGGCGTTCGATTTCATGAACCCGGACGGCCGTCGCGCCTTGCTTCTTCAAGATGCGTTGTGCCCGTTCTTCCTGCTCTGTGTTGTGGATTTGAACCCAGACGATCAGGCCGCCCACAAGGTCCTGCGCCCGGACTTTCCGGCTTCGCTGCCGTTCAAAGAAGTTCTTGAGCCCATAATAGCCGATGCTGCCGACGAGACTTCCGCCCAGGAGCGCCGCCGCGAGCGCCTGCAGGGTCGTAC
>DASXMF010000182.1:0-11327 GCA_036495845.1 Rhizomicrobium sp.
GAAATTGGCGTGATCGGGGCTATGGTTGTTGTTTGCGCATGATCTCCGCGCAAACGCTACGCGTTTGTCGCAGGGAAAACCGCTAAACTCTTTTCCGGATCATGCGCTCCGCACTATGCGCTCCGCAGCGCGACATTGACCTCGTGAAAATGCCGCGTCAGCTCGGCGACGCTCTTCCATCCCGTCTTCTCGCGCGTCCTGCGCAAATGCGTATAGACGGTGGTGACGCTGATGTTTCGGCTCTGGGCATAGGCCACCGCTGTCATGCCGGTGCCGAGCGCCTGGACCAGTTGCGCTTCCGCATTGGTGAGACCGTAGAGCTCTTGCAGCATTCCGCCCGCGGCGGGATTTCGTTGCAGCGGATCATGCACCAGAAGCATCGCCGCGGCCTCGGGATGCGTCGGTTCGGCGCCGGCATGAAGCAGCGGCCGCACCGAGACGGTGTAGGGCGGCAGGCCCTCGCGCGGCACGGCGAAATCGGTCGCCAGATAAGCGGCGTTCGGCTCGTGCATGCGCTGAGCCGCGCCGAGCGCCATGGCGAAGCGGCTGCGCAGCTCCAGCGTCGCAAATTCGATGCTGTCGCGGCAGACACGGAAGTCGCGGTTGCCGGCCGCAATGTTGCGGAGCGCATCGTTGGCATGGAGAATCCGGCCGTCTCGGCGCAACAGCGCAACGCCGTCGGCAAGCAGGTCGAGCGCACCCTCGAACAGGCTCGGCGCGTTCACCCCAAGCAGCTTTCGCATGGTGTAGGCCCGCTGGAAATGCGGACACAGGCGATGCATCAGCGCGATCTCGCGCTGCTCGGCATGGCCCTTTCGTCGCGACCTCTGCACCGACACCACCGCGATCCTGTCCTGTGTCTGCTCCAGCACGGCCGAGATGAAATAGCGCAGCCCCATGCGCGGCAGGAATTCGGAGTAGAACGCATCCCGCCTCATCGCCTCCTCGTCCATGAGCTTGTAGTCCCAGCACACCTCGCCGGCGGGCTGGCTGAGCACGGGTTTGACACGCGGATTGAGCGCCGCAAAATGATCGGAGTATTGCTTGCCTGCGGCGGAGGGAATGCCGGCCGAAGAAAACCATTGCAGGCCGGTCGTCTTGTCGATCACTTCATAGGTCGCACTCGTCGCGCCGAGCAGTCGGCTGGTCGCGCTCAGCGCATCAGATACCAGCCCCTCTCCGCTGCCGCATGCATAGATCGATTCGACGGCTTGCACATAAAGATCACCGCTCGCCATTATCTCTCCAAGAACTGTGCGGACGCTCCCGCCTTAGCTTCCGCAGGGCGTCGCTTTCGTTAACCCCGAGTAAGCGACGCAATTCCCCGCCATTAGTCGCCGCAAACACCGCCATGGTTCATGCAGCACGGAAATTTGCTGCGGTCTGTGTGTGAGATCACAACCGCGCGCTGCAATCCGCATCATTGGCGCGATTGTCCAAGTGAGCGCCTCGCGCGCGCGTTAGATGGCCTCGAAGCATTGATCTCGCTCCGCGAGGATTATTTTCATAGATGCTTGATTTTCGGATCTGACATGAAGAATTGCCTATGGCCAAGGGCGATCCTGCCCGGCACGTCGAATCCCGTCTGCATACGCACCGCGGTCGAGAGCGATATCGACAAGCTCACGGCTCATTTCGAACGGCTGTCCCAGTCCGCGCGCTACAATCGCTTCATGGGCGCAGTCGGCAATTTCTCGCGGATCGCACGCGATTGCGTGATGCCGAAGCGGAAGGCCGACTTCTTCACGCTGGTCGTGGAATGGCGTGAGGCGGGCTTTGATGCCATCATCGGCGAGGCCTGCTACGGCCTCGATCGTGCGAGCGGCTCCGGCGAGTTCGCGATCTCCGTCGGTGACCGCTTTCAACGCCATGGTCTCGGCTCGTCGCTGATATGCGCGCTGCAGTCGCGCGCGATAAGCCTCGGTTATCTCGATCTGTTCGGCGAGACCTTGAAGAACAATGACGAGATGAAGCGGCTGGCGCAAAGAGCCGGCTTCGCCTTCTCGCGCTCGTCCGACTGGCGCGCCGTGCGATTCGCCAAGCGGCTTGCGGGATAGCGCGCCGCTCGCGGGGCCGTCGAACAGCCCCGCGGGCGGGTTTCGATCATTCCAGGATGGTCACGCCGGAGCCGCCGAACTCGCTCGGAAAATCCTTCAGCTTCGGCAGGCCGTCGCGCATCGGCAGCACCGTCTCGGCGTAGTTGACATGCACGCTGGGTTTGAATGCGAGCGCGGGAAGCGTCGCCGCGAACACGTCGATCAGGCCGAGCGGCGGATGGTTGGTCATCAGATGCCCGCCGCATTTGCGGCAATATTGCCGCTGGCTGAGCTTGGACTTCTGGAACATGCCGACATGCTCGGCGCCGGCCGTGATGCGCACGGTGTCCGGCTTCCAGAGGCTGAAGGCATTGACGGGGCCGCCCGACCAGGAGCGGCAGGATGCGCAGTGACAATAACCCATCGCTTCCGGCGAACCGGATGTCTCGATCTCGACTGCGCCGCAGAAGCATTTGCCAGACAGTTTCATCAGGGAATCCTCGCGTTGCAAAGCGCGGACAGGGATCATCCGATCGATCGAATGTCTTGGACTGCGGCGACCATTCTTGGTCCCCAAGCGACACAACGCCCCAGATGCGTGCGGCAACTCACCCTCTCCTCTGATCGGAGGACGCCGGGCTTTCCGCGATCCGCTAACAGGCAAAGCAACAGCGCGGGATGGAAAACATGACTTCATTTTTAAGGTCTTATTCGGATGACAGACTTAGGCCCACGTATTCTGGAGTTTTCGACTGACGGTGTTCCCGAGCAGCATCGCACCGCGATCTGGCGCGAGCATTATGGCCACGTGATGCTCCGCGTCGACATCGAGCCGGCGCCCGGCATATTGTTCGAAGCGAGCAACCGTTGCCTGTCTCTGCCGGGTTTGCAGATCATGGAAGGGGCCTCGTCGCCGGTTCGGATATCGCGCCACGGCCGGTTTCTCGCCGACGGCAATGATGACGTCGTTGTCGCCATCAACCGCGCCGGCTCTGTCGTCATCACCTCCGGCGGCAAGGAACAAAGCCTTCGCGATGGCGAGGCCGTCGTGCTCAGCGCCGGCGAGCCCGCTTCGTTCCATCGCACCAGTCACGGACGATCCTTCACGCTGCGCGTGCCGCGCATGATGTTCGAATCGACCGTGGTGAGCGTCGATGACGCCCTGATGCGGACCATTCCCGCCGACCTCGGTGCGCTGAAGCTGATGGACGATTATGCGACCTGGCTGCTCAACGCCGGCAGCGTCGATCAGGATCTACTCAACCTCTCGGTTCGCCACATCCAGGACCTGCTGGCGTTGACGATCGGGCCGACCGCGGATTTTGCCGATACGGCGCGGACGCGCGGTCTGCGTGCGGCCCGGCTGAAACTCGCCAAATCCTTTGTCGCGGCGAACAGTCATCGTCACGATCTTTCGGTGGCGTCCGTCGCGGCGAGCCTCAATGTCACGCCGCGCTATATCCAGCGCCTGTTCGAGGCGGACGGAACGACATTTTCCGAGTTCCTGATCGGACAACGCCTGACGCGCGCGCACCGGCTGTTATGCGATCCGTCGGCCGCCCAAACCGCGATTTCGACCATCGCCTACGACGTCGGCTTCGGCGATCTCTCGTATTTCAACCGACGCTTCCGCCGCCAATATGGGCTCACGCCGCGCGAGGTGCGCGGTGACAAGACGTAGCCAACAAGTTCTCCCGCGTCCAAGCCTATGTCGCGGTGAACCAAGACGAACGTCGTGTCGCGCATTAGTGCGGCATACATCCGAAATGCCCCATTCATTTTTATCAACTGGAGCTCGCATGAGCAGAGCCTATTTTGCCACGATCATTGCCGTCTTCGTGACCACCTCGCTTGCAACCAACCTGCTTCTGATCGGCGCGCGCGGCCCGGTCGCGCTCGGTGTCCCGGCTAGGCTGCGCGTCCGGCGTCGGCTGGGCCGCCGGATCAGGCGCTTCCTTGACACCGGTGTGGACGCCATGATCGCTCGCCGGGAGCGGCGAGCGACCAGCGTCGCGTTGCGTCATCTGGACGATCGCGCGCTCCGGGATATCGGGCTCTATCGCGACAGCGTCGGCAACATCTCCGACATCTATGCCGATTGCCGCGGCGAAGCATCGATCTCCAGGCCGGCACAGAGGAGATGAGATAACCTCGAAGATGATTGCCCTGAAAGTCCTCGATCTCGTCTTCATCGGCGCCACCACGCTGATCCTGCTTGGGATCGCCGGATTTCCGCTTGGATGGCTGCTGACATTCGCGGAAATGTCGTTGCGTGAATTCCAGTGGTTCGGCCTCTTCCTCGTCTTTACCTCGCTCTGGTTGATCCACGCCATCGCGACATCGGATTCAGCATCATGACCGGTGCCGAACCGGTTGCTCATGATCAGTCCAGGAGCAGCTTCATGCCCGGATCGCCTTTCTCCATCGCGCGCCGGTAAGCGGGCCTTGCCCCGATTCGCGAGAGATAGGCGACGATGTTCGGGCAGCGCCTCAGATCGTAGGGCTGGAAGTAGCGCATGGTGGTGAGCGAAAAGCCCATCATGATGTCGGCGGTGGTGAAGTCCTTGCCGGCGAGATATTCGGCCTCGCGCGTTCGGGCTTCCACGAGATCGAACGCGCGGTCGACGCGAGCCCGCGCCGCCGTCAAGATCGGATGGTCGTCGGCAAGCTTGAGGCGGTTCAGAATCATCAGCCGGCCCAGATGGGCCTGCAGCGTGCCGTTGGCGAAATGAAACCAATAGAGGAAGTCGGCGAAGTTCGGATGCTGAGCTGCCAGCACGAGCCGGCCCTTGCCGTATTTGCCGCTGATATATTCGACGATCGCGCCGGATTCGGCGAGCACCAGGTCGCCGTCGATGATGACAGGCGCGGAGCCGATCGGATGCAGTGCCTTGTAATCGGCCGGCGCCAGCATGGTAACGGGATCGCGCGCGGTGTGCTTCAGCTCATAGGGAAGGCCAAGCTCCTCGCAGAGCCAGACGATCCGCTCGGATTGCGATTTGCCGAGATGGTGAACGATGAGCATCGTGATCCCCCCATGTGCGTCCAACGGACCTTATCATGACGCTGGCCAAAAGGGGGCGGCGCGGGGCGCCGTTAACTGTGGCGATACCAAACCAAATTGATTTGCGGCGCCATGCGGCATGCGGGCCCGCCGCTAACTTTTTCGAAAACCGTTCCCGCCAAATTCGCACTTGTCAAAACCGATTGCAGGGGAACGGGTCATGTTGGTGAATGGGGAAGCTATCCTGGAAAACGTACGGCGCTATCGGGCAATTGCCTCGCTGCATCGTCAAACCGCGGCGTTTCGTCCGCACCAGCGCTGGTCGCTGCTCGACCAGGCCGAGCACTGGGAACATCTCGCGCTGGTGCAGCTCGAGGCCTATTTCGAGGCCCGCCAGCGTCAGCTGCCGACCTATCATTAAGCGGATCGAACGGCGATGGCGCTGCGCCGCGCCGTTTATTCAAACAAGATCGTTAACCAATGATGTGCCCGATTGTAAGCGGGCACTATGGTTTCGGCGCCGTTACCAGCTATAGCGCAGGATGGCGCGGCCCGAGGCGATCTGCTCCTGGCGTGCAAATTCGCCGTCGAACTTCGCGAGCAGTGACAGCGACCGCGTGATGTGCAGCTCGCCGTCCGCCGAGACCAGCGCCGATTACCCGCCAGCTGCACGCCAAAAACCGCAAAGCTCGATCCCGGCAGGCTCTGGAAGGCCACGCCGAGCGTGGGCGTGCTGACGAAATCATGCGCCAGGCAGCTCGGCCCTGGAAATCTACGGTCATGCCGTTTAGAAGCGGAACAGCCGTTGCGAGGCGCGCGCCGATTTCGGTCCACGTATCGATCGTGTCATTCGCCTGATAGTTCAGCGCAAGGCCGCCTGCGAGCACATCCGTTTCGCCGAAGGCCTGCGAATGGAATGTCTGCGGCTGGTGCGCCGCGTAAGGCGTCCATGTCATTGCCGGCAACGTGCTAGCCGGCATGTTGAAGCGATAGCCGGCCTCGGCGTGCGCGCCAAAGCTCTGCCCGCCGAATTGACCGGAGAGGGGATCGGCGTTGAAGGCTTCGCGGTTGGTGTTGAACCAGTCATTGGTAAAGGCGAGCGCGCCGGCGAGGTAGGCGGGGCCAGATTGCGTGCATAGACGCCGACTTGCGCGGCAGTGCTGTTGCCGCCGCCGAGCCGGTCCGAGAGACTCCAATTAGTGCCGCCGCCGGCAACCGCAAAACCGAGCGTAGTGTTGGGCGTCGCACGATAATCGGCGCCGGTCGCAAAGCCGTAGGTGCTGCCCGAGACATCATGTGCGCCGCTTGCAGCGTCGCTTGCATTGAGGCTCAGCGAGCCGCCATAGGCGGCGCCCACGCGGCCCAGGGCTGCGGCGCCGGCGCCTCCAGCGTGCGGTTGTTTTTATGCAGGGCCGCGCCGTAAGGTCCCCGTAAGCCAGGCGGGGAAGCCGCTCAGAATCCGGGCAACGTCCGTCTTGAAATTGATCGACGAAGAAATACCCGCCGGGCAGGGAAGCCGCCTTCGGGTTGCTGAAGCGCTGGCGCATACCGCCAGGATATCGAAGAGCTGGGTGAGCCACAGAAAGCGAGCGTCGGGCATTCGACGATGTCCGCGGCGTCGTGCTCGAGGGCGCGCGAGGACAGAGCGTTTCGACCTGACCATCATCCGCGAGCCGGCACAGGCGCCGCTCCTCCTGTTGGACTAGTCAGTAAGCCCCGTTGAAAAGACGCAATTCCACCCGCTTCGCCACGATCATTCATGGCGCGACTTTGGGACAAGGTGGAAGCGCACTCGCAAGCGGGGACATGGCTTGTCATCAGACATTGCGGATTGAGCCGCAGACGAGAGACTTGCTGCGCCGCTGTGCGCGATGCGGAGCGTCTCCTCGTCTTACTCACTCAATTCTCGATCCCCGGAAAGGCAACACGGTTCGCCTCTACCGGTGCGAGAGCTGCGGCGCGCTGCTTTGGGACGACGGATCGAAATCATGCGGAGATGTATCGGCGGATCTGTTTGGGAACACGGGATGTCCGGCGATCCATAGGTGCACTGACAGCGCGGGAGACGTTGGAAGTTGGTTGGGTGGAAATATCGCCTCAAGCCCGAGGGGTATGGCCCGACGAACCGGAAGCCGGGGGTAAAGCCTCCGGCTTCCGGAGTAGGGGAGTGAGTTTCATGCGAGGACCGAACGCAGCGGCAAGGCCCTTCGATGTCAGTCAGCTCGAAGGCGATATCAGAGAAGCGGTTCATCAAAGGCCGGCGCACATCCAGGCGGTCGAAGCCGCGCCACAGCCGGCGAGGCCGCAGGTTCCGGATTACGTTAGCCATCGCGACGACGTCAGCGAGATCGGCAAGCTCTCGGCCGAAGCCATCGCCAGGGAATATGAGGTGACCGCCAAGGAGATCGAGGCGATGGGCGAGGTGGTCCGCGACATGGTGCAGCGCTGCGAGCAGCTAACGACCTCCGCGTCTTCCATGCTCAAGGACATCAAGGCCACGGCGACACGCTATCGTCAGGAGGGCAAGCGGATTTTCGACGAAATCGAATCCTGCTCCGGCGCTGCCGACGAAGTACGCAAGCTGTGCGAGACCTTCCGCGATAAGATCGCCACCAAGGCCGCCGAGGGGGCTAGTTGATCATCTACGCGGCGGTGCCCTACCTCCTGGCCGCGGCGCCGCCCGTCATCGTGCTGCTCTCAATCCTACTCAGTGGTTGCGCCATGACGAGGCCCAGCAGCGAGGCGATGGATCGGGTGCGGTTCCATTCGGAGGCGGACAGCCGGGCCGGCGAGGAGCTGGTCAGGGAGCTCGATCGGCGCGCGGTGCGCAAGGACCTGCGACGTACCATCGAGGAGGCACAACGATGATCTGCGAGTGCTGCCGCCGCGACGTTGACCGTGTCAGGAGCTCGTTCTGGCATGCCGAGGCCCGGATCTGCCGGGAGTGCCTCGCGCAATGGTGTGATGGTGATAATGACGAGATCGGCGCGGATGCCGCGAGCGTCGGAAACTATGTGCGCCTCAGGCATGGTCTTCCTCCGCTCGCGGCAGCACTCGCGCTCCTCCTGCTCGCGGCCGCGCCGGCGGCCTATGCTTCGCGTCACTGCCTCGACTATTCGGAAGCGGCAAGAATCTGGCCATCGCGCGCGCTGGCAAAGGATGGCGACGGATGCTGGACCTATGACCATCATCCGCCGCGCGCGGAAGTACCGATCGCGATACACGAACCTGTCCCGTCGACCCGCGAGCCGGCACCGATGGATCGTTGGGTCGACGCCGACCTGATTCGGGTCGAACTGCGCCCGAGCGAGCCTGACACTGTGTCACAGCCGGAGCCTTCCTCCCCGCCGGACGCACTCACGAGCGCGAGTCAGTGCGCGCTGTTCGTCGCGCTCGTGCTCGCAACGGTCTCAGTCGTGGAGATCGCGACCGTGCGACATGGCTCAACGCCCGGCGCGGAGGCCCGGCGCTGGGCAGCGAAGTCGAGGCGTTGATGCGGATTTTGGTCAGGCGTCAACGGCCAAGGCCATCGGAAAGCAGAACCGGAAGGTCGCCCGATGCGTCAAGCTCCTGATCGAACAGCCGGTGGTTCATCGCCCAGATCGCAGCCTGCGTCCGATTGTTCGCGCCGATCTTTCTGAAAATAGCTTTCACATGGGCCTTTACGGTCGGTTCCGCGATCTTGAAGAACCGCGCCACATGCTTGTTGGAGTCGCCCTGAACAATGCGCTCCAGGATCGCGATCTCCCGCGTCGACAGCTTCAGCACTCGCGGCTCATCAGTGACTTCCAGGGAATCGTCGTTCGCAAGCAAGGGAGGCAGCCGCTCTTCGGGCTTCGGCTGGAGATCGATCGGCCACAGGCGGGCGTCGATCAAAATGACTTTGCCGTTGATCACCGCCTGCAGCGTGCTGACGAGATCCTCGGAGCTGACCGAATTGAAAAGGGCTGCGTTGGCGCCATCCTCCAGCGCAGTCGCAAGCGAGCGGGAATTGCTTTCGTCGGCAACGGCCACGATGAAAGCCAGAGGATATTGGCTTCTGATCTTTCCGCAGATCAGAGCTTGATCCGCGCCGACTGCGACGATGAACAGAACAGGTCTGTCGTAGGGGACGTCCGAGAGGTCTTCCAGATCAATCGCGCAGCCGTGCGGGCGGAAGCGGGTCTTCGATAGTAATAGCCGCAAGCCCTCGCGAAAGAGGCCGTCGCTTTGCAGGATATACGTCGGTACTACAGACTCGCTCGACATATCCGGGCCGCCGCTCCGATGACGACTTCACGCGTTCTTCAGCAACCCCGCCCTGTCGCAGAAACTTTACTACAGAATACAGAGGGTTGCACACTTCGTAATAACTTAAGATAGGTTTGGTTGGAAATTCGGGACAGTGAGGCTGTCCTAATTTCCCCGCACCGCGCAAAGTGTCGGGAAACATTTCCTAATCCCGCTCGGACTAGTTCAAATTATCCAGCGCGCCGATGAGGAATCGTTGGCCATTTTGCCCCAAGGTGACGCTTCGTCGCAGGTTCCTCCCCGCTTTTCACGCCCGCCGCCACGTGGGCGTCTGCTTCAACCTGCGAAGTCGTGCTGTCAGGCTGCAGCGATCGGACCGAGGAAGCCGCTCAGAATCCGGGCAACGTCGTCGGGAAATTGGTCGGCAAAGAAATGCCCGGGCACGGTGATCCAGGATGCGTCGCGCCCTCAGGCGAGGATGCGCGGCGCCGCGGTCGCCTTGTCGCCCGTGTTCGGGGTGCCTGTTGGCTCGATCAGCAGAATGTGCACCTCTCCGCGCGCCACCGGGCGATGCTCGACGCCCTTCGACACCACGAACACTTCGCCTGGATTGAGCGTGACGGTGCCGTCCCGAAGTTCGATATCGAGTGTACCCGCGATCACCAGGAAGAAATCGTCCGTTTCGTCGTGCTTGTGCCAGTGAAACGGCCCCTCGAGCTTGGCCACCATCACATCGTTGCCGTTATACGTGGCAACCGTGCGCGGCGAGAAGCGATCAGTGAAGGTGGCTAGCTTTTCGGCAAGGTTCGCGGGCGCTGTCATCATGTTTTTCTCTCCCGGCCAATATTTGTGAAGCGTGGAGCGGGGCAGCCTTGGAATTGTTGCGGACTCATCGAGCCCACGCAACCCCAGTCATGCTGACTCACGGAATCGCCTTTCGATCCGAGCCGAAGAGCTCGCACAGTGCCGTCCAGACCGCAGAGGCCGCCGGTGACAACGAGCGATCGCGGCGCCGCAACAGAAAGATCGTGCGGCTGACCGATGGTCTGACGAGCTTTCGCGTCGTGAGGGTACGATCGGACACGGAGGGAGCGACCAGGAGCGGCACGACGGCGATGCCGAGCCTGGCTTCCACCATCGCCAGCACCGAGCTTGGCTGGGCTAGCTCCACGGAGATCTCCGCACGGACGCCGGCTCTCGTCAGCGTGTCGAGGATTTGCGGCCGGCTTCCCGACGTGTTGTTCAGCATCACCAGGCGTCTGCCGGAGAGCTTGCTCCATGCGACCGATTGCGACCGCGCCAATTCGTCGTCGCGCCGGCAGGCCAGCACGAACGGGTCCCTGGCGAGCGCCTCGACGTGTAGCTCGGACTCTTCGATGTCACCTCCCGACACGCCGAACTCGACGTCTCCGCGCTTGACCTTGGCCACGACTTCCCTGGCGGCGACGTCCTCGATCGCAAACGAGACTTCCGGCCACTTCGCCGCGCAATGCTCGACGCATGAAGGCATGAAGCCGCGCGCCACCGAGGGGACGCATGCGAGTACCACCCGGCCGCGCCGCCGCTCCCCGACATCCTTCAGCTCCTTCAGGATCGAATCCAGCTCAGCAATCAATCGCGAGCCGCCGGCTGCGAGCGTTTCGCCCGCTGCGGTCATTCTGACCTGACGCGTGGTGCGGTCGAGCAGGCGCAATCCCAACTCGGTCTCGAGTTGCTGGATCGCGAAGCTGACCGCGCTTTGCGACACCGCAACCTCTTCCGCGGCGCGGCTGAAGCTTCCGTGCCGGGCCACCGCGAAGAAAACCCGAAGCTGGCGCAAGCCGACATTCATCGAATTTTCTCATCAAAGTATCAGATATTTGAATTTTACTTCGGAATAGTCCCCTTGTTCAATCGCGCCGTGGCCCAGCGGAGCGCGCGATGACGGATTTTCTGACGAGCACCAGAACGGCGAAGGCGGAAGCGACAGCGCCGCTGCGGATCCTCGGTCGCGCCAACTCGTTCAACGTGCGCAAAGTGCTGTGGGCGTGCGACGAGATCGGCATCGCCTACACGCG
>DASXMF010000183.1:0-17423 GCA_036495845.1 Rhizomicrobium sp.
GACGAATCAAGTGCTGTCCCTTTGTTGTGAAGAGGAGCGGCGTGAACGCAGCCCGATCAATGATCGCATACTCTGCCATGTGCCAATAGAGCTGGTCGGAGGCGAGCCCGATAGCGTCTCCGTCCAAAACGGTCACGAGCTTTGATCCGGGGGCTATGAACTTTTCTGCAGCGCGAAATTCCGCGAAGCGCCCGTCGTAATACAGCCAATTGCCGGCGAGCGCGGCGCTGTTCCAGACAGCAATGAGCACGGCCGCCGCCGCAAGTATCGTTTCCGTCCGCGTGTCGAAGCGGAATTCGGCAGAAGCGAAGCACAACGCTCCAAGCAGCGCCGGCAATCTGAGATCAACGCCCCACCCGCCCATCGCCCATTCAGGCGCGAAAATGCAGGCGACCAGAAGGACCACGAGCAGAATTTTCATGTGCGGGTGCACGCCGATCTTTCCGCGCCATAAGCCAATTCCAAATAGTGCGGCGAGTGCAGCGAGCAGCCACCATGCGGGCTGATCGAAGGTGAACTGCGCCGCCGCGCTCAGCCGATCCATGATCGTGTCGGTCAGATTGAATTCGATGTCGCCGCCGCCTCCCCGGGGCTTGAGCAGCAGAAAGGCGAGCGCCGCCGGAACGCCAAGCGTGATGACGGCCCCAATGCGCAGTACCGCCCTTATTGCAAAAACGGGGCGTTCAAGGCTGGAAATTTCGTAACAGGCAATGAGAAGCAGAAGCGTCGCTGCGGCAAAGACGTGACAGAAATAGATCGTCAGCACGGCGACCGCGAATGCAGCGAAATGAGGGGGCCTCCGTCGATTCCGGTCGGCGATCCATCCAGCGAAGAGGAGGAGTGCCAGTCCCATCGCAAAGCAATAATTGAAGAAGCCCCACATGAAATTCGCGTTGTACGCAAAGAATGCCGAAATGAGCGGCGCCGCTCCGAAACGTCCGTGCAATGCGCGGCTAACGGCGCCGGCGCCGAGCACCCATAGAGCGATGCCAATGCTCAGGAAGATTGCCGTTGCTGCCGGAAGCCCCACGAATTGCCCCAGAAGAGGCACGACAGCTTCCGACGCCAGATTGGGCACGAGGCCCCACTGCACGCGGTAGAATTGGGCCAGGAGAGGCAATTTCGCACCGCCCGCCAGCAGATAGAAGCTGGCGAGATGTGCCGGATAATCTGGCATGGCCGGCATGCGCACCAGCCACAGCGGAAGCGTCAGAAGAACCGCGATGGCGATAAGTGTCAGGAAGTATCGCAACGACCTGTAGCCCCGGACGGTAACGATCTCTCCCTCCTCCCGCATGCGCATCAATATGGCACTCTCGCCTCGCCGTTGCGCGATGGCCGGTCTGCACGTTTGTAACCGATTCGGGAGAGGCGGACCCGGGATCGAATGGCCGCCTCGCCGCTTTGCATAGGGAGGCATTTCGCCCTTGGCAGCTTTTCGGTTATAGCCGGGGGCGATCCTTGGTGCGCTGGCGCCCCCGTGATGCGGTTGAATGTGGCGGAAAAGAGAATAGGTGACGGTCCGATGCGAGTCATTCTTGCACAGCCACGTGGGTTCTGCGCCGGAGTCGTTCGCGCCATCGACATTGTCGAGCACGCGCTCGAGAAATATGGCGAGCCTGTCTATGTGCGTCACGAGATCGTTCACAACCGTCACGTAGTCGAGGCGCTTAAGCGCAAGGGAGCGCGATTTGTCGAGGAACTCGATGAAGTGCCCCAGGGTGCGGTGACGGTGTTCAGCGCCCACGGCGTTCCGCAGGCGATCGTGCGCGAGGCGGCGCGGCGCGAATTGCCGGTGCTGGACGCGACGTGCCCTCTCGTTTCCAAGGTGCACGCCCAGGGCAAACGCTACGTGTCGAAGGGGCGTACGCTTGTCCTGATCGGCCATGCCGGCCATCCCGAGGTCGAGGGCACGATGGGGCAGATCGGGGCGCCCGTGCACCTCGTCTCCTGCGAGGCCGACGTGCAGGCGCTCGACCTCGCCGATGACGCGCCAGTCGCTTACGTCACCCAGACCACGCTCAGCATTGACGACACGCGCGGAGTGATCGCGGCGCTCAAGAGACGGTTCAGGGACATTGTCGGCCCGGACATTTCGGACATCTGTTATGCCACGCAGAACCGGCAATCGGCGGTCCGCGAATTGTGCAAGATTGCCGAAGTCATTCTGGTGGTGGGAGCGAAGAACAGCTCCAATTCGAATCGCCTGCGGGAAATCGGGCGAGAAGAAGGAGTGCCGAGCTACCTCATCGCCGATTCGAGCGAGCTCGACGCCGCCTGGGTCCAGGGCAAACACACGATCGGCCTTACCGCCGGCGCTTCGGCGCCGGAAGAACTGGTGCGCAATGTCATCGATGCCCTGCGGCTCCTGGGTGAAGTGGAGGTCAGCGAAATGGATGGCGTCGAGGAAAAAATCGAATTCCGCCTGCCCGCCGAGTTGAGAAACCGCAAACGCCAATCCGTGAACGTGGAGTAGGACGTGGGAATTCCGCTGAGACAGGCGGCGCGCATCGGCGCCTATGTGATGAAGCAGCATCTGGCGGGTCGCCAGCGCTATCCGCTCGTATTGATGCTCGAGCCGTTATTCCGCTGCAACCTGGCCTGTGCCGGCTGCGGCAAAATCGACTATCCCGACGAGATACTCAATCAACGGCTGAGTTACGACGAATGCATGCAGGCAATCGACGAATGCGGGGCGCCCGTCGTCTCCATCGCCGGTGGCGAACCATTACTGCATCGCGATCTGCCGCAAATCGTGCAAGGATTCCTGGAGCGAAAGAAGTTCGTCATCCTGTGCACGAATGCACTATTGCTCGCCAAGAAAATCGATCTGTTCCGTCCTCATCGCGACTTTACGTGGTCGATCCATCTCGACGGCGACAAGGCGATGCACGACAAGTCGGTCTGCCTGGACGGCACGTACGAAAAGGCCGTCGACGCCATCAAGCTCGCCAAATCCAAAGGCTTCCGCGTCAGCATCAACTGCACACTGTTCAGCGATGCCGAGCCGGCCCGTGTCGCGGCATTCTTCGACGAGATGAACGCGATTGGCCTCGACGGAATGACGATCTCGCCCGGCTATGCATACGAACGCGCGCCCGACCAGGAACATTTTCTGAGCCGCGAGCGAACGAAGAACCTCTTCCGTGGAATCTTTTCGCGAGGGAATGGCGGCAGGAAATGGCCGATCAGCCAGTCCGCCATGTTCCTCGATTTTCTGGCAGGAAATCAGACGTATCATTGCACGCCGTGGGGTAATCCCACCCGTACCGTGTTCGGCTGGCAGCGGCCCTGCTATCTGCTCGGCGAAGGCTATGCACCGACATTCAAGGAACTGATGAACGAAACGGATTGGGATTCCTACGGAGTCGGTAATTACGAGAAATGCGCGAATTGCATGGTGCATTGCGGGTTCGAAGCGACCGCCGTCATCGACAGTGTCAAGCGGCCGCTCACCGCACTTGGCGTCATGCTGAAAGGGGTTCGCACCGAAGGCCCCATGGCCCCGGAAATTCCGCTCAACCGTCAGCGACCGGCGCAGTACGTATTTTCATCCCACGTCGAGCGCAAGCTCGCCGAGATTCGCAGTGCCAAACCCGCCAAGGAGCATGTGGCGGCAGCGGAATAAGGCCGCAAAGGCGATCTCCGCCTCCCACGCGGTCCGGATCAGCGCCGGAATCTGAAGGGGCGCGCGGAGCATCGAGCGCAGTACGGCGCCGAGATCAACACCGCCCGATGGCGTCATGGCGACGCTGGTTGCCGGCGGGAGCGAACGGTGGGCCGCATCCGAAACCACGCGAAGCGCGGCGAAAGGCAAACCTCGAGCTTTCGCGAGACGCGCCGCAATGTGGGATTCCATATCGGCTGCCGCTGCGCGCGTTTCCGCGCGGAGCTGCGATTTTGCTTCGCGATCGGCCATGATTTTGTCGGTGCCCACGAGCGGCGCCACCACCGCATGGGGCATTCGCGACGCGAGATCTTTGGTCCAGCCTGCATGCGTGGGGAATATATCCGAACCGGACAACACTTCCGAAGCGACGATCACGTCGCCGACCCTGAATTCGGGCGACAATGCACCGCAAATTCCGATACTGAGAACGCGTCTCGCGCGTTTGGTGAGCTCGTCGTCCAGCCGGCGCTCAAGAGAGGCTCCGTCGCCGCCGCCTATGATCGGCACGATTTTAGGGTTTTCGATCAGACGCGCTTCGCGCGCGAGACCGGTGACGGCGACAATCATTAAATTCCGTACAAAACGCGGTTGGAATTCCCAGCCCGGAGATTGCGGTACCGCGCGACCGCCCACAACGGGAAGATCTTCGAGTACCCATGATAGCGCAAATAGAAGACGCGGGGAAAGCCTCCGCCGGTATAGTTTTCCTCCGGCCAAAGCCCTTGATAGTCCTGACATTTCTGGAGAAACGCAATGCCGCGCGCGACGGCAGGGTGTTCGACCCGGCCTGCGGCCATGAGTCCCATGAGCGCCCAGGCCGTTTGCGAGGGAACAGAGGGTGCAGGCTCGTAGCCGCGATAATCGAGTTTGTAGCTGTCGCACCGCTCACCCCAGCCGCCGTCGTCATTTTGTATGGCGACAAACCAGTCCACGGCGCGCTTGACGATCGGCGAAAACGGGTCGAGGCCCGCGGCATTCAATCCGGCCAAAGCCGACCAGGTTCCGTAGATGTAGTTCACGCCCCAGCGCCCGAACCAGCTGCCATCCTTCTCCTGGATGCGCGCCATGTAGTCGAGCGCCGCCTTCATTCGCGGAGCGTCCGGCGCCTCGCCCAATTGTGCGAACATGCCGATACAGCGCGCTGTCACGTCGGCTGTCGGAGGATCGAGCAGCGCGCCGTGATCGGCGAAGGGAATGTTATTGAGGTAGCCGTAGATGTTGTCGGCATCGAACGCCGCCCAGCCGCCATTGCGACTTTGCAGTCCCTCGACCCATTCGCGTCCGCGCGCGATCGCCGCCGCGGAATTGTCGCGTGATATCATGGGAACCCGCGCCCGATCAAGCGCCAGCACCACTACGGCGGTGTCGTCGAGATCGGGATAGTGGGCGTTGTTGTACTGAAAGGCCCAACCGCCCGGACGCACATTCGGCCGCTCGTCCGCCCAGTCACCTTTCACGTCAAGGACCTGGCGCAATTTCAGCCATTCGCACATCCGGCGAATTCCCGCCTCGGCCAAGGGCTCGCCTGATTCCATCAGCGCATGCGCCGCGAGTGCCGTGTCCCAAACAGGAGAAACGCAGGGCTGGCAATAGGCTTCGTCGCCGCGCATCACGAGAAGGTTGCTGACGGATTTGCGCGCGATGGCGCGATCGGGATGATCCGGCGAAAAGCCGAGCGCGTCATACATCATCACGCTGTTGGCCATCGCGGGATAGATGGCGCCGAGGCCGTCCTCGCCGTTCAGGCGCTCGGTCACGAATTGCACGCAACGATCGACCGCGCGCTTGCGCAATCCTTTCGGCCAAAACGGTTCCGCAAGCTTGAGAATCCGGTCAAGGAAAAGAAAGAACGCGGCCCACCACGGGTTCTGATGCGGCGCGCGCGAGGGTGGTGGCGGAGTTTCAGCGGCGAAGAGTTCGTCAATGTGGACACCCCGGAGATTGCGTGCAAGCGGCCTGCGCGCGGAGAGCACCAGAAGCGGCACTATCACCGTGCGCGCCCAGTACGACATTTTCGACAGATGGACTGGAAACCAGCGCGGCAGGAGGATGATCTCGACGGGAATCGTCGGCACGGCCGTCCATGCCAATTCCCCATAAAGCGCAAGCAAGATACGCGTGAAAACGTTGGCGCTTGCCGCGCCGCCGCGCCTTAGCAATTCCTCGCGCGCGCGCCGCATATGAGGTGCATCCGGTAAATCTCCGATCATCTTGAGCGCAAAATAGGCCTTGACGGTCGCGCTGATGTCGAAAGCTCCCTCGTGATAGAGCGGCCAGCCGCCGTGATCGGCTTGCACGCGGCGCAGATAGTTGCCGATGCGCCTCTCGAGTTCGGGTTCGGGCGTTTCGCCGAGATAGTGAACAAGAAGGATGTATTCGGAGGGAATCGTTGCATCGGCCTCCAGCTCGAAAACGAAATGGCCGTCCTCGCGCTGAAGCGCAAGCAGCGCTTGCGTTGCCCGCGCAACCGTGCCGTCGAGTGCCGATGCACAATTGGCATTGATCGCGACGGCGCTCATTTCGCTTCCCCGCCCATAGCCGATTGCGCCGCCTTTTGACCTGAGCGGATTGCACCTTCGATTGTGGCGGGAAGCCCTGTTGCGGTCCAGTCGCCTGCCAGGAAGAGATTTTTCCACCGCGTTCCGACAGGCGCACGGCGCGCGGCCTGTTCCGGCGTGGCCAGGAACGTCGCGCGCTTCTCCTTGACGACCTGCCATGGCGGCAGGCTCCCGGTGAGGCCATGCGCGCGAACCACGTCCTGCCACAGCAGATCCGCCAGCTCCGCACGGTCTCGATCGACAATCGCGTCGGCACCACTCACGGTCACCGAAATTCTATTCGGGAAGGCGAATATCCACTCGGCAATGCCGCCTATGACGCCGAGCATTTCGGGAGCGCCTGGCAGTGACGAAACGCGGAAATGCGCATTGACGATGGCCGAGCAAAGGTCGGGCGCGTCGATGTGCGGGATCAGCGAAGTCGCAATCCAGGATGGTACGGAAACAATCACGCGATCGGAGGGGGACAGAGAAATTTGCCGGTCGCCCAGATCGAGTCCGGATGCGCAGCCATCTTGGAATGCGACGGATCGTAGCCGTTCCCCCAGCCGGACCTGCACATTGTGAGTAGTAAGAAAGGAGATCGCGGGTTCGATGAAGGCCGCTGCAAGGTTCGGCGCGGCGATCCGTGGAAGGCAGCAGCGGCCGCCGCGGGCAAGCGTTTCGCGAAGGACCGCCGAAGCAAGTTCCGCGGAGGCTGATTCCGGCTCGGTGTTGAGCGCCGCGAGAAGCAGCGGTCGGATCAGTCGCTCCCACAGGGGGCCGGCGCAGACCACAATCTCGTCCACCCGGCGGCCCTTGCCTGCGAAAAGTAGCGGCGCGAATTTTGCGTAGTCGATGGCGCCCGTATCGGGCACGCGTCGATTGCGCGACAGAACCCAGAAAGGCAGCGCGCTTCCATTCGGCGCGATCGTCCAACGCGCGCCCGTGCGTACGTCGCAAAAGCTGAAGCGCGCTTCGCCGGGTCCGGCGAGACGGTTCTCCGCGCCGATCGCTTTCAGATAGGCAAAAGTCGCATGATTACCGCTCAGCACCAGATGATTTCCGTTGTCGATCACTTCGCCGATCTGCGCGTCGAACCAGGAGCGGCACCGGCCTCCGGCCTGCGGCGCCGCTTCGATGAGTTCGACGCGAATGCCCTGCCCCACGAGCGCAACCGACGCGGCGAGCCCGGCAAGTCCGGCGCCAACGACGTAAACCGTCCCCTCGTTCATGCTACAAGCCCGTGGCGAAGGAGGAGCCACATCATCCGCACTTTTGCGATACGCGCGCGTCTGCGCGGCGGCGCCCATCCCTCGCTCTCCATGGCGTCAAGAAGAGACGCATAGGCCGCACTCATAAGCCTGGGCGCACGCAGGTCCCCGCGCGGCCGCCTTCCGAGGATCGAGTCCGCTTGCCTGTAATGCTGCCGCGCGAGATCGGCAAGCTCTCGGCATGGTCCATCGATGGAGGGCGAAGCAATACATTTCACGGGATTATCGATTTCGACCGATGTCTTCTCGAGCAACTCGCGCGGAA
Organism: Rhizomicrobium sp.; assembly: GCA_036495845.1. Classification (GTDB taxonomy): domain Bacteria; phylum Pseudomonadota; class Alphaproteobacteria; order Micropepsales; family Micropepsaceae; genus Rhizomicrobium. The sequence goes on from DASXMF010000183.1 coordinate 7,747, forward strand.
GATAAAGACGTCCAAGACTCGCGTCCTCGTCGAGGTCGCGAAGGATGTTGGTCAATTGGAGAGCGCGGCCCAGATGGTGCGCCAGCATGAAGCCCGGCTCCTCCTCCATGCCGAACACCTTGATGGACAACCGCCCGACGGCGCTGGCCACGCGCTCACAATAGAGATCGAGCGTCGTCAGGCGGGGAGCCCGGATGTCTTGCGCGACATCCATCGCCATTCCGTCGATCACAGCCAGAAAGTCCTGCTTTCGAGCACGATAGGTTCGCACCACAGGATCGAGAAATCCGGTCTGCGGCGCCACGGCCCCCGCATAGAGCGCCTCGATGTCGTTTCTCCAGGCGTCGAGTTCAGCCTGGCGATGGTCTCGTGCAACTTCGCCGTTGTCGGCAATGTCGTCGACCGCCCGGCAGAAGGCATAGATGGCGTACATGGCCTCCCGCTCTTCTTTCGGCATAAGCCGCATCGCGGCGTAGAACGAGCTGCCCGATGCTTTCCGTTCGGTCGCACTCGCGTCAGCTTCGATCGCCATGCGCGGTCCCATGAGTTTGCGGCGCGATGCTGGCGGACGCCTTTCGGCGCCCGGCAGACAAAAATTCGACCGTAGCCAGCAGTGCAAGTCCGACTGCCTCGATGGTGCGGTGATGCACGCGCTCCGAAAGCGGGTCGCGCGCAAGCAATCTCCGGTTAAGACTTTCGGCCAGCCGCTGGATGACGCTCACCTCCAACGCCAGGCGCCGGTTCGCGATCTGGGCAGCAAAAAGCCGCGACTGCTCGAGAAGCATTTCGTTTCTCCGCGCAACGTCTGCGATGGCAAGGCGCAAAGCCTGCGACGCCCGGGGGTCGCCGAGTGCCGCGACTTCGAGGCTATGCGCGTCCAAAACGTCGAGCGGAATGTAGACACGGTCGAGATTGCGATAGTCCGGCCCGCAGTCCTGCAAATGGTTGATGATTTGCAGTGCGGCGCACAGCGCGTCGCATGCCGGCCACATTGCGCGCGACTCGCGGTGGACTTCGAGCACAAAACGCCCAACAGGCATTGCCGAATAACGGCAGTAATCCATCAATTCGTCCCAGTCGGCGTAGCGCAATTTAGTCACGTCGCGGCGGAACGCCTCGAGAAGCTGCAATGCGTATTGAGGAGAGAGCTGCTCCTCTGCAAGCACGCTTCGAAGCGCGACCGCTTCTGGCGACAGGTCGGCCTCGCCGTGGAGCGTGCGCCACATGTTTTCGAGAAGGTGGAGCTTTTCCGCCGGCGTCGCGCATGGGTGATCGGCTACGTCGTCAGCCGTGCGCGCAAACCGGTAGAAGGCGAGAATTGCGGGACGGCGACGCTTGTCGATGAGGATCGACGCGACGGGAAAATTCTCGTCACGATGTCCTTTGCCGGATGCCAGGGATGCCGCACGCTCCATCTCGTCTCACGCGATCGCTTGGGCGCGGCCCTTCCACATTCCGCCGCGCCCCCGCCAGTACTCAATGGCCGAATTCAGGGTGAAGAAGGAATAGATCGCGCCGATCAGGGGCAGCGCCACGCCCCACAAGGGCGACACACGGTAAAACCGAAGGATGGGCTGATAGGCGCCGGCCATCAATAGCCATGCAAGAACGGACTCAATCTTCGCCGTGCCCGCGGAGAAAAAGGCAAGAAAAGGTGGCACGGCGTAGACGACGATCATGCCAATCAAGGTGCCACAGAGAACCGCCGGTGAGTAGTGGAGCTGGGCGTAGGCCGAACGCGAAACCATCTGCCCAATCTCGCCAAATCCGGAATAGGGGCGGATGCTGCACGCGCGGTTCGACAGCCCGAGCCAGGTGCGCCCCTGCCGTTTCAAAACGCGAGCCAGTGCGCAATCGTCGATGATCGCATCGGAGATGGTCTCGAGTCCGCCGGCCGAGCGAAGCGCGTTTCGTCTGACCAGCATGCAGCCACCCGCGGCGGCGGCCGTGGCATATGCCGGGTCATTGGCCCAGCCAAAGGGGTAGAGCATGGCAAAGAAAAATACGAATGCAGGGACGAGCAATCTCTCCGGGAGGCTCCTGCAATGAAGCTTCGCCATCAGCGACGCGAGCACGAGGTTTGCCGATTCCGCCCACAGCACGAGATTGCGCAGATTGTCCGGCGCGTGCGCGATATCGGCGTCTGTGAACAGCAAAAAGTCCGGCGCCGCGTTGTCGTCGGCGCACAGGAATCCTTGATGCATGGCCCACACTTTTCCGGTCCAGCCCTGGGGCCGCGGCGTTCCACGCACCAGCGTGAAGCGGCCCCCCTCGTCGCACGCGTTCGCCGCCCGGCCGGCCGCTTCCGCCGTTCCGTCCGTACTTTGATCGTCGACCAGAACGACCCGGAATTGCCCCGGATAGTCCTGCGCAAAGAGGCTCTTGAGCGTGCGCTCCACCACATCGGCTTCGTCGCGCGCCGGAACAATTGCCGTGACCGATGGCCAGCCCGAAAAGCGCTCAGATGAGTTGGTGCCGGTGTCGCGCTCGCGCATGAGCCAGAAGAATCCCCGGCCCAGCAGCAGATAGATCCAGATCGCGAGCGGTACCAGGGCGAACAGCGTCATCGGATATAGCCGGCGCTGCGATACCAGTCGACTGCAGCTTGGAGCGCCTCGCGAAAGGGCCGGGCGCGGTAGCCGAGCTGCTGTTCAGCGTGCGCCGAAGTGAAGAACATGTGGTGGCCTGCCATACGCAACGCGTCGCGGGTGAGAAAGGGTTCTTTGCCAGTGATCCGGGCTACGGCTTCTGCCGCGAAGGCGAGCGGAAACAGCGGGCCGCGCGCCAATTTGAATCCTGGCGCCTTGCGCCCCGCGTGCTGTGCGATGACCGCGAGCATCTCTTTGAGGCTGACGTTCTGGCCGCCCAGAATGTAGGACGCACCGATGCGTCCACGCTCGAGCGCGAGCAGATGGCCATGTGCGATGTCGTCCACATGGGCGAGGTTCAGCCCGGTGTCGACGAAAGCGGGCATTCGCCCCGACGCCGCCTCGACGATGATGCGGCCCGTGGGCGTCGGTTTGATGTCGCGCGCGCCGATCGGCGTCGACGGATTGACGATGATGGCCGGCAGACCCTTCTCTTCGATCATCTGCTCGACAACGCGCTCAGCCGCGACCTTGCTGCGTTTGTAGGCACCGATAGCCTCAGCTTCCGTCAGCCGCCGCGTCTCGTCGGAGGGTTCCTCCAATGTGCCCGGTTTGAGCGTGGCAACACTGCTTGTGTAGACGATGCGCTCGACGCCCGCCTCCGCTGCCGCTTCCATCACGGTGCGCGCGCCGGCGACATTGTTTCGCACGATCTCTTCGGGATCGCGCGCCCATAGCCGGTAATCCGCCGCGACATGGAAGAGGTAGCGCGCGCCGTCGATCGCACTGCGCATCGAATCCCGATCGCGCATGTCCCCCTCGACTATTGCGCAATCGAGACCTTCGAGATTTCCACGCGGGCTTGTCCGGCGCGCAAGTGCACGGACCGCAAATCCTCGCCCGGCGAGCAACCGGGCGACCGCGGAGCCGACAAACCCCGAAGCGCCCGTTACGAAGGCGATGTCGCCGCGCGTCATGTTGCTCACTCATCCGCAACGAAGCGCGCGGTATCGCGGCTGGCCTTGAGCGCGTGACCGCCCTCGGCCGCCTGCCAGGCCAGCAGTACCGGGACGCCGAGAGCCAGGTCGCGCGCGCGTTTCAGAAGCGATATCGCGAGCCCGAACGATGCGGACATCCCAAAAACAGGCATGAGGATCGCGTAGGCCGTTTCCTGCACACCAATCGCGCCGGGCACGACAAAAGCGACGCTACGGATAGCGTAGAGGATCGCTTCGATCGCGAACACCGAAGAAAAGCGGAGGTGCCCGCCAATGAGACGAATGGCGATCCATGCCCATGCCACCGTTGCAAGCCAGCTCGCCAGATGGAGCGCGAGCGAGAACGCCAGCCGCAGCGGAGACGCATGGATCTCGGCCAGACAGCGATGCATCGCGCCGGCTCGCGCTGCAGCCTGCGGTAAGACGCGCGCCGCCCATCGTTCGAGCAGAGCGAGGCTGCGTCGTTGAAGGAGCAGGAAAAGCGAGGCCCCTGCCAAGGCAATCACGATTCCGATCACCAGGCTTTCGATCAGTGTGCTACCCGCCGGCGAGGCTGGCGCACTGACAATGAGAATCGCGAGTCCGGCGGCGACGAATGCGATCTCCGCGATCAATTCCACTGTCACGTCAACAATCGTCGAAGCGAAGGCCAGGGGGCCGCTCACATGGCGGAGCATCACGGCGCGTGCGCCAATCAGGATGCCCCCGACTTGAGAGAAGGGCAGGATTTCGCCCGCGCAGTCGCGCACGGCCCGTCCCCAGACGAACGTCGCGAGATTTGCTTTCTCACGGGACGGTATGAGCGCGAACCAGGCTGAGCCGAGAAGCGCAAACAGCGCCGCGCCGAAGAAACAGAGTATGGCGAAGCCGCCCCAGCCGACCGCGGCAATTGCAGCCAGTACCGAGCCGATGCCGGCATAGAAAACGAGATAGCCCGTCAGCGCGAGACCCATGAGCGCTGCGAAGATCACACCTTTGCGCACGGATCGACGTTTCGCGGTCAGCCGCGGACCGGGCGTTTCGCGTTACCCAGGAAACGGCGTGCCATGCGCGCCAGAGCGGGCACCGCGCGCGGCCGAAGCAGGCGCGCGTCGTAGATATCGAGTCGACGGTCGTTCTCTGCGAGGCAGATGTCCAACAATTGTGCGAGCGTGATATCTGCCCCGACCTGGCCTGTCCCCGTTAAGGTGAAATTGTTGTCTCGCGCATTGCCGTTCACGTCGCGCGCGATCGAGAGACGCTCCCAGACAAGGAAGACCCACACTCCCAGGCTCTTGAGCACGAACCAGGGTCGCCGCCACCACGGCATGTTGCGCCGGTGCCAGGCCGCCCAGTTTACGAAGAAGAGGATATGGCGGCCCTCTTCCTGCATCACCGGTTCGAATGTCTCTACGAGTTCAGGCGGGAAAAAACCCGAGCGGCGCGCCATTTCGAACAGCCCGAAGGCGAAGAAACTGTCGATACACTCGCTATAGCCGGTGACCATGAAGGCCCATTCGGCATCGCGCGGTTTCACGAAAACCAGCTCAGGCGAGAGCTTGATGCCATAGGCCTCGACGAGATTTGAAAGCACGTGTTTGTGGCGGCTCTCCTCGAAGGCATTTAGCGCTATCGCCCGCGCCAGAAGCGGATCGCGGATGCGCTCGCCATACGTCTTGGCCCGCAAACCTGCCTTTCCCTCGGTCTGCACGGCGATATCCCAGATCGGAAGGCCGATGAGGCGCTCGCGCGCCGCATCGTCGAGTCTCGGCCAATCGAGTACGGCAGGTCGATACGGATTGAACGTGTCGAGTAGCGCGTGGCAGAAGAGCGTCTTGTGCGCCTCGCTGCCGATGACGATCGGATCGCGCGACGAAATCCGCGCGATTCCGCGGGCAAGGTCCGGAAATGCCAGAGCAGCAATGCTCACGCGGCGTGCTCGCGGCGGGCGCGCAGAAACTGGAAGAATTCGACACCTTCGCGAAGACGCCGCTGCATCATGTCGGGGCTTCGCACCATCTCGCCCACGATGGCGCCGATCTTGTTCCAGCGGAAATAGAATCGCTTGTAGAACTCCTCGAGCGAATCGTGAATCTGCGAATGGCTGAGATGCGGATAATGCAATGGAGCGATCTGGATACCGCGCTCGTCAACGAGCTCGGCATTCGCCGCGTCGAGCCAGCCATTCTCGACCGCCTGCTTGTACAAGAAGGTGCCCGGATATGGCGCGGCCAGCGAGACCTGGATCGTGTGCGGATTGATGCGATTGGCAAAGCGCACGGTCTCTTCGATGGTCTCCAGCGTCTCTCCCGGAAGGCCCAGGATGAAAGTGCCATGGATGGTCACGCCAAGGTCGTGGCAATCCTTGGTAAACCGTTCGGCAACCTCGATGAGCATGCCCTTCTTGATGTTGTGGAGGATCTGCTGGTTTCCCGATTCGTAGCCGACCAGGAGCAGCCGCAATCCGTTGTCGCGCATGACCTTCAATGACGCGCGCGGCACGTTGGCCTTGGCATTGCACGACCATTCCACGCCCAACCGGCCAAGCTCTTTTGCGATTGCTTCCGCTCGGGGCAGATTGTCGGTGAAGGTGTCGTCGTCGAAAAAGAATTCCTTGACCTGCGGAAACGCCCTTTTTGCCCAGGCGATCTCCTCGACGACGTGTCCGACGCTTCGCGTACGATAGCGGTGTCCGCCGACCGTCTGCGGCCAAAGGCAGAACGTGCAGCGCGATTTGCAACCGCGCCCGGTGTAAATCGAAATATAGGGATGCTTCAGATAACCGATGAAATAATTCTCGATCTGAAGATCGCGCTTGTAGACCGGAGAGACGAAGGGGAGCGAATCCATGTTCTCCAGAATCGCGCGCTCCTCATTATGAACGATGATTCCGTTGCCATTGCGGTAGCTTAGACCCGCGATCTCCCCCCAAGGAAGATCGCGCGCCACATCCAGGATCGTGAAATCGAACTCATTGCGGGCAACGAAATCGATCTCGGGTGCATCCCTGAGACTGCCCGCTGCATCGACCGCGACCTTCGCACCGATGAATCCGGCCTTGAGTGCCGGATTGACGCTCTTGAGCGCAGCAACCGTTTTGCGGTCGGAACCAAACGACGGAAGGGAGGTGTGAAGGACGACGAGATCGTAATCCTTCGCGCAAGGCAGAAGGTCGGCGAGCGACAACCCGTGCGGCGGCGCATCGATGAGCCGGCTGCCTTCGACAAGAGCTGCCGGCTGCGCCAGCCAGGTTGGATACCAGAACGAGCGCACTTCGCGCTTCGCCTGGTAACGCGAGCCCGCGCCGCCATCGAAACCGTCGAATGAAGGACCTTGGAGAAACAGCGTTCGAAGCATCTTCCTGTTCCTATATTTGCGCCAGCGCGCCGTCGGACCCTGCAAAGTACCGCGTTCCGCGCCAGAACACCGTTTTGCCGAAGAATGACGCGGCGTAGACGCCGAAAGACAGCACGTCGCGCAACGGCAGAAGCCAGACATGTTCGCCGCGAAGGCCGAGCGAGCGGGCGCTCCGGAATACCAGAAACAAGCGCGACGCCAACGCTGCAGCGACAATTGTCAAAGTGGTCGGAGACACACCAAGAAACAGCATGGCCAGCAGCGCCAGTGGGAACGGATAGGTCAGAAGGGTTCCCGCATAGCCACTCTTTGCCAGCATCAGGTTCGTTCTTGCCCAGCGCAATTCCTGCCTGAGCAATGCGCGCGCACTCTTTTGGCTGCACACGTGCTCGACTGTCAAAGACGCCGGAATTGACAGCCGATAACCCTTTTCCCGAATGGCACGGCCAAGTTCGTAATCGTCGGCCAGCACATTGGAGAGCGTCTCGAACCCGCCGATTTCCTCAAGCGTCTGACGGCGAAAAGCGATGGTCGAACCAAAGCAGGGTTCCGTCAGACCCATGGCCATGCCCAGACGCGCATGTGGAAAGAAATGGTAGTCGATTCCCATCGCGGCCAGTTTCGACCAGAGATTGCCGACCGGCTTGCCGGAATACAGGCAGGAGACGGCGCCCACGTCCGGCTCTTCCATGGCGGTCACGACATTGCGCAGATAATCCGGCCGCACGCGGATGTCGCTGTCGCTCATGACCAGCATTTCGTGCCGCGCATGTGCAATCATGTTGATGAGATTTGCGACCTTGGGATTGGAGCCGCTAAGCCGGGGATTGACGACCACCGCCATGTCCGCCGCCGGAAACGCCGCACGCAATTTCTCGACGACTTTGAGGGCCGGATCACCCCAGGATCGGGCTCCGAACACGATCTGGACCGGTCCGTCATAATCCTGGCGGAAGAAGCTGCGGAGGTTCTCCTCCAACCCGATTTCGGCCAGATAGAGCGGCTTTAGGAGTGTCACCGGCACCCGGCGTGCCGCGCGACCCGGCAAAGGACGAGACCTTGGCGCGATGGCCGCAACGGCGGCGGCCAGAGTGAACCCCATGGCAACAAGTGACATGAGGATCAGCATCCAACCTATGAAACCGTTAATGGCAGTCATTTGTATCCCCGAATACAACCCAAGCCCGGCCATGAGCTATCAGATAGGCTCGGCCGAGCAAAGGTTAAGGGCTACCGGTGCGGCCCGACATGCCAGCCCGACATGCAGCCAATCCAGCCGCCGATTGTTCATCAACTCATACGCCCACAAAACGCCGCTTTCCCCGTGCATTCGTGGGCGCGCCGGAATGCGGAACTGAACGCCGGCAGCCGCAAAAGGAGATGGATATGCGCCGAATCCTTCAGGCCAGTTTGTTAACGAGCGCGCTTGTGGCCGGCGCCCTCACTGTAGCCGATAGTCCGGCTTGGGCCCAAATGGACCAATACGATCAATCGGACCAGTCAAGCGACGTAAGCTTCGATGCGTTCCACGATCAGCTCGCCCCCTACGGCTATTGGCTCTACAGCGACCGCTGGGGCGTGGTGTGGCAGCCGGGCGACGTTTCGGAGGATTTTCAGCCCTATTATACGGCGGGACACTGGGTCAACACGGACGACTACGGCTGGTTCTGGCAGTCGGATTTCGCCTGGGGCGATATCCCGTTTCACTATGGCCGATGGGTGAACGACCCCGAAGATGGCTGGCTGTGGATCCCGGGTTACGTCTGGAGCCCCGGCTGGGTCACGTGGCGGAGCAACGGTCAATTTATCGGCTGGATGGCGATGCCGCCCGATGACGCGTTCCTCCAGGGCCGCGGCGATATCGGGTTCGGCGTGTCGTTCCGTTTTGGCTTGGGCGACATCGGAGGTTTTTACGGATATTCGCGCTGGTACGGCGCCGACTACGACGAATCGCGGTTTGCGCGAAATTGGGTGTTCGTGAGCCTGGGACACGTGGCCGACAGGGATTACCGCACCGTGGCCGTGAGAGACCCTGCCCGGATCGTCGCCATTATCCACAACACGCGCAACGTCACGAATTACACCGTCGTCAACAACTATGTCGTCAACAGGAGTGTCGATGTGCGCGTGGTCGAGCGTGCTGCCGGACGTCCGATTGCGGTGGTGCGCGCAGCGACGGTCATACGCCGGCCGAACCTCATCACACGAGTCGATGTGGGGCAGCGGGTGCAGGTGCGCATGCGCGCGGTCGCGCCGCGCGGAATGGGTATCGCCAACAGCGCTCCACCACCTCCGGCGAGAGTGGTGGACAAGCTTTCCACTCGGGTAAATCCGCGTGCCGGCCAGGCGCCCGCCCATTTGTTCACCAAGACGACGGTCGCCGCTCCGGAGGCGCAAAAACGATTTCGCGGTCCTGCGGCACCGGGCGCAGGCCTTGGCGGAGGTCCGAACGGCGAGCGAACGCGCAATGAGAACCAGCCCGGCCCGAACGGTGAGCGCATGCGTAATGAGAACCAGCCGGGCGGCATGACGGGTCCGAACAGCGGGTCGATGCGCAACGAGAATCAGCCGGGCGGCGTAACGGGCCCGAACGGCGAGCGGACGCGTAACGAAAACCAGCCGGGCGGCATGACAGGCCCGAATGGCGGGCGGACGCGTAACGAGAACCAGCCAGGCGGTATGACAGGCCCGAATGGCGAGCGGACGCGTAACGAGAACCAGCCAGGGGGGATGACAGGCCCGAAAGGCGTGCCAC
>DASXMF010000184.1:0-18968 GCA_036495845.1 Rhizomicrobium sp.
GAATCCGCCAGCCCGTCGTCGTTTGTAAAACTGCAACCGCCGTCCCCGTAGCAGCCAAGCGGCTTGGCGGGGAAAAAACTGGTGGCGGATGCGTGGCCGATCGAGCCCGCGCGCCGCCAGTCGAGGAGTGCGCCGAAACCCTGCGCGGCGTCGCAGAGCATCAAGAGTTTTTCATTCTCCACAATGGGCCCGATCGCGCGATAATCGGCCGCCTGGCCAAATAGATCGACGGGCATCACCGCGCGCGGGCGCAATTTCCCTTCACGCTTCACCATGGCAATCGCGTCGGAAAGACTTGAGGGCGCCATATTGAACGTGTCTCCCAACACGTCGACAAATACCGGTGTCGCGCCGACGAGGGCAACGACTTCCGCGGAAGCCGCGAATGTGAAGGCCGGCACGAACACGGCGTCGCCGGGTCCGATGCTCCAAGCGCGAAGCACGATGAGAAGCGCGTCCGTGCCGTTGGCACAGGTAATTGCATGTTTGACACCGGCGAACCCGGCGAGTTGCTCTTCGAGTGCGCGCACCTGCGGACCCATGATCCATTGCCCCCCGTTCACGGCCTCGGCGATGGCCCGTTCGAGAGGCGCTCCGAGGCGGCGACGCTGTGCCTGGAGATCGATAAACGGAATCGAAGACATGGTTACGGGCTCCGCGAATTCTGCGGCGGTTCTAGGCAGCGGAGCCGAACGCGACAATCGCTGCGACGACACGTAATGTTTCGATATACGTCATCGGGTTTCCATTGCTGGAGGGTCAGCGTTGATTGGCCCCGACCCGCATTTGCACGATCCGATCGGGCACGCCCGTAATTGCGCCATTGTTGTTCTTCCCTCCCTTCTTGATGGCATCGACATGCTCCATGCCCTCGACCACTCTGCCGAACACGGTATACTGGCGATCCAGCCACGGAGCGTCGGCGAGGCATATAAAGAACTGGCTGTTGGCGCTGTCCGGATCGCCGGTGCGCGCCATCGACAATGTCCCTCGCACATGACGCTCCGCAGAGAATTCCGCCTTCAGTGGCGGGAGACGGGAACCGCCCGAGCCCGTGCCGGTCGGGTCCCCGGTCTGTGCCATGAACTCCGGTATGACCCGATGGAACACCAGACCATCGTAGAAGGCTTCGCGTGCGAGTTCGCGTATGCGCGCGACGTGGAGGGGTGCAAGATCGGGTCTTAGCTCAATCCTTACCTCGCCCGTCTTAAGCGTCAGTATCACGCTGTTTTCGGGATCCGTCATTTCGTTTTTCCCTTTCTGGCGCGTTCGGCGAGCAGCCGTGCGACATGAGGTGTAGTAAATGGCGCGACATTGCCTCCGAGAAGGGCAATTTCCTTGACCAGCTTGGATGCGATCGCTTGATGACGCGGATCGGCCATCAGGAAAACTGTCTCAATGTCCTGATTCAGACGCTGGTTCATCGCCACCATCTGGAATTCATACTCGAAGTCCGAGACGGCGCGCAGTCCCCGAACGATGACGGACGCGCCGACCTTCTCCGCAAACTGCATAAGGAGCGAATCGAAAGGTTCGACGCTGATCGTCGCGCGTTCGCCGCCGCCAAGGGGCGCGCCCTCGCTGCGCAGCATTTCGAGGCGCTCCGATAGAGTGAACATGGGGGATTTGGATGGATTTGTCGCCACCCCGATAACCAGATGGTCCACGAGCTTGACCGCGCGCTGGATGATGTCGAGATGTCCAAGTGTGACGGGATCGAAGGTGCCGGGATAAAGGCCGATATGGCGGGTGGTCATCTGATGTCCCTTATACTTCTGCAGCAGCGGAAGTTTCCTCGATGCGTTCCACCGAAACGACCCGCTCGCCGGACTCGAGGCGGAATAGCGTAACTCCCTGTGTGGCGCGTCCGGCTACCCGCACGCTCGAAACGGGACTGCGAATCGTCTGTCCCTGGTCGGTGATGAGCACGATGTCGTCGCCTTCCTCTACCGGAAACGCCGCCACGATGGCATTGTTCTTCTTCGCCATCGCCATCGCAACGATGCCGGATCCGGCCCGGCCGGTCACCCGGTACTCGTAAGAACTGGTCCTCTTGCCGAAGCCGCTCGCAGACACCGTGAGCACGAACTGCTCGGCTGCGGCCAAATGCGCGTACCGCTCGGCGGTCAAAATTGCCTCCTCGCCATCCTCACCGGTGTCGCCGGCAGTTTCCTCGACCTCCTCACCGGTGATCGCACGGCGGGCGGCACTGGCCTGCCTGAGATAGGTCCGGGTCTCGGGAGTTGCGGCTTCGAGGTGGCGAAGCAATGCCAGACTGACCACCTCATCGCCGGATGTCAGCTTTATCCCCCGTACGCCCGTCGATTCCCTGCCTTTGAAGATACGTACATCGGCGAGAGCAAACCGAATGCATTTGCCATCGCGCGTCGTCAGCAACACGTCATCCTCGTCGGTGCAAGTCTGTACCCCCACGATTCCATCGCCGGATTCGAGCTTCATGGCGATCTTGCCATTCGCCTTCACGTTGACAAAGTCGGACAACTCGTTGCGGCGCACGTTCCCCGACCTCGTTGCAAAGACGACATTCAGCTTTTCCCATTGAGCGTCGTCTTCCGGCAGAGGCAGAACCGTCGTGATGCGTTCCCCTTCCGCAAGCGGCAACAGATTGACCATCGCCTTGCCGCGCCCCTGCATTCGCGCTTCCGGCAGCCGCCATACCTTGAGTTTGTAGGCCATGCCGGTTGACGAAAAGAATAGGAGCGGCGCGTGCGTCGAGGCAGCAAAGATATGGGTGACAAAGTCCTCTTCTCGAGTTGCCATTCCTGTGCGGCCCTTGCCGCCGCGTCCCTGTACTCGATATTCGGCGAGCGGCGTCCGCTTGATGTAGCCGGCATGAGTTACAGTAACGGCAACATCTTCGCGCTCGATCAGCGCTTCGTCTTCGATCTCCACCTCCGCATCCACGAGCTGGGTCAGGCGCGGCGTGGCGAAATCCATTTTTATGCCTTCGAGTTCCTCGCGCACGATGCCCAGAACACGCGGCCGGCTGCGCAGGATTTCAAGATAGTCGCGGATCGCCTCGCCAAGCTTCCCGACCTCCTGGGCCAGCTCGTCGCGGCCGAGAGCGGTCAGACGCTGCAGCCGCAGTTCCAGGATGGCTTTTGCCTGTTCCTCGGTCAGCCGAATTGTGCCATCGGCCTGGACCGTATGACGCGGATCGGCAATCAACAGAACCAGCGGCGCCACGTCCCGGGCCGGCCATGCCCGCTCCATGAGTTGGGACTTCGCAGCGGCGGCATCGGAGGCGCCACGGATCAACGCGATGACAGCGTCTATGTTGGCTACAGCGATCGCGAGACCCACGAGAACGTGGCCGCGGTCCCGGGCTTTGCCCAATTCGTGCCTGGTGCGGCGAGTGATCACCTCTTCGCGGAACCGGAGGAAGGCAGCGATCAGCTCTTTCAAATTCATCAACTCTGGCCGCCCGGCATTGAGCGCCAGCATGTTGACGTTGAACGTCGTTTGCAGCTGCGAATGCCGGTAGAGCTGATTGAGCACGACATCGGAAGACGCGTCGCGACGCAGCTCGATGACGACACGCATCCCGTGGCGGTCGCTCTCGTCGCGCAAATCGGCGATGCCCTCGATGCGCTTGTCGCGCACGAGCTCGGATATCCGCTCGATCATCGTCGCCTTGTTCACCTGATAGGGAATTTCGGAAACGATGATCGCCTCGCGGTCTTTTCTCAGTTCTTCGACGTGGACTTTGGCGCGCATCAGGATCGGACCGCGTCCGCGCGCGAGCGCGCCGCGGGCACCCTGTCTGCCGATGATGAGAGCGCCGGTGGGAAAGTCCGGCCCGGGGACGATTTCAGTGAGCGCATCCAGGCTGATTGAAGGATCATCCAGATAGGCGAGGCAGGCGTCTGTCACCTCGCCGAGATTGTGCGGCGGAACATTCGTCGCCATCCCCACCGCGATGCCGCTTCCGCCGTTCACAAGCAGATTCGGGAAGCGCGCCGGCATGACCACAGGTTCGCGCTCCGAGGCATCGTAGTTGTCCCGGAACTCGACCGTGTCCTTCTCGATGTCCTCGGTCAGCGCGTGGGCGATGCGCGCGCGCCGCACCTCTGTGTATCGCATCGCCGCCGGGGGATCGCCATCGACGGAGCCGAAATTTCCCTGACCGTCGATGAGTGGAGCGCGCATGGAGAAATCCTGCGCCATGCGCACGAGCGCGTCGTAGACGGCCTGGTCGCCATGCGGATGGTACTTGCCGATGACATCGCCGACGACCCGCGCCGATTTGCGGTAAGGCTTGTTCCAGTCATAGCCATTCTCGTGCATCGAAAAGAGGATCCTCCGATGCACCGGTTTCAGCCCGTCACGCGCGTCGGGCAGTGCCCGCGCCACGATGACGCTCATCGCATAATCAAGGTAGGAGCGCTTCAGCTCGTCCTCGATCGCAATATGGCTCGCGCCCGCGCCCGGCGGCCCGCCGATCGCCGCAATATCCGTCAATTTTCGCTCCTCAAGGGGCCGGTTCAGGCCGCAGCAACAGGCCCGAAGGTGGGGGTCAAATCTAGCATTTCGCGCGGCAAATTTGCCAGCAAAGAATGATCTCTGCCGACCCGCTCAGGCGACCGAAATATCCGGCTCAGAAGGGAATTTCGTCGTCCATCTCGTTTCGGTCGAAGTTGGCCGCCGGTTCGCCAGCACTGACACTCTGGGATGACGAAGCCTGCGCGCCGCCGCCCTCGCCTCGCGAGTCAAGCATGGTGATTTCGCCGCGAAATCTGGGCACCACCACCTCCGTTGAGTATTTTTCCACGCCGTCCTTGTCGGTCCATTTTCGGGTCTGTAATTGGCCCTCAAGATAGATCTTGGACCCTTTGCGCAGATATTGTTCTGCAATCTTCGCCAGATGCTCGTTGAAAACCACCACTCTATGCCATTCCGTCCGTTCCCGTCGTTCGCCGCTGGCCTTATCCCTCCAGCTTTCCGACGTCGCCAGCGAAAAATTGACGATCGGATCGCCCGCCGTGGTGCGTCGGGTCTCCGGATCACGCCCGAGATTGCCCACCAAGATGACTTTGTTCACGCTGCCGGCCATTTTTCTTCTCCATCGATTGGGCTCCCGAGACGTTAGCCGTCCCACCTGTGCCCGCGCCACGGCGCGGCCCCCCGGCCTTGTGGACAGAACGGTGAGGCCTTCTACCACGGTTCTCTCTTTGTTCCAATAGGCGCTCACGGCTGAAACGCCTGTTCGATCAGTGGGACAAGTTGGCGGGCGCCCCGAACGCTCAGGTGATGCTCGTCCCGGTAAAGGGGAACGCCGTTGACAGCCACATTGCAGGTTCCGCTCGCGCAAAGAATTTTGTGTGGATAGAGCACCGCGGTGCCAAGATTCTTTTGCAGAAAATCGAACGTCGCGAGGACAAACCTTTGTCGATCCACGTAAGCGCCAAGACTGGGCTCTATCGCCGAAGTGTCCTCAGCCAGCGCTCGCCGCGCGAGAACCGCCGGTACGGGCCAGCCGATCTCCGGAATGGCGGCAACGATGACGACCTGCTTACCCTGCCTTCTCAGTTCGTTGACCGTTCGCTCAATCCCGCGAAAGAATACTTCGTGATTGTCGGGGGCATCCGCGCTTCCGCGCACGCTGTCCGCGAGGACAATTCGCCCGTTCGGTTCGCTTCCGTATGTCGACCCCTCCGCGTATTTCGCCCATCGCGCTTCCAGAATCACTTCCTTGATTTCAGCACGAGCCGCCAGCGCCATGACGGCATCATTGAACGGCCGGCAATCCGGCATGGGCGTGGTAACGCCGAGCAGCGGTGGACATGCTTCGCCGCCTGCGAACAGGCCGACCCGACCGACTTGCGCGGCCGCGTCCGCAACCGCTGGAAGAATGGCATCCGCGTGAGAGTCGCCCCACAGAATGAAACTTGGAGTCTTTGCGAGACTTGCTCCGATACGGCACAGACGGCCTTTGCGCACATCGTCCGATTTCAAACCAAAACAGCGTGCGATTCGCGGTTCGTGGTCCTCTTGCTCGGCCAGAATGCGCTGGAGGGCCGGCGACATCCGTTGTGGCAACCCGTCCGACGACGTGGCCAGTGCGCCGGATGCGGCCGTCAAACCCGCTACCAGAGCAGCGGCGGCAAAAGCGGTGCGCCGCGACGAGCTTCGCAATGGCCTGCGAAGCGGCTGTTCGACAAATCGCCAGGAAATTGCCGCCAACACGACGGACAAGGAAATCAACGTGACGCTTCCGATCCCGGACGGCTCCGTGAAGCCGACATAGGTCGCGAACACGAAAACGGGCCAGTGCCACAGGTAGAGCGAATAAGATATCAGACCGATCCAGACGAGCGGGCGTGCAGAAAGGACTTTTCCGGTGAGTGTGCTCTCGGGATTTGCACCATGGATCACGAGGGCAGCGCCAAGAGTTGGCACGAGCGCCAGCCAGCCGGGGAACGAAGTCTCCGGCGTGAATGCGAGGACCGAGCCGGCAATCAAGATCAGACCCAGCGACGCAAGAAGGTCGGACACGACTGCGGATTTTGGATTGGGTAATGCGCCCAGGCCGATGAGCGCGCCAAGCATCAGCTCCCAGGAGCGCGTCGGCAGAAGATAAAACGCCGCAATTCTTGCCGACCCGGCGCCCCAGGTGCTCAACACCAAAGACGCGAGAAATATGCCGGCGATGGCCGCGAGACGCTGCCGCCTCGAGACTCCACGCAACACAAGCAATAGCGCCGGATAGAGCAGATAAAACTGTTCCTCGACGGCGATCGACCACAAATGCAGCAGTGGCTTCTGATTCGCGAGCACGTCGAAATAGCCCGCCTCATGCCAGAATTCGAAGTTCGCCGCGAACAGTGCCGTGGCGACGAGGCTTCGTGCATAGCGCACGAGGTCTACCGGGAAGAAGAAGACCAGCGCAGCGGCCGAGACGACCGCGAGCATCGCAAACAGGGCAGGAAAGATTCGTCTGACGCGGCGTTCATAGAATCGTGCGAGAGAGAATGTGCCCCGCTCCATCTCGCTCCAGATCAGCCTCGTGATCAGATAACCCGAGATCACGAAGAACACGTCGACGCCGACAAACCCGCCGCCGAAGCCGGGCGCACGATAATGAAACAGTACGACCGGCACGATCGCCACTGCGCGCAGCCCGTCGATTTCCGGCCGATATCCGGACCTCGACTCTCGAAATGTCATAGACACAGCCATATTCGACAACATCCGTGGTCTTCGCCTGTACCGCTCAGCGCGCGGACGCGCAGCCGGTTGCAATTAGAACGCGTTCTACCTATGTTCCGCTTGTGAGTCGCATCTGCATACGTTTCGTATCGGCTGCGGCAATCTGCCATTCAAGCTCTATCGGCTTGCACATCCCGCCGACCCGCTGTGACTGAACACATGGTTGCGGGCGCTGGCACCGTCGGCAAGAGTGGTGGTTTGGACCGGATGTCATGCTGAAGAATATTTCCGTCCGCGGCGCACGCGAACACAATCTGAAGAATGTCGACGTGGATATTCCGCGCGACACGCTGACGGTCATGACCGGTCTTTCCGGCTCGGGCAAATCGTCATTGGCTTTCGACACGATCTATGCCGAAGGCCAGCGGCGCTATGTCGAGAGTCTTTCCGCCTATGCGCGCCAGTTCCTCGAACTGATGCAGAAACCCGATGTGGACCATATTGACGGGCTTTCGCCTGCGATTTCCATCGAACAGAAGACGACGTCTCGCAATCCGCGTTCGACGGTGGGCACGGTTACCGAGATTTACGATTACCTGCGACTTCTGTTCGCGCGCGTCGGCGTACCCTACTCGCCCGCGACCGGACTTCCCATTGAAAGTCAGACCGTCAGCCAGATGGCCGACCACATTCTCGCCCTCGAAGCGGGAACCCGGCTCTTCCTGCTCGCGCCGATCGTCCGCGGGCGTAAAGGAGAATACCGGAAGGACCTGGCGGAGCTGCAAAAGAAAGGCTTTCAGCGCGTCAAGGTCGACGGCAAATACTACGAGCTCGGACAGGTGCCCACGCTCGACAAGAAACTCAAACACGACATCGAGGTCGTGGTCGATCGGATCGTGGTCCGGCCCGATATGGGCAACCGTCTTCCCGACTCCATCGAATCCGCTCTGAACCTTGCGGATGGCCTGCTGGTCGCAGAATTTGCCGATGTGAAGGTGAAGGGTGAGCCCAAACGCCTGCTGATGTCGTCGAAATTCGCGTGCCCTGTTTCGGGGTTCACCATCCCCGAAATCGAGCCGCGTCTTTTTTCTTTCAACAGCCCTCACGGCGCCTGTCCCGCCTGCGATGGTCTGGGAACGCAACTCTACTTCGATCAGGCGCTGATCGTGCCCGACGAAAGCGCAACCCTGCGCAAGGGCGCTATCGCGCCATGGTCCAAATCGTCCTCGCCTTACTACCTGCAAACTCTCGAAGC
Organism: Rhizomicrobium sp.; assembly: GCA_036495845.1. Classification (GTDB taxonomy): domain Bacteria; phylum Pseudomonadota; class Alphaproteobacteria; order Micropepsales; family Micropepsaceae; genus Rhizomicrobium. The sequence goes on from DASXMF010000184.1 coordinate 8,426, forward strand.
ATTGGCGCGACACTACAAATTCTCGCTCAACGAACCATGGGAGGATCTGCCCAGGCGTGTGCGGGATATTCTCATGAACGGCTCGGGCGGCGACGAAATCAAGTTTGTTTATGATGACGGCCTCCGACGCTACGAAACGAAAAAAACATTCGAAGGCGTTATTCCGAACATGCAGCGCCGCTTCAAGGAGACGGATTCGTCGTGGATTCGTGAAGAGCTGGAGCGCTACCAGGACACCAGCCCCTGCGAGGTCTGCCACGGTTATCGCCTGAAACCCGAAGCCCTGGCGGTCAGAATCGCCGGCCGCCACATCGGCGAGGTCTGCGAATTGTCGATCCGGCATGCCGATGTCTGGTTTCGCGAGCTCGATCCGCAACTGACGCCGCAGCAACGGGAAATTGCCGACCGGATTCTCAGGGAGATTCGCGCGCGGCTGAAATTTCTCAATAATGTCGGACTTGATTATCTTTCGCTTTCGCGCGCGTCCGCGACCTTGTCGGGCGGCGAAAGCCAGCGCATCCGGCTTGCCTCGCAGATCGGATCGGGACTGACGGGCGTTCTCTACGTGCTGGACGAACCGTCGATAGGATTGCACCAGCGCGACAATGCGAGACTTCTGGAATCGCTCAGGGGCCTGCGCGATCTGGGCAACACTGTCATCGTCGTGGAGCATGATGAAGAAGCGATCCGCAGCGCTGATCACGTCATCGACATGGGTCCGGGTGCGGGTATCCACGGCGGAGAGATCGTGGCCGAGGGAACGCCCGCAGACATCATGCGCGCTCCGGAAAGCCTGACCGGTCAATATCTGGTTGGCCTTGAGCAAATCCCCGTTCCTGCCCGCAGGCGCAAGCCCGCGTACGATCGCTGGTTGAAGGTTGTCGGCGCGCGCGGGAACAATCTGAAGAACGTGACGGCCTCGATTCCCCTGGGAACCTTCACCTGTGTCACAGGTGTTTCTGGCGGCGGCAAATCCACGCTTTTCATAGAAACGCTGTACAAATCCGCCGCGCGGCGCCTGAACGGGGCACGCGAACATCCTGCCGTCCACGATCGGGTCGAGGGTCTGGAATTCCTGGACAAGGTGATTGACATCGACCAGTCGCCGATCGGGCGCACGCCGCGCTCGAACCCCGCGACCTATACCGGCGCATTTACGCCGATCCGGGACTGGTTTGCCGAATTGCCGGAATCCAAAGCGCGCGGCTACGCACCCGGCCGCTTCTCCTTCAATGTGAAGGGCGGACGCTGCGAGGCCTGCCAGGGCGACGGCGTCATCAAGATCGAGATGCACTTTCTCCCGGATGTCTACGTCCAGTGCGATGTCTGCAAGGGAAAGCGGTACAATCGCGAAACGCTCGAGGTGAAGTTTCGCGACCAGTCGATCGCCGACGTGCTCGACATGACCGTGGAGGCCGGAGCCGAGTTGTTTCGCGCCGTGCCCGCGATCCGCGAGAAGCTCGATACCCTGTCCCGGGTTGGTCTCGGTTACATCAGCATTGGCCAGCAGGCGACGACTTTGTCGGGCGGCGAGGCGCAGCGCGTGAAACTCTCCAAGGAATTGTCGCGTCGCGCCACGGGCCGCACGCTCTATTTCCTCGACGAGCCCACCACGGGACTGCATTTTCACGATGTGGCGAAACTGCTCGACGTGCTTCACGAGCTGGTCGCCAACGGCAACACCGTAGTCGTGATCGAGCACAATCTCGAAGTCGTAAAGACCGCCGACTGGGTCATCGATCTGGGTCCCGAAGGCGGCGATGGCGGCGGCGAAATCGTTGCGGCCGGAACGCCCGAAGATGTCGCGAAAGTCGCGCGCTCCTATACGGGACAATATCTGAAGGCGGTGCTGAAAGGCCGGGCCCCGCCGATGGCCGGGCGAGCAGCGGAATAGGACCTGGCCCGCAATTCAATACGGACCTGCGATCTGCGTCAGATGGCCTGTAAGCCGGGTTCTGTCCTCCGCTTGCACGAAGGGATGGCCATTCATCTGGGACGTTCGTCGCCGAACGCCTCTCGCGACCGACCCGGACGACAACCCGGAAACAGGTTCTGTGTCGTCCCTATTTGGTCTTGCTCCCGGTGGGGCTTGCCGTGCCGCGTCCGTTGCCGTCCGCGCGGTGCGCTCTTGCCGCACCGTTTCACCCTTGCCGCGGTGAAGGTTCGAAAACCTTAGGCCGCCTGGCGGTTTGTTTTCTGTGGCGCTGTCCCTGGGGTCGCCCCCGCCGGATGTTATCCGGCACCGTGTCTCCGTGGAGCCCGGACTTTCCTCCGGTCGCCGAAGCGGCCGGCGGCCATCCGACCATCTGACGCAATTGGGAACATAGCACTCCCGGCGCATCCCGACGAGAGCATGAGTCGGGTGTCAGTTGAGTGCCATAAAGACAGCAGCCAGCGCGTGAAGCTCTGCGGTATCGAAGAGTGGAATTGCGGCATCCTCCGCCTTCAACAGAAGCGGAAGCTCGGTGCAACCCAGGACAACGCCTTCCGCGCCGCGTTCGCCCAATCTTGCAACGATTTCGCCAAGAGCCCGGCGAGACGATTCCAGAAATTGTCCGCGCGCCAGCTCTTCGTAAATGACGCGATGGGTTTCCTCCGCGTCGCCCTCTACCGGGACAATGATCTCAACCCCATGTTCCCGCGCCAGCGGCGCCCGAAGGAAATCGGCCTGCATCGTATATTTGGTGCCGAGCAGACCGACGCGCGACGCGCGCCTGCGCGATATCTCCTTCCCCAGCGGGGTGGCAATGTGCAGAAGCGGAACACCTCCGCCCTGCTCTACCGCATCGGCCAGGACATGCATGGTGTTGCAGCAGATAACGAGGAATTCTGCGCCGCCCCCAACCAGCCTCCTTGCCGCATCGGCCATGCGCCGGCCCGCCTCACGCCAGTCGCCCGCCTCCTGAAGCGATTGGATTTCCGCGAAATCGAAAGACCACAAGAGAATCTTCGCAGAATGCAGGCCTCCGACCCTGCGCTGCACCTCCCGATTGGCAACCCGATAGTAGACGGCTGTCGACTCCCAGCTCATTCCACCGATCATGCCGATCGTCTTCATCGATTCGATGCCATGCTCCTGCCGCAGGTGAAATTACTTGGCGACTCCGGCCACGGCCAGCAACAGGCAAGCATGGCCACTATTCGCAAAGGGAGAGTAGTGCACGGAGCCGCGCTTCTGTCTGCTCGTCCGCAATGCCGTCGACCCGTTCGGACCGAAAGTGTCGCTGAAAGGCGGTCGTGACGGTAGAAAGGGGAACATCGACGTCCGGCGGCAGCCCGTAGCCGTGCCGTTTGAGCATTTCGGCGAACGCGTCCTCACCTGTGGATCGCGCGCGAATCCTACCGCTCTCCCGCGAGCTGCCGGCTGCCTCTGCCGGAAAGAGACCGATGCCGGACTCCGCAAGCGCTCGCCACGGAAACAACTCTCCCGGATCCGTCTTGCGGGCGGGCGCCACGTCCGAATGACCGAGGACATTTTTCGCCGGAATGGGATGGCGCGCGAGAATCGTATGAGCGAGCTCGGTGAGCGCCCCGAGCTGCGCGTCGGAAAAAGGGACATAACCGAATTCGTGGCCGGGGTTGACCAGCTCGATTCCAATCGAGCGGCCATTCACATCGCGCTCGCCCGCCCACCAGGACACGCCCGCGTGACGGGCGCGCCTTTCCTCGTCGACGTGCTGATAGATGCGCCCGTCGCGGTCGATCGTGTAGTGCGAGGAGACCTTGGCGGCTGGATCGCACAGCCGTTCGAGCGCCTCTTCGGCCGTGCGCATTCCCGTATAGTGCAGGATCAACATGTCGATCGGCGCGCCGGGTGGGCGGGCGTCGTGGTTCGGCGAAGGTCGCATGACCGGTTTGGATGTCATTTTGCGAGAGTCCGGCGCTCCTTGAGTACGCGCGCATAGGCGTTGTTGATGGCGGCCAGCTTGTCGTTGGCAAGGCGTACAAATTCTTCCGGCACGCCGCGCGCGATCAGGCTGTCGGGGTGATTCTCGCGCACCAGCAGACGATAGATGCGCTTGATCTCGTCCTCGTTTGCGCTGCGGTCCAGTCCTAGGACGACATAGGGATCGGCCTCGTCCGGCCCGACATGGGAGGCCCGGATGCGGCGGAACTCGTCCGGAGCAAAGCCGAAAATGTCCGACACTCGCTCGAGAAACTGGAGCTCTGCGGGATGAAACACCCCGTCGGCCTTTGCAATCTCGAACAGGCCGTCCAGGATATCCTCGAGCATTGCGGGGTTGCCGCGAAACAGGCGTGCAATCTGGCCCGCATATGTCTCATAACCGGCAGTGTCCTGCCGCGCGAAATCGAAAATGCGCCGCACATTGGCCTCCTCCGAGGGAGGCACGCGGAAGATGCGCCCGAAAGCTTCGATCTCGTCGCGGGTTACGACGCCGTCGGCCTTCGCCATCTTTGCGCCGAGCGCAATGATGGCGATGGTGAAGACGATCCCGTGTTCATCGCCGGCGTCCGTGCCGGGTTGAGCGCCTCGATCGAACAGCACATGGCCTGCGAACGCGCCCGCGAGAGCGCCGATCGGTCCGCCGCCGAGCAGAAATCCCGCAGCGGCGCCGCCAAGTTTACCCCAGATGGACATGGGCGAAATCAATAGGCCAATCTGGTGCGGATTGCGACGGCGGAAATTTCTCGAACGCTGCGCTTCGCAACCGGAGAGAAGGCATGACGCGGGCCGGCTGGCGCTTTTACATCGATCGCGGCGGCACCTTCACCGATGTCGTGGGGGAAGCACCGGGTGGCGGGCTCGCGAGTCTCAAGCTGCTTTCCGAAGACGAAAGCTATGACGACGCAGCTCTGGAAGGGATTCGCCGCTTCCTTGGTCTTCCCGCCGGCGCCGACATTCCGCCATCGTCCATCAACGAGCTCCGCGTTGGCACGACCGTCGCCACGAATGCACTTCTGGAAAGACGTGGCGAGCGCGTTGTGCTGGTGACGACGCGCGGCTTCAGGGACCAATTGCGTGTCGGTTATCAGAATCGGCCGAAACTCTTTGTGCTCCGGATCGAGCTGGCGCAGCCGCTTTACGAACGGATCGTGGAGGCCGACGAGCGGATCAGTGCCCATGGGGAAACACTGCGCCCGCTCGACGAGGACTCCCTTGCCCGCGATCTCGGATCTGCGCGCGTGGATGGATTTTCGGCCTGTGCGATTCTCTTCATGCACGGCTATCGCCATATTGCCCATGAACGTCGCGCCGCCGAAATTGCGCGCCGTCTGGGCTTTACGCAGGTTTCGACCAGTCACGAAACCGTGCCGCTGATCAAATATGTGAGTCGCGGGGACACGACCGTCGCCGACGCCTATCTCTCTCCCGTTTTGCGGCGCTACGCCAGACGGCTCTCCGAAGAGGTCGGCGGGCAAGACGAGAAGCCCCGCCTCACCTTCATGACGTCCAATGGCGGCCTTGCGGCCGCTCGGGCCTTCCATGGCAAGGATGCCGTTCTCTCCGGCCCCGCCGGCGGTGTCGTCGGCATGGCCGAAACGGCACGCGCCGCGGGCTTCGACCATGTGATCGGCTTCGACATGGGCGGAACCTCAACCGATGTCTCGCGCTTCGACGGTGTCTACGAACGCAATCACGAAACCGAGATTTCGGGCGTTCGCCTGCGCGTTCCGATGATGGCCATCCATACGATCGCGGCAGGCGGCGGCTCGATCCTCCACTATGACGGCGCGCGGTTTCGCGTGGGACCGGATTCCGCCGGCGCGGACCCGGGCCCGATGAGTTACAGGCGTGGTGGTCCGCTGACGATCACCGACGCAAACGTTCTGCTGGGCAAGCTGCGAAAGGATCGCTTTCCCCGGATTTTCGGTCCGCGCCGCGACGAGCCGCTCGATGACGATTCCGTTCGCGCGGCTTTCGAAAAACTTGCCGATGCGGCCAGCAGAACTCCGGAAAACGTGGCCGACGGATTTATCCGAATCGCCGTCGAAAACATGGCAAATGCCATCAAACGAATCTCGGTGGCGCGCGGTCACGACCCGCGGCGATATGCGCTGGCCTGCTTCGGCGGAGCGGCCGGGCAGCATGCATGTCTCGTTGCCGATGCGCTCGGCATTACGCACATCTTTATCCATCCGTTCTCGGGCGTACTCTCGGCCTACGGCATGAAGCTCGCGTCGCTCCGGACCTTCCGGCACCGCGCGGTAAACACCGAACTCGACTCCACACTCGCCGGACATCTGGCGCGAACCGGACAGGAACTGGCGAACGACGCCGCGCAGGATGTCGAATCCCAGGGTGGTCACAATGTGGCCGCCAACGTCACCGCCCATATTCGTTATGCGGGCAGCGACACCACTTTGCCCATACCGCTCGGCGATGCGACAGAGATGTCGCGTTTCTTTGCAGCAGCCCATGCGCGCCATTTCGGCTTCGGCTTCGAGAACAGACCACTGATCGTCGAGTCGATCGAGGCTGAAGCCTGGAGCCAGGAAACGGCAGGCGATGTCCTCGAATTGCCGCAACCAGGCGGCGGCCATGTCGTTTCTGGCCAGGCCAGATTCTATTCACAGGGTGAGTGGCGACACTGCGAGATCGCGGAAACGCGCAACATGGAAGCCGGAAGCGCCAGGTACGGTCCTGTTCTTCTTATCGAGCCTCACCAGACCATCGTCGTGGAACCCGATTGGCGCGCCGAACTGAATTCAAAGCGCGCCGTCATCCTCACGCGGCTCGCTAGCCCGACCGCGCGCAGACCCGCCGCAACCTCTGCCGATCCCGTCCTGCTCGAAATTCTCGCAAACCTGTTCATGGCGATCGCCGAGGAGATGGGGGCGACGTTGCAGAGCACCGCATCGTCGGTGAACATCAAGGAGCGCCTCGATTTTTCCTGTGCCGTGTTCGACGCGGACGGCCGCCTTGTCGCCAACGCACCCCACATGCCGGTGCATCTGGGTTCGATGGGAGATTGCGTCGGCGCCATCATCGCCCGATACGGCGATGAAATCGCCGAAGGCGACATGTTCGCGACAAACGCGCCCTATGACGGCGGCACGCATCTTCCGGACCTGACGGTGATCGCGCCCGTGTTCGTCGGCGGCGACCGCCGATTCTTCGTGGCGGCACGCGGACACCATGCGGATATTGGAGGAATCTCCCCGGGCTCGATGCCGCCCTTCTCTAGTCACATCGGCGAGGAGGGAGCCCTTTTCGACGCCGTCCGCATCGTTAGGAGCGCCCGCTTTAACGAGCCCGCGGTGCGGGAAATCCTCGGCGCCGGCGATCACCCGGCACGCAATCCCGATCAGAACGTCGCCGATCTGAAGGCGCAAGCCTCTGCCTGCGCCAGAGGCATCTCCGAACTCCAGCGGGCGGTGCAGAACTACCGCGCAGATACCATCACCGCCTACATGGGTCACGTGCAGGACAATGCCGAGCAGGCCGTGCGCCAGGTCATCGGCGCGCTTGCCGACGGAAGCTTCACGATGCCGGTCGACGATGTCGGGGAAATTCGCGTCGCGATCGCGGTCGACCGCGAGAAGCGTTGCGCGCGTATCGACTTCACGGGCACCTCGGCGCAGTCACACACCAATCTGAATGCGCCGCGCTCGGTCACCAAGGCCGCCGTGCTCTACGTCTTCCGTTGTCTGGTCAGCGACGACATTCCATTGAACGACGGCTGTCTCAGACCGCTCGACATCATCGTGCCCGAAGGTTCACTGCTCAATCCGCGCTATCCGGCAGCCGTAGCCGGCGGCAATGTGGAAACAAGTCAGGCCGTGGTTGATGCACTGTTCGGCGCCCTGGGCGTGATGGCGGCCGCACAGGGCACCATGAACAACCTCACTTTCGGCAACGCCGATCATCAATATTATGAAACGATCTGCGGCGGTGCCGGCGCGGGCGCGGATTTCGACGGCGCTTCGGCCGTTCATACACATATGACGAACTCCCGTCTCACCGATCCGGAAATCCTGGAAACGCGCTATCCGGTGCTGCTCGAGGAATTCTCCATTCGCGGCGGCTCGGGCGGAGGAGGCCGCCATCACGGGGGCGACGGCGTGCTGCGGCGAATCCGCTTCCGGGAGAACATGACGGCCGCGATTCTTTCCACGCGTCGCGAAACGGAACCGTTCGGCCTGAAGGGCGGCGACGCCGGCCTGCCGGGCGCCAATATGGTGATACGCGCCAGCGGCGAGACCATTGCGCTCAAGGGTCGCGACGAGATCGCGGTCGAACCCGGCGATCAAATCCTGATTGCCACGCCCGGCGGCGGCGGCTTCGGCGGCATCGGATAGGTACGCGCTTTACGAAGCCTGTCTGAGGCGCGGCCGGGCGCGCGTTTCCGGGAGAATTGCCGTGACGCAGGTACCCTTGCCGACTTCGCTCGTCAGATCGACACGTCCCCCATGCGCTTCGCACAGGCCCTTCACGATCGCGAGGCCAAGCCCGGTACCTTTGTCCGCATCCGCCACGTCGTGGCGGCCCTGTCCAAAGCTCTGAAACACGCGCTGCTGTTCGTCGGGATCGATGCCTATGCCGGTGTCGCGCACGCCAAACGCAATCTCGCCCGACTGCGCAATGCCCGCAAACGCTATGACGTCGCCGCCCGGCGGCGTGAACTTCAAGGCGTTGGACAGCAGATTGACCAGGATCTGTCTGAGCGCTCGCTCGTCCGCGCGCACTATCGGCAGATCGGGGGCCACTTCCGTTGCCAGCACCAGATGGGTGCCCTCCGCCCTGGCCGTCATGAGCCGCAAGGTCTCGCCGATAAGCTGTCCGAGATCCACATCGCTTTCCTGCAGCTCGAATTGTCCCGATTCGATCTTCGCCAGATCCAGAATCTCGTTGATGAGCGCCAGCAGATGATCTCCGGAATTGTGGATCAGCCGCGCGTATTCGGCGCTGCGCAAAACGTCCGGAGCGATTGCGTCGGAATAGATCATCTCCGAAAAGCCGAGTATCGCATTCAGGGGCGTACGCAATTCGTGACTCATATTGGCGAGAAATTCGGATTTCGCGCGGCTGGCCGCTTCGGCGCGCTCGCGCGCCTGGTCGGATTCCGCCTTCGACCGCGCAAGGGCGTCGATGAGACCGTTCTTGTCGTCTCTCAAGAGCAGCATGTCGCGGGTGGTCGAATAGATTTGGCGTGACATGTAGGCCATGTAGCAGACGTAGAAGAATGCCAGCACGGCCAGTCCGAGATACGTCGGACCCCCTTCGCGCAACGGCGTAACGATGAGAACGGTCCCGTGTATTGCATATCCAAGGATCGTCAGCGGCTTGCTGGCGCCGACCAGCGCGGCATTTCCCGCGAGCGTACAGGCGAGCACCAGCATGATGAGCATGTGATTGAGATCGTTGCCATGCCGCCAGAAGAGAAAACCAAACACGGACCATGACGCCGCAAAGAGGGAATAGGAGGCGAACGCGTGGAGGTTCCAGTTTCTTCGCGTCGTGGCGTCGCCCAGAAGGCCGAAGGCGACAACACCCAGATAGGCGCCGCCGCCCGAGACGAGCGAAAACCAGAATAGAAGTGTGCCCGCGCCGATCCACCGCGCAAACATCAGGCAGATGACGCCGGACAGGAGCGGCATCAACCAGCAATTGGGTTTCAGATTGGCGAGCGCCAGGCGCAGCTGGTCGCGCGCCAGCTTTTCCGCCCGCTCCGCTGCACGATCGTACCCATTGTATTGAACGGACAATTCCCCCACGCCCCAAGCCATCCGGACACGAAGATCCAGTATTGCTTTCCGCGCGTTAACCCCGCCTTCCGCAAGATGGTAAGCGAAGGGTTAATCCGGCTTGCCGACCGTTACGTCCAGATCCTTCACCAGCCCGTCATGCAGCGAATAGACCCAGCCGTGGACGCTCAATTCGTGACCGCGCGCCCAGGCGTCCTGCACGAAGACATCGGATGCGACATTTTCCACCTGCCGCATCACGTTCAATTCGCAGAGGCGATCCAGGCGTTGGCGTTCATCGGGAATTGCATCGATCTCCTGGCGGTGCTGGTGAAACACTTCGCGGATGGGATGAAGCCAGTGATCGACGAGCCCGCGGCGACGGCCGTCGACGGCCGCGCTGACCCCGCCGCATCCGTAGTGCCCGACGACGAGGATATGTCTGACCTTCAGCACGTCGACCGCAAATTGCAGCACCGACAGATAGTTGGAATCCTGGGGCGGAGCGAGATTTGCCACATTCCGGTGAACGAACAGCTCGCCCGGATCGAGTCCGACGATCTCGTGGGCCGGCACGCGGCTGTCGGAGCAGCCGATCCAGAGATATTCGGGCGCCTGCTGACGCTCGAGACGGTGAAAGAATTCCGGATCGTCCGCGGTCATCCGCGCCGCCCATTTGCGATTGTTGGTCTTCAACTGTTCAAGCATTTCGCATGTCCAACCTTGATGTGTGTTTGTGTTCCAGGAAATTTTTAACGCAGAGGACGCGGAGCATGCGCGGGGTACGCAGAGCCCTTCGACAGGCTCAGGGTGAGGAATATCTGGATATCCTCATGCTGAGCTTGTCGAAGCATGCGCTGCCTTTGCGTCCTCCGCGTTAAACCTTTCTTCTACC
>DASXMF010000185.1:0-8677 GCA_036495845.1 Rhizomicrobium sp.
CGTTGGCGCCGTATACGCTGCGAAATCGCGTGTTGAAATCGCGCTTCACTTCGGGGTCGGGCGCGGCAAACCAGCCTCCCGCCAAGCTTGGCTCGTGCACGGTCGCCGGATCGTCCCACAGGCCGGTGCCTAGATACTGTGCGCGCTGATTTCCTGCGCCATCCGCCGCAAGCGTCGGCGCGATATCCGCCAGGAGCGAGCCACCTTGCGCAATCAGGATGGCATCCGGTTGCGATTCTGCGATCTTCTTGGCGGGCGCGGCGATATCGCCGGCCGCCGGAGCAAAATGCTCCAAACCGACGATGTGGCCCGCCGAAGCCTTGACGCTATCCTGGAATGCCTTGGTGACGTGGGTGCCATACACTGTGGCCGGAACAAGGGCAGCGAAGGCGACGTGCCCCTTGGCCGCGGCGTAACGAACGATTCGATCGATCTCGTTCTCCGGCTGAAAGCTCAGAAGATAGACGCCATCGCCTGCGACGGCGCGGTCGGTCGAAAACGAGATCAACGGGACGCCATGATCGCGGGTCAGCGGCGCGACGGCCGACACGGATGGCCCAAACAGGGGCCCCACGATCACTTCCGCGCCTTCGGCGAGCAGAGTCTGGGCGCCCGCGACTGCCGCTTCGCCACCGGAATTCTCGTCGGCGGAGATCAACACGAGGTCGGGATTTTTCGCATCGAACAGCGCCATTGCGGCGGCTTTCATCAAACCCAATGCAAGCGCCCGCGTACTGGCCGAACCGCTTGAGAACGGCAGAAGAATCCCGATTCGCACGGGCGTGCGGGCCGCCCCCATGTTTCCAAGCCTGAGAAAGCTGTTCCGATCTTCGACCAGGGGGTGTGTGGGCTGGGTTCCAGACGGGCGCGCGGGAACGGCCGGCGGTGGAGCGACGGGCCTCGGTGGCGGCGCCGGCGCGCAGCTGCAAACCATCCCTATCGCAAGGAACAATCCGATCGCGCACAATCGCTGCCGAGGGCGGAACGCTGAGGCGCCCAGGGAGGCCGCCGAATGCCGGTGCATGAAAGGCTGCCTCGCGAAATGCAGGGATCGGATATGGGACAAATTAACCCGTCGCGCCCGAAATCGCAAAGCGACCTGGACGCTGGGCTCTTTATCACCGCGACGCCCATCGGCAATGCCCGCGACATCACCCTTCGCGCCCTGGATGTGTTGCGCACGTGCGATGCCATCCTGACCGAGGATACCCGCGTTACCGCAAAGCTGCTTGCAATCCACGCCATATCGCGCCCGCTCCTGACCTACAACGATCACAATGCGGCCCGCGCGCGGCCGTCGATCCTGAAGCGGTTGGCCACCGGTGACAGAATCGCTCTCGTCAGCGATGCGGGCGTGCCACTTGTTTCCGATCCAGGTTACAAGCTGGTGCGCGAAGCGATGGCGGCAGGGACCGCCGTCCATGTCGTCCCCGGCGCATCGGCTGTGCTCGCGGCGCTCGTCCTTTCGGGGCTGCCTACGGACCGGTTTCTGTTCGCGGGCTTCCTGCCGGCTGCCAGCGCCGCTCGCCGCGCGGCGCTCGAGGAACTCAAGGCCCTGCGTGCCAGCCTGATCTTCTTTGAGTCGCCCAGACGCTTGTCCGAGACCCTCCGCGATCTGTGCGACGTCCTCGGTTCGCGCCCTGCGGCGATCGCGCGCGAGCTTACGAAACTTCATGAGGAAGTTTCCCGGGGCGGGCTCGATTATCTGGCGCATCTCTATGCGGACAGAGGCCCGCCACGGGGCGAGATAACCGTGATCGTCGGCCCACCCCCGCAACAGGCGCCCGACAGCGACCTTCTCGACAGATTGCTCGACAAGGCTTTGCCCTTCATGCCCGTCCGCGCAGCAGCGGATCTCGTCTCCGATGCGCTTGGCCTTCCACGCCGCTTCGCCTACGCGCGCGCGCTCGTGCGCAAGGAAATTGCAAATGCCGATTGAGTCTGTTGCCGCGCGACGGCGTTCGGCCGAGCGCCGGGGCCGGCGCGGCGAATTTGTGGCTACGCTACTCCTGATCCTGAAGGGTTATCGCATTCTCGGACGGCGTATCCGTACGCGCGCCGGCGAGATCGATCTCGTCGCGCGGTCGCCACGAGGAATTCTGTGTTTCGTCGAGGTGAAAACACGGGAATCCCTGCGCAATGCGCAGGAGGCAGTGCGCCCGCGCCAGGAGGCTCGTATCGCCCGGGCTGCCGATCTCTATCTGGCGCAATGGCGCAACCTCGGGTCGAATGGCGTGCGGTACGATACGATCGTGATTTCAAGACGAAGCTGGCCGAAACATTTGCGCGACGCTTGGCGACCGGGGGCAAGGTGAGGCAATCTCCCGGTCGCATGCGTCAGTTGCCCGGCGATCCCATTGAATATCTGCGCCACCTCGGAGAGGCGGGCGAGGGGCCTCTCGACATCGCCGCCGCGGCGCTCATGTTGTCGGCACTCGACCATTCGGGGCGCGATCTGGAACCTTATCGATCGCACCTCGCCGAAATCGCAGATCAGGCGCGACTGGAAGCACGCCTTGTCCGAAACGCCGAAGATGCGGCGAGTGCGCTTGCGAAGCTTCTGGTCGGCCGGTTCGGGTATGACGGGGATCGCCTTTCCTATGACGATCCGCAGAATGCCGATTTCATCGCGGTGATCGATCGTCGCCGCGGCTTGCCGGTCGCTCTGGGGATTCTTTACATGCATGCGGCGCGAGCCGGCGGTCTGGATGCGGCGGGGCTGCATTCGCCGGGTCATTTTCTCCTGCGAATAGGATTGCGTGGCGGCGAAGCCCTCATAGATCCATTCAACGGAGGAGCGGCGCTCGAGCGTGAGCCGCTCGACGCGCCTCCATCCATGCGCGTGGCCGCGTCCCAAGAGAAAGGAGCGATGCAGACGCAGGGAGATATCGACGTTCTGCTCCGTCTGGAGAACAATCTCAAGCTCAGGGCCTTGCAGACTGGCGACCGCATGCGCGCGCTCGAGATTGCTAAGAGAATGGTCCTCATCGGGCCGCGCCATCCTGATCTGTGGATGGATATGGCCCGCTTGAATGAAACCGAGGGGGCGCTCGGCGCGGCACAGAAAGCTTATGAAGCATGCCTCGCCCTGGCCTTGCCGGGCGCGCCTCTCCACAATGAAGCAGCTCTCGGCCTCCAAGCCCTGAAGCGCAGGCTGAACTAGGAACCGTCGCTCGTGCCGCTCGCAGTCGCGATACTCATGGATCCCATCGAGCGGATCGACATCGCCGGAGATTCCACCTTCGCGCTCGCGCTGGAGGCGCAGAACCGCGAACACACGCTCTTCTATTGCGAGCCGCGCGATCTGTCGTTTCGGGACGGCGTCGTCAGCGCCCGCACTCGGCCGCTCGTGGTGCGCAACGAACGCGGCAACCACTTTACTCTCGGGCCTTCGACGCTTTGTGACCTCGGGCGGATGCAGGTGGTGCTGATGCGCCAGGATCCGCCGTTCGACATGGCCTACATCACAGCCACGCACCTGCTAGAACGACTCTCGCCAGCGACGCTGGTCGTCAACGATCCCTTCCATGTCAGAAACGCACCAGAAAAACTGTTCGTTACGCTGTTCAAGAAATTCATGCCGCCCACGCTCATCGCCAGCGACCGGGAAGAAATCCGTCGCTTCCGCGCTGAACACCGCGATCTGATCCTGAAACCGCTCTACGGCAATGGCGGCGCGGGCGTATTTCGCGTCAAGGAAGACGATGAAAATATCGGGGCATTGCTCGAGATGCTGACACAGCTCTACCGCGAACCTGTCGTCGTGCAACGTTACATTCCGGAAGTCCGCAACGGGGACAAACGCATCATCCTCGTCGACGGCCTCGTTGCGGGCGCGGTCAACCGCGTGCCGGCGCATGGCGAAGCCCGCTCGAACCTGCATGTAGGGGGAAGGCCCGAGCCCACCACGTTAAGCGAGCATGAAACGCGGATATGCGAAGCGCTCGGTCCCGAACTGCAGAAGAGAGGCCTTGTCTTCGCGGGAATCGACGTGATCGGCGGGTACCTCACCGAAGTGAACGTCACTTCGCCGACCGGCATTCAGGAAATCAGGCGCTTCGGCGGCCAGGACATCGCGAGTCTGGTCTGGAACGCGATCGAGCGGCGGCTGGGACGCGACCGATGATCGATGCAACACGCCAGTGTCCCGATCCCGAAATTCGCATGATCTCCATGTCGGGCTGTCGGCGAATTTCGGACGGGTGATATCGATAATACGGCGAACTTCGAATCCGCGACACTAGCCGCTGGCGCCGAAGCGGTGCCGATAGCGCGATTCGATCTTGTTCACGGGCATATGGATGAAGACATCGATTGTTCCGAACTGTCTGTCGATCACCGCTCCGTCGCCAATCTCTGCTCCCGCTCTCAGATAGCCCTTGATCAGCGGCGGCAACGCGCGACGCGCGTCGCGGACATCGATGGCGTCCCTGGCCATGCGGTTCATCGGAACGTACAATTCGTTGCGAGCCCGCACGGGCAATTTTTTCATGGCGTGGAAATGATGCAGGTAAGAGAGCGGAAGCGCCAGTGCATCAGGATCCGTGCCGTGAAGAGATGCGCAGCCGAATAGCGTGTCGACTGAAAACCGCGCCACACAAACCATGATGGCGCGCCACAGCAGTTGCATCGCCACAGGCTTGGCGCGATAGGCTTTGAGCACGCAGGAGCGGCCCAATTCCAGCAGCTGCGCGTCTGCGAGGCCCGCGACAAGCAAACAGGAGATATTGTACTCTCCGGATGTGTAAAATCCGCCGGCGCGCGCGGCATCGACCCCGCGCATGAGCCGGTACGTTCCCACGACCGACGGTTGCCCAGCGTCATCCACCGCCGCACGATCCACAACCAGCACATGGTCGCAATAATCGTCGAACCGGTCGAAATCGCGCTGGTGCTCGCGCATGGACGGACTTGGGACGGCTGACATTTCTTCGTAGAAGACGCGATAGCGCAAGTGCTGAGCGGCCGCGACTTCGGAGTCGGTCTCTGCCAGCCTGACCTCGAGAGATCCCGAAGTCGCGAGCACCGGCCATTGTTCGAGGACGCCTTCAAACGCGCCCGGTTCGTGTATGTTGACCACTCTCGGCGCTACCTTCACGCAAGGAATTCGCCGGGGCGGCGAAGCCCTTCTCAGTCGGGAGAGATCGTACAGATAGAGACCCTTTCCTGCAAATGACGGAACCGCGACAGACCGTGGGAAATCGGCAGACCGCCCCTAAGAAATCGCTCGTGTTAATGCGTTTCGACGTGTGTCGAGGGCCACAAAAAGTATGATGGCCGGAATACCGATTGCGCCAGCTCCGACGAAGAATATTGCGTAGGCCGCCATCAAGCCATGGGTCGCACTCAACCCCTCTACAACGACTCCGGAGAACCCCTTGAGAATTTTACCGGCCCAGGCATAGGTCGAACTCAGCAGCGCGTATTGCGTAGCCGTGTACCCGAGACTCGTCAGACTGGACATATAGGACACCAGCGCGACACCGGCGAAGCCCGTGCTGAAATTGTCGCCGCTCATGACCGCCGCAAACAGAAGTGTATCCTGATTGGCGCGCGCAAGACTGGCAAAGGCCGCGATCGCGACCGCCTGCAGGACGCCGCCGATGATGAGTGCCCGCATATAGCCGAGCCTGAGCGCGCAGGCCCCTCCGGCAGCGATGCCGAGAAGTGCCGCGATCACGCCAATCGTTCCGCGTACGGCACCGACATAATCCTTCGACAGACCAATGTCGTGGTAGAAAGGGTTCGCCATGGGGCCCATGACGAAATCGGGCAAACGATAGAGTCCAATCGCCAACAGCATCACAAGGGCAAGCCAGCCATGCGTGCGAAAGAAGACGACGAAGGGGCCGGCGATCGCATCGAGCAATCCGCGAATGGACGATAGGGGCGCGCTGCGCGCTTTCGTTTCGATGGCGGCGTCGGCCCGCTCCGGCTCGAGCGCCATAATAGTTGCGCCGATGCCAACGATCATTCCAATTGCGCAAGCGGCGTAGGATGTACGCCAGCCCATATGGGCCGCCGCAACGAGAATGAGCGCATCGGTCGCGAGCAGCGCCATTCGATAGCCAAACTGATAGGCCGAAGACAGCAGGCCGAGCTCCTCGCCGCTCTCGGCGCTCTCGATCCGCCAGGCGTCGATCACGATATCCTGCGTAGCGGAGGCGAACGCGACCAGCAATGCGCACGCGCCCAACAAAAGCAGTCCGCCTTCGCGGCCGATCGCGGCCATGGCGAGCAGTCCCAAGGCAACGAGTATCTGTGCAAGGAGCATCCACCCGCGCCTTCGACCCAGCCGGCCGAACGCAGGAAGGTTTGCCCTGTCGATCAGCGGAGCCCACAGAAATTTCATAGAGTAGGTGATGCCCACCCACGAGATGAAACCAATCGCCGTCAGCGACGTGCCCTCGTCGCGCAACCAATAGCCAAACGTATTTCCAGTCAGCAGGAATGGCAGCCCTGAGGAAAACCCGAGCGCTAGCATCACCAGCACGCGGGGCTTCAGGTAGGATTTTATAAATACGCGATTGCGCGCCGGAGCTGTCATTCGGCGGCTTCGCGCGCGCCGCTCGGCAGGAGTTTCGCGATCATGGCGTCGAGCTCGGATGGGGCGATCGGCTTGGTGAGAAAACCATTCATGCCTGCGTCCTTGCAAGCCTGCCGCCCCGCCTCGAGGGCGTCTGCGGTAATCGCCACGATCGGGGTGGGCGAGGACGAGGACGCGAATTCCGCGGCCCGGATGCGACGCGCCGTTTCGATGCCGTCCAGCCCCGGCATATGGAGATCGGTGAGAAATACGTCGAACCGCTCCTCTTGCATCGCTGCGATCGCGTCTTCGCCCGAGTTCACCTCCCTCACCGAATGGCCACGCCGGCGCAACAATTCTCGCGTCAACAAGGCATTGATCGGGTTGTCTTCCGCGACAAGGACTCGCAAGGATCGACCGATCGCGTCGTTGCCACAGCCGGAAGCGAGGGCCGTTTGTGCCCATTCACCATGTGTCGAACCGGCGGGCTCGATTTCCTCTGACTCCGGCTCCGACAATATGCGAGCGACAAGCGATGACTGCCGGATGGGTTTCACGAGATAGGCCGAGAAACCTGCATCCTTCAACGCGTCGATCTCGCCGCGCGCGGCCGGTGTCAGCAACACGATGGAACGGGTCGTGCCACCCGGTTGAGCGGCCAACCGGATTTCTCCCGAGGTTCCAGCGTCGACGAGAACCGCGTCGATCGCGACGGGCGGTTCGTTTTCGTTCGCTCCGGCGGAGCACAACGGCACGACCTCTCCGCCGGCCGCCTCGATCTGCGCGCTAATGCTTTCTCTAAGCAGGGCATTGCCGGTGACAATCGCAGCACGCGTGTGTGCGAGACGCGTACCTTCGGACTGCGCGGCTTTGCGCAGGACGGGCGCCGGAACCGTGAACCAGAAAAGGCTTCCGCCGTCCCGCGCGGCTTGTACGCCGATGGCGCCGCCCATCGCTTCGACGAGCCTCTTGCAAATGGCAAGTCCGAGACCAGAGCCGCCGAATCGGCGCGCATGAGTGGAGTCCGCCTGCACAAATTCCTGGAAAATGTCGTCCTGCTTCTGCGCCGGCACGCCGACACCGGTGTCGTGAATCTCGAAGCGCAAAACCCGCGTGTCTAGTTCGCGTTCGGTCCGCACGACAACGCGCACTCCGCCCTGTTCCGTGAACTTGACCGCGTTCCCGACGAGGTTGGTCACAACCTGCCTTAGCCTCGAGCCGTCCGCGCGTACCGACATTGGCGTGTCTGGCGCAATCACGGCGGCAATCTCTATTGCTTTGCCATGCGCCCTCGGAGCCAGCAATTCGACGACAGATTCGGTGAGCTCCCGTATATCCACTTCATCGTCGTCGAGGGCGGTGGTTCCCGACTCGATCTTGGAAAAGTCGAGAATTTCTTCAATCAGCGAGAGCAGCGCCTCGCCCGATTGTCGAATGGCAACCGCATAACTACTTTGCTCAGGCCGCAATCTGGTCTCGAGGAGCAGGCGCGCCATGCCAAGCACGCCGTTCATCGGCGTGCGGATTTCGTGGCTCATCGCCGCGAGGAACCGCGACTTGGCAAGGTTGGCGGCTTCGGCTCTGTCGCGCGCTTCCGTCAGGGCATCTTCAAGCGCCTTGCGTTCCGTAATATCTCGTCCGACACTTTGGATCTCGATCAATCGGCCCGATGCGTCTCGGACAGCGTAGTCGTCCCACGCAATCCACCGCCAACCATAGATCGTTCGCACGTTCTGATCGTAGCGCGATCTGCTGCGGCCTGAGCTTTCGGCGGCGAAAGGGTCAAGTTCCGGGGCCGGTGCGTCGGCTCGGGTGTCGGGGGCAAACACTTGACCCAGCGCGCGCTTCGGGTCGAGGCCGAACAGCCGGAAGAATGCGTTGTTTCCATAGGTCAGACGGCCATCAGGAGTACGGCGAGATACGGCGTCCTCCTGCGTGTCGACGAGCCACCTGAAGCGGGTCTCGCTCTCGTGCAGTTTCGCGACGAGCGCATCGAGCTGCGAGGCGCGAAACTTGAGCGCGTGCACCCGAACGCGGGAGTCCAACCATACGAACACGGCCCCAAGAGCGGCGACGACCGCCATAGTTCCGCCGAGCCAGGGCAATGACGGCGTCGATCCGTGGCGGATGACACCGTCCACGACCGCGACA
>DASXMF010000186.1:0-4681 GCA_036495845.1 Rhizomicrobium sp.
CCGCTGCACGGCTTCGGGAAACGACAGGCCTTCGGTTTCCATCAGCCAGCGGAACGCGTCACCGCCCGCGCCGCAGCCGAAGCATTTGTAGTTGCGCCGCTCGTTCTCGACCTTGAACGAAGGGGACTTCTCCTTGTGGAACGGGCAGAGCCCCCAGAAAATGCGCCCGCGGCGCTGCAGCTTCACGCGCCGGCCGATGAGCTGGACGACATCCGTCCGCCTCAGGATTTCTTCGAGCAGGCCCTCGCCGTAGCGCATGCCGCCACTCTATTCCGGCGCGGGCGTCCGCGCGCGGGTGCCCATCACTGATTTCTGTGAGTCCCGGCCGGAGAATTCCTGTTTAACAGGCCAAATACAGGGGTGAATCGCGAAAAAGCCGAACAGAATGCGCTCACAGCGCCGAATGCCCTTTCGCTTCAACGGGATCGACAAAACGGCTTTTGAGCGGGAACAGGAGCACATCGCGACCGCAACAGGAAAGAAACAGGTTTCGCGCGCCCGATGTTTCACGTGTGACAGTCAAAGCGCGCCGCAATTAAGCGGAAGTGGATTCTGTGCACGAGAACGTTCCGCCCGGACATGTTTCCGGGCCCGCGAACGGGCCCGGAAACCGTCAAGTCGTCATGCGTCAGTACGTGCAGTAGCCGTACTCGTAGTCGTAGTCGCTGCAGTACGGACTCGCATAGTACGGGTCGTAGGCCGGAGTGTCATAGAAGCCTATGCCGAACCCCGGCACGCCGATGCCGACCCAGGTACGGCCGTTCCAATAGCGGTGGTAGTACCTGTCATCCCAGTCGCGATGGAATCGGACGTCCCGATCGCGGACCACCCGGTCGTCCCGGTCACGGTCCCACTGCGCATGCGCAGCCACAGGAGCGAAACTGACAGCTGTCGCGCCGATCAACCCAGCTCCCAACACCGTCGCGAGCGCCGCGTTTTTCATGCTGTTCGATAGCTTCATCATCTTCGGTCTCCTTTCATGAAGAGCCAGCCCGAATTCCCAACCCAGAGATATAAAACGGGCGCCGCCCAGCACGGTTGCGCGCTTCATTTTCCGTTCATCGGCTCACTCGGCAACCCAGCAAATACGGGGGTTCCGGTTGGCTCATTTGTCAATGACACCGATCAAATCATGAAGGATTCAAAACCGGCATATTGCTCGTTATTGATTCCAGACACGAATTTGCTTCCGGCTATGAGGGGAATAACGTTCTCGCTTCTGTCTCGAATTCGATGAGGCGCCATGACGGAAACGGATCAGAACAAGCCTGACCTCGCCAGCGGAATCCCCGAAGGCGATCTCCACGATGGCGCCATGCTGGTGGGCGAGGTCGGCGGCGAAGCGGTGTTGCTCGCGCGAAGCGGTGCAGAAATCTTCGCCATCGGCGCCACCTGCACGCATTACGGCGGTCCGCTCCACGAAGGGCTGATGGTCGGCGACACGGTGCGCTGCCCGTGGCACCATGCCTGCTTCAGCCTGCGCACGGGTGAAGCGCTCGCCGCACCCGCGCTCAATGCGAATTCCTGCTGGCGCGTCGAGCGCCGCGACGGTCGCATCTTCGTGCGCGAAAAGATCGCAGAGGTTGGACCGCGCATTCCTGCGAAAGCAAAGCGGAGCGCCGGCGCGTCAACCTCCATGGTCATCATCGGCGGCGGCGCCGCCGGCAATGCCGCGGCCGAGATGCTTCGCCGTGAGGGACATGACGGCGCAGTGACCATCCTCAGCGCCGACGACGCGCCGCCCTGCGACCGTCCGAACCTCTCCAAGGATTATCTCGCCGGCAAGGCGCCGGAGGAATGGATTCCGTTGCGCCCGCCGGAATTCTACCGCGACAACGACATCGCGCTGCGCCTCGGCACTATGGTGGCCGGAATCGATGTCGCGGGACGCCGCGTGATCCTGGCGGGCGGCGATTCGCTCGGCTTCGACAGATTGCTCATCGCCACCGGCTCGGAACCGGTGCGGCTCACCGTGCCCGGCGCCGAACTGCCCCATGTGCGAACATTGCGCTCGCTGGCCGACTGCCGCGAGCTGATCGCGCGGGCCGCGACCGCGAAACATGCCGTCGTCGTCGGCGCCAGCTTCATCGGCCTCGAAGCGGCGGCCTCGCTGCGCGAGCGCGGCGTCGAAATTCACGTCGTGGCGCCGGAAGCGCGGCCGATGGAACGCGTGCTCGGCTCCGCGCTCGGCGATTTCCTGCGCGCGCTGCATGAGGAGCACGGCGTTGTCTTCCATCTGGGCCGCACGGTGGCCGCGATCGAAGCGGGACAGGTCACGTTCGACGACGGCGCGTCGCTCTTCGCCGATCTGGTGGTTGTCGGCATCGGCGTGCACCCGCGCACCGCGCTCGCCGAACGAGCGGGCCTCGCCGTCGAGCGCGGCGTTCTTGTCGACGAAACTCTCGAGACCAGCGCGCGCGGCATTTTCGCTGCCGGAGACATTGCAAGCGTTCCCGGCCCGCGAAGCGGCGGGCGGCTGCGCATCGAGCATTGGGTGGTGGCCGAGCGGCAGGGCCAGACCGCGGCGCGCAACATGCTGGGTGCGCGCGAGCGCCATCATGCAGTACCGTTCTTCTGGACGCAGCATTACGACGTCTCGATCGATTATGTCGGCCACGCCGCCGCGTGGGACGAGATCGCGCAGGACGGCGATCCGGGCGCGCACGATGTGGCGCTGCGTTTCCGCAAATCCGGGCGCACGCTCGCCGTCGCCACCATCTTCCGCGGCCGCGAAAGCCTCATGGCCGAACTGGCGATGGAACAGGGAGGAGCGGCGTAGAGCGATTTCTGAATGCGCTGAATTGCAAAACAAATTGTCATGGCCCGGTTTAACCGGGCCACCCAGCCGGCGCGCGTCCGCGCGCCGAATGAACCTTCGGAGAAGTTTCACCTGGATGGCCCGCTCTCAGGCGGGCCATGACAACTAACATCAATAAAAGTGCATACGTTGAGTTCTTCACCTCCCCGCGAGGGGGAAGTTGATCGCGTGATTTATCGCAAGCGATTCCATTCGATCTCATCCCGCACCAAATCGCCGAACGCGCTTGCGGTCTGACTGCAACACCATCATCGTGCTTGTATGCGTGTTCAGATCACCATCCGCGATGTTCCGGAGAACGTCCGCGACGAGCTTGCGGCCCGTGCGGCGATGCAGGGCAAGTCGATGCAGGAGCTCCTGCGTGTCGAGCTGGAACGGCTGGCCGCCCGTCCCTCCATCGATGCCTGGGCGAAACGGCTGCGCGCGAGAAAGCGGGCCACGCAAACCCGGGTTTCTCCCAGGGAGATTTTGCGCCATCGCGACGCAGACCGGCATTGAATGTCGTCGACGAATACGGCGACACGGTCATGTTCATCACGCGCGCAGTGAACAAAGAGACCATTGCTGTTGTCACCGCGTTCCTGAGGAGTGCGCACGCGCCAACGCTTGGCCTCGCGACAGGCGACAGGCGGCGATCCGCTACGTTTCGCGCCAGCTACTTGCCCATCTTCCAGACTGTTCCGTAGCCGATCGTGCCACCATTAAAGGCTGTGCCGAAGAGAGCGCCCCTGCGGCTCCGGACTAAGCCGCCGTACGGATATTTGCCGTCGGTCCCGGCAAAGCTGTGCACGAGGGTGAATGTCCCGTTCGCGCTGATGCTGTACACCGTTCCGAGATTTGAGGCGCCGCCTGTCTCCGTGTCCCCGTAGACGTTGCCGCCTGCATCCACGATCACGCCGGCCAGCGGGTACTCCCCATCGGCCGTTCCACCGGCAAAGGTGTGAAGCACCGTCTCGGTTCCGTTCGCACTCACCTTCCAGACCGTGCCCAGGCTCGAGGTGCCGCAAGACGATGTCGTACCGTAAAAGTTTCCGTTCCCGTCGATGAACGGAGTTCCCAGAACGTTGCAGCCGTCGGTCGTTCCTCCCATGAAGCTGTGCAGGATGGTCAGTTTTCCCGTCGTCTTGCTGAAGCTGTACAGGATCCCGCCGTTGGCAGCGCCGCCCTCTTCGGTTACGCCATAGAGGGCCCCGGTCGAATCGCTCAGGAGGCTGGTGTAGGTAGGATACTTCCCGTCATCCGTCGCACCGGTGAAGGTGTGCAGAATGCTGTATTTCCCTTTCGCGCTTATCTTGAACAGCACTCCCGCGTTCGATGTTCCACCTTGCGAGGTGGTGCCATAGAAATTGCCCCTCTTGTCCTCCAGCAAACCTCCGGTCGGAGTAGTACCGTCCGTTCCTCCGACGAAATTGTGCAATACAGTTTCCGTGCCGCCGGGATCGAGCTTGAACACCACTCCCGCATTTGCACTGCCTCCCATGGTCGTCGTGCCGTAGAGATTGCCGGCTTTGTCGCGCACCAGCGCGGAAAAAGGTTGTGCCCCATCGGCGCCGCCGCTGAAACTGTACAGCGCCATTTCCGTTCCGCCGGGCGCAACCTTGAAAACAACACCCGCAAACGCAGTGCCGCCGTAATCGGCGGCGCCATAGAGATTTCCCGCAGAGTCACGGATCAGACTCGCGTCGGGATCGCCCCCGTCGGACGATCCCGCGAAGTTATACAGCACCGTCAACCTGCTGGTCTGCGCTGACCGGGCCCCATCCAGGCCCAGCACCGGGACGACCATCAACGCCAGAGCGGCGCGCGCCGCTCCAATACGAATCTCGGAAATCCATTGCTGCCTTGTGTTCATTGCCACGGTCT
>DASXMF010000187.1:0-4360 GCA_036495845.1 Rhizomicrobium sp.
CACGTCCTTATAGGGGGACGCGTCGACGATTCGCTGCAGGAGCTCGATTCGCTCGCGCGAGGCCGGGTGATCGTTCGCCATCGGATCGATTTTGTAAGCCGACATCGCTTCCTCGTCGGCCATGCGCTCGAACACGTTCAACATTCCCCGGCCAGATTGGTGCGTCTGTCGGAGAAATTTCTGTCCCATCTGATCCGCCGTGGCTTCCTGCGCGCGGCTGAACTGCATGAATTGCGCCTGGGATGCGGTCATGCCCAGGCCGAGTATCGCCATGCCGCCTTCACCGGCGCCGGCGATCATCGCCGCGAGGCCCGCCGCCACGCCGATCAGCATGGGAATCATCGCCTTGGAAATGGCATTGGTGTCACGGATCAGGTGCCCGCCGGCGATATGGCCCGTTTCGTGGGCGAGCACGCCAATCACTTCATTGGGAGAGTGAAGTTGCTGCAGGAGGCCGGTGTTTACGAAGATGTTCTGTCCTTCCGCCGCGAAGGCATTGAGCGACGGATCCTGGACGATGTACATCTTGACTGCCGCCGGATCGAGCCCAGCCGCTACAAGAATGGGGTCTTCATAGGATTTGAGCAGCCTTTCCGCTTCGGTGTCACGAATCAGCTGCAGCGCCTGGGCGGCCGCCGGCTCGGCCGCCACGCAAAAAGCGCAAATGGCGCATAGCATTGCCGTGATGTAACGCCGAACGGCGCGCGGAACGCGAAGAACGCCAGGTCCTGGAGGGTTGCAAAACGTCAAGGCTTGAATTCTCCTGCCGCCAGCCCCCGGTCGAACCGGACCGTAGGTGCGCGCCGTTCAGGCGTCAACGCGCGATCCACGCCAGCGAATAACGCCTTCAACATATCGGAATGAATGATGCTTTGCTCTCGCCTTACGGTCTCCGCCCTTGTGCTCCTTGTCCTATGCGGGTGCTCCATGTTGGGCGAGTCCGGAGGCACCTTGCCGGGCGCGGGCCTTGTGGTAGGTGACGAGCCGGACGCCGTTGCCGCGGGCGCCGTGGTGCTCGCTCATGGCGGGAACGCCGCTGACGCTGCGGCCGCAACATATTTTGCGCTGTCGGTGACGTATCCCGTAGCAGCCGCGCTGGGCGGAGGCGGTTTGTGCATCGTTCACGACTCCGCAAGATCGAAAACGGAAGCGTTCGATTTCCTGGCACGCGAGGCGAGTCACGGCGGTCCCTACGCAGTGCCGGGCAACGTCAGCGGATTTTTCCTGCTGCAGGCATCCTATGGCAGGCTGCCTTGGCAGCGTGTCGTGTCGCCGGCAGAGGGGATGGCGGCGGCGGGCTTTGACATTTCGCAAGCCCTCGCTACGCGCCTTGCCGCGAGCCAGGATGTCATTCGTCTCGATGCGGGGCTCGCAGCGGAGTTCCTCGACGAAGGCGGTCATGTTCGCCCCGCAGGCACCCTCGCCGTGGCCCCGGCTCTTGCGCAGAGTCTTTCGATGATTCGCGAGTTTGGGCCCACGGGCTTTTATCGGGGTCGAATCGCGAGTGCGATCGTCTCCTATTCGGAAGGGCAGGGCGGTTCGATCGGCAATGATGACCTTGCGTCCTATACCCCTCGCCGTGGACCGCCTGCGATCACAAGAGTTGGCAATGAGACGGTTTATCTTCCGGCCTCGCGAACGGGAGCAGGCCGCTTCGCAGCTGCGCTGCTTTCGCATCTGGTCGATGCAACCGGCCAGCCGAAATCGGGCGGCAATCTCATCGCGCCAGTTGCGTCCGCTACGAAGGCGTCGCTCGATGCATTTGGAATCGAATCGCTGCCGCGCGATCTCGGTGCGACCGGATTTGCCGTCGAGGATCCCGATGGCCTCGCCGTCGCCTGCGCCGTGACCATGAATGGACCCTTTGGATCGGGACACACGGCTGGCGGAACCGGCGTCACGCTTGCCGCCGCGCCCGACCAGGGCAAGGCGGGGCTGGCGGCAGCCTTTCTTACCCCCGTGGTTGCCGAAACGGACGGCAAGGTTTCCCTTGCCGGAGCTGGCGGGGGTGGTCCCAATGGCACCGCGGGGATCGCGTTGGCCCTGCTCAAGCTCGTGGGGGGAGAGGACGTGACCAGACCCGGCATCCTGCATTCCACAGGAATCGCGCCCTACGACACAGTCAATGTCATCGCCTGCCAGAATGGCTCCTGCGCCGCCGTGCCCGATCCCGGCGCCCACGGGCTCGGAGCGTCCGCCAGGTTCTGAAGCGCGGCGTAAGGAGGTATTATTCCCGCAGGCGGAATGGCCTTTGCCACCAGCCTTTGCGAGGCGGCTCTGGTGGCGTGGTGGGTGACGGGACCTCCGGTGCGTCCGCGGGCGCAGCGTCGGGCACGCGCGGCTCGGCATCGACGGTTTCGACAGATTCAGCACGCGGCATCTCTGTCGCCACGATGTGCTCTTCGACCTGTGACAGCGACCATACCGGTTCGGAGGGCGCGTTCAGAACGACGGCAGCAGTGCCGATTTGTGGCAAAAGCGAGTCTTCCGTGTCCGAACGAACCGGGCGGGGCAACGGTTGCGGGCGGGGGTCGGCGGAATTTGCCGCGTCGACGGTGCCGTCACGCGTTTCCGTTTGAGGAGCGACACTGTCGCGTGGTCCGCGCCGGCCGCGACGGCGGCGACGGCGCTTGCGCGAACTCCCGTTCTCGGCGCTGGTCGAATTGTTTGAGACGACGTTGCCTGGCGCTCCAGGAACCGGGCTCTCCGGCGCAGTCTGCTGCACGCTTTTGACCGGTTCGATTGCGGTTGCGCGATTGGCGTGAACGTCTTGAGGAGAGGCGCCGTTTGTGCGGTCCCGGTCGCGGCCACGCCGCCGTTTTCGCTTGCGCTTGCCGGTTCCCGGAGCGGGTTGTGACTCCGTCGCCCGTTGTTCCGGTTCGTCTGCCTGTTCCGGCGGAAGAGGCTCGACCACATCGACAGGAGTGGCGGCGACCTCCGCCATGGGTTGGGGTTTGACGCGGTCGTCGGGCATGTGCTGGCCAATGCGCTCGATCTCGAAAGTTCCGGCCAGCATCGTCTCACTGGCGTCGAACTGCACGAGCAGGCTGTATTCGGATTCGATATGCGCAATCTCGCGCCGTTTCTGGTTCAGCGCATAGATCGCAACTTCGGTCGGCGCGCGCACGAGAAGGGTGGCGGCCCTCTGCCGCTGGGCTTCCTCTTCCAACCCCCGCAGAAGGCGCAAGGCCGTCGATTCGACGGAACGCACGATGCCCTGTCCACCGCAATGCGGGCAGGGCACGGTCGATCCGGCGACCACGCCGGCGCGCAATCGCTGGCGAGACATTTCGAGCAGGCCGAACTGGCTGATCTTGCCGATCTGCACGCGCGCGCGGTCGTTCTTGATGCAGTCGCGAAGGCGCTTTTCGACGTTGCGGTCGTTGCGCGTATCCTCCATGTCGATGAAATCGATGACGATGAGTCCGGCGAGATCGCGAAGGCGGAGCTGCCGGGCAATTTCTTCGGCCGCTTCGAGATTGGTCTTGTAAGCGGTGTCCTCGATCGAATGCTCGCGCGTCGCCCGTCCGGAATTGACGTCGATCGAAACCAGCGCCTCGGTCTGATTGATGACGATATAACCACCGGATTTGAGCGTGACGCTCGGTGTGAACATCGCGTCGAGCTGCGCCTCGATCTGGTAGCGCTGGAAGAGCGGAATCGCTTCCTTGTAGGGTTTGACGTTCTTGGCATGGCTGGGCATCAGCATGCGCATGAAGTCCTTGGCGTTGCGGTATCCGTCTTCGCCTTCGACAACGATCTCCGACACGTCCTTGTTATAGAGGTCGCGGATCGCGCGCTTGATGAGGTCGCCTTCCTCGTACACGCAGGCCGGAGCGTTCGACTTGAGTGTCAGTTCACGAATCGTGTCCCACATCCGCAAGAGATATTCGTAATCGCGCTTGATCTCTGCCTTGGTCCGGTTCTCGCCCGCTGTACGGATGATGAGGCCCATTCCTTCCGGAAGTTCAAGCGACTGGGCAGCGGATTTGAGGCGATTTCGATCGGTGGCGCTCGTGATTTTCCGCGAGATTCCGCCACCGCGCGGCGTGTTGGGCATGAGAACGCAGTAGCGGCCGGCGAGTGAAAGATAGGTGGTCAGCGCTGCGCCCTTGTTGCCGCGTTCTTCCTTGACGACCTGCACCAGGATGATCTGGCGGCGCTTGATGACTTCCTGAATCTTGTAATGCTTGCGGCGCACGAAACGCTGTGCGGAGCGCTGGCTGTCGTTGCGCAGCGCCTGCGCGGAACGATCGCCTGTCTCGCTGCCCGGTTCGGCAGCGGCCTGTTCGTCCACGATGCCCTGATCGGATTCGGTCCGGGCATCGACCATGTCCGAATGCCCGGACGAATGATGATG
>DASXMF010000188.1:0-7054 GCA_036495845.1 Rhizomicrobium sp.
GCCCACGGTCGGGCGAGACGGAGGGGGCACGTGCCCCAACAATCTCCTACCCCTTCTTCGTTTCGCGCATCACCTGGCTTCCCGCTTCTGCGAGCAATTCCTCCATCTTGCGATGGATGACGTGATCGGAGAGCCCGATCCCCTGCGCATCGAAATCGGCGCGGATTTTCGCCGCGATATCTTCGTCGCGCCCGCCCTTGACCTCGAGGTCGAGAAGAACGTGGACGTAGGAATCCGCGGCCGCCCCCTTGAGTCCCATTTCCGCCGCCGCCCACTGGCCCAGAAGCTTGTTGCGGCGTGCAACGGTCCGGAAGCGCACGTCTTCATCATGCGCCCATTTGGCCTCATAGCTCTTTTCACGGTCTTCGAACGCCCCGGTCATAGGCTAACCTCTTGAAAGATTGGAGAGAGCGCCATTATTCGATGGCTGGAAAGGCCCAGCTTAGCCGAAGCTCCCACGGCGCGCGACCGGCAGCGATCATGTGTGCGCTGCGGCGTTGCCGCGGGTGCGCGGCTTCCGCTAAGTTCGGGGTTTGCCGGGCCGTGCACGCCCCGCCTCCGTCCAAGGACGACCCCATGAAACGCCGCCGCATGATCTATGAAGGCAAGGCCAAGATTCTCTATGAGGGACCGGAGCCGGGAACCCTGGTCCAGTATTTCAAGGACGACACCACCGCTTTCGACGCCACCAAGCGCGCGACCATCGAGGGCAAGGGGGTGCTGAACAACCGCATCTCCGAATATCTGATGTCGCAGCTGACCGCGATCGGCGTGCCCACCCATTTCGTGCGCCGGCTCAACATGCGCGAGCAGCTGGTCAAGGAGGTGGAGATCATCCCGCTCGAAGTCGTGGTGCGCAACGTCGCGGCGGGCTCGCTGTCCAAGCGCCTCGGGATCGATGAGGGAACGGTGCTGCCGCGCTCGATCATCGAATATTATTACAAATCCGATCAGCTTCACGATCCCTGGGTGTCGGAAGAACACATCACCGCCTTTGGCTGGGCGAATCCGCAGGATCTCGACGACATCGTCAACCTCACCATCCGCATCAACGATTTCCTCTCGGGCCTTTTCCTCGGCGCCAATATCAAGCTGGTCGATTTCAAGGTCGAGTTCGGGCGCCTGTGGGAGAACGACTATATGCGTATCGTCCTGGCCGACGAGATCAGCCCGGATTCGTGCCGGCTGTGGGACGTCTCGACCAACGAGAAGATGGACAAGGACCGTTTCCGCCGCGACCTGGGCGGCGTGGTGGAAGCCTATTCCGAGGTCGCAAGGCGCCTCGGCATCATGCCCGAATCCGTGCAGAGCGAGCAGAAGGGCCCGGTTCTCGTCAAATGACGGGCGGACCGGGCAAATAGGCCGCAGGTCCGTCATTCCGATTACCGCCCGCGGGCGAATCGTCCTATGTTCGCCCCATGAAGGCGCGCGTGTTCGTCACTCTCAAGAATGGCGTGCTCGATCCGCAGGGCAAGGCGATCGGCCATGCGCTGCACGGCCTCGGCTTCCGCAATGTCAGCGAAGTGCGGCAGGGCAAAATCATCGATATCGAATTCGCGGAAAGCGACCAGGCCAAGGCCCGCGCGCAGGTGAGGCAGATGTGCGAGCTGCTGCTCGCCAATACGGTGATCGAGACGTACGAGATTGAGCTCGATGCGTGAGATCCGAAAACCCCTCACCCATTTCGGAGCAGAATTCGACTCCCGTACCTGCATCCCTCTCCCACAAGGGGAGAGGGTAGTCATGAGTCCTGCATCAGCAGCGGGAAATCAGCGCAAGAAATCCCCTCTCCCCTTGTGGGAGAGGGGAAACATTCGAGCCCTCACAACCACTCAAATGCGGGTGAGGGGTTCGCGATGAAATCTGCGGTCGTCGTCTTTCCCGCTTCGAATTGCGACCGCGACGCGGCGGTCGCGCTCGAACAATCGACAGGCAGGAAGCCGGCAATGGTCTGGCACGGCGACAGCGAACTTCCCGATGTTGATCTCGTCGTGCTGCCGGGCGGCTTCGCCTATGGCGATTATCTGCGCTGCGGCGCGATGGCGGCCCAGTCGCTGATCATGCGTGACATCAAGGCAAAGGCCGAGCAGGGCCTTGCCGTGCTCGGCATCTGCAACGGATTCCAGGTTCTGACCGAGGCGGGCATGCTGCCTGGCGTGCTGATGCGCAATGCGGAGCTGAAATTCGTCTGCCGCCCCGTCGCCCTCGATGTCGAGGAAACCCGGTCGGCGTTCACGCGCAAATACGACAAGGGCCAGCGCGTGAATTTTCCGGTCGCCCATGGCGATGGGAATTATACCGCCGACGAGGCGACTCTCGACCGGCTCGAGGGCGAAGGCCGTGTCGTCTTTCGCTACGCGCCGGGCGACAATCCGAACGGTTCGGCGCGCAACATCGCGGGGATACTGAGCCGCAAACGCAACGTGCTCGGACTGATGCCGCATCCCGAACGGGTCTGCGACGTGTTGCTTGGCGGCACCGATGGCCGCCCGCTGTTCGAAAGCCTGGTCGAAGCGCTGTCGTGAGAGCCGCGGCCCCTCACCCGCGCCTATGCGCCTTTGACCATTTCCTCCTGCAGCCCTCTCCCACAAGGGGAGAGGGTAGTTCCGAGTCCTGCAACAGCACCGGTAAAATAACGTACGCAATCCCCTCTCCCCTTGTGGGAGAGGGAACACACGCGATGTCTGTCAACCGCACATGCAGAGGTGAGGGGTCCCGGTGAACGACATCACGCCTGAACTCGTCCGCGAGCACGGGCTCGCGCCGGACGAATATGCGCGCATCGTCGAGCTGCTCGGGCGCGCGCCCAACCTTGTCGAGCTCGGCATCTTCTCGGTGATGTGGAGCGAGCACTGTTCCTACAAATCGACGCGCGCGCATCTGCGCCGCCTTCCGACCAAAGCTCCGTGGGTTTTGCAGGGGCCGGGAGAGAATGCGGGCGTCATCGATATCGGCGACGGAGATGTCGCCGTGTTCAAGATGGAGAGCCACAACCATCCTTCCTTCATCGAGCCCTATCAGGGCGCGGCGACGGGCGTGGGCGGCATCATGCGCGACGTCTTCACCATGGGCGCGCGGCCCGTCGCCATGATGAACGCGCTGCGCTTCGGCGCGCCCGAGCACGAGAAGACGCGGCATCTCGTATCGGGCGTGGTCGCCGGCATCGGCGGTTACGGAAACTGCATGGGCGTGCCGACGGTCGGCGGCGAGGTGAATTTCCACGCTTCGTACAACGGCAACATTCTCGTCAACGCGATGTGCGTGGGGCTCGCCCGCGCCGACCGCATCTTCACATCGGCCGCGGAGGGCGCAGGCAACCCCGTCGTCTATGTCGGCTCGAAGACAGGACGCGACGGCATCCACGGCGCTACCATGGCGTCGGCGGAATTCAGCGAGGATTCGCAGGAGAAACGTCCGACCGTGCAGGTGGGCGATCCCTTCACCGAGAAGCTTCTGCTCGAAGCCTGCCTCGAACTGATGGCGACCGACGCCATCGTCGCCATCCAGGACATGGGCGCGGCCGGCCTCACTTCGTCTTCCGCCGAGATGGCGTCCAAAGGCGGCTCGGGAATTGTGCTCGATCTCGACCGCGTTCCCCAGCGCGAAGAGAAGATGACCGCCTATGAGATGCTGCTGTCCGAATCGCAGGAACGCATGCTCGCGGTACTGAAGCCCGGGCGCGAAGCCGAAGCCGAACGCATCTTCCGCAAATGGGAGCTCGATTTCGCCGTCATCGGCACGACCACCGATACGGGTCGCTTCGTGGTGCGGCACGAGGGCGAGACGGTTGCAGACATTCCCGTGCACGCGCTGTCGGAAGAGGCGCCCGTCTACCAGCGGCCGCTGCACAAGCGCGCGCCGGTTACGGAACGGCATTCGTTCGATCGCGCAAAGCCCGTCATGGACTCACTCGTGAAACTCATGGGCACGCCCGATCTTTGTTCGCGGCGCTGGATCTGGGAGCAGTACGATTGGAGCGTGATGGCCGACACCATCCAGCCGCCGGGCGGCGATGCCGCGGTCGTGCGCGTGCACGGCACGAACAAGGCGCTCGCCATCACCACCGATGTCACGCCGCGCTATTGCCGCGCCGACCCCTGCGAAGGCGCGAAGCAGGCGGTGGCGGAAGCGTGGCGCAATCTGAGCGCGACCGGCGCCAAACCGCTCGCCGTCACCGACAATCTCAATTTCGGCAATCCGGAGAAGCCCGACATCATGGGCGAGATCGCCGCCTCGGTCGACGGCATCGCGGAGGCCTGCCGCGCGCTCGATTTTCCGGTGATCTCCGGCAATTGCTCGCTCTACAACGAGACCAATGGCGAAGCGATCCTGCCCACGCCTGCGATCGGCGCCGTTGGGTTGATCAGGGACCTGCGCCGCATGGCGACGCCCGCGTTCACGCGCGAGGGTGACATCGTCATTCTCGTTGGGGCTGAGCGGGGACACCTTGGTCAGTCGCTTTATCTGCGCGAGATCGAGGGGAGGGAAACGGGTGCGGCGCCGCCCGTCGATTGCGCGCGCGAGAAGCGCCATGGCGATTTCGTCCGTGGACTGATCGAATCGGGCAAGGTCGACACTGTGCACGACATTTCCGATGGCGGTCTGCTTGTTGCGCTCGCGGAGATGGCGCTTGCAGGCGGCATGGGTCTGCAATTCATTTCATCTTTGCCGCCGGACCCCATTCCGTTTCTTTTCGGGGAAGATCAGGCAGGTTACGTGCTCGCCGTTCCCGCCAACGATTCCGCGGACCTGCTGACGAAAGCCGAGGCGGAAGGCATTTCCGCTTCTTCCCTTGGCCGCACGGGCGGGGTTACAATTGATATCGGATCCGAAACTGTGCGGCTGGATGTGCTCAGGGCGGCCCATGAGGGCTGGTTTCCTCGCTACATGGGCGGCGCGGAGTTGCCGCCGACGAACTGACAGGCTTGTCCGATGGCGATGTCCGCAAGCGAGATCGAGAAGCTGATCCGGGAAGCCTTCCCGGATGCGGCGGTGACGATCACCGATCTCGCGGGCGACAACGACCATTATGCGGCGATGGTCACGACCAGCGCCTTCAAGGGCAAGACCCGCGTGCAGCAGCATCAAATGGTTTACGACGCGCTCAAGGGCCGCATAGGCGGCGTGCTCCACGCCCTTTCGCTGCAGACCGCGGCGAAGGATTGAGCATCGCCCTTGACCATCGCCGCGCGCGACCCTAAGTCCACAAGCATCTGCACCCAGAGGACGCCATGACCGGATCCATCGCGGAACGCATTGCCCAGGACGTCGAAGGAAACGACGTCGTGTTGTTCATGAAGGGCACGCCGGTATTCCCGCAATGCGGATTCTCGGCGGCGGTCGTGCAAATTCTCACCGATCTCGGCGTCAAGTTCAAAAGCTTCGACGTGCTCAAGGATCCCGAGCTTCGCCAGGGCGTCAAGGAATTCTCGAACTGGCCGACCGTCCCGCAGCTTTACGTCAAGGGCGAATTCGTCGGCGGCTGCGACATCATCCGCGAGATGCACGAGACGAACGAGCTCGAGGCGCTGTTCAAACAGCACGGCGTCGCCACCGCGACGGCGTAAGCTCGCACCCCTCACCTGCACCAACGCGGGTACCCCTCACCTGGGTTTTCAATGTGAGATCCGTTTCCTGCTGCAACCCTCTCCCACAAGGGGCGAGGGGACGCGGAGTGCTGCATCAGCGCTGCTTATTTCGTGCCGGCGAGCTGACGCATGAGTCGCCCTCTCCCCTTGTGGGAGAGGGCTCGGAGACGATGACTCTCAACCCCTCCGGCGTCGGTGAGGGGTGCCGCGCACAACTCTACTCCGCCACGATCTCCTGCGCCTCGGGCTTCGGCCGCGCGCCGGCTTCGACATTGGGCAGGAACATCGCGAGCAATCCGATGAGCGGCAAGAAAGCGCAGATGCGATAGACGAAGGTGATGCTCGTCAGGTCCGCGACTTCGCCCAGAGCCGCGGCGCCGATCGCGGCCATGCCGAACGAGAAGCCGAAGAACATGCCGGCGACCATGCCGACGCGGCCCGGCACCAGCTCCTGCCCGTAGACGACGATCGCGGAGAAGGCGGAAGCCAGAATCATTCCGATGAAAATGCTCAGCACGCTGGTCCAGAACAGATCCGCGAATGGCAGGGCGAGCGTGAACGGCAAGGCGCCCAGGATCGAAAACCAGATGACGTATTTGCGCCCGAAGCGATCGCCCAGAGGTCCGCCGAGGAAAGTCCCCACCGCGACGGCGGCCAGGAAGATGAACAGGTGCAGCTGCGCACTGCGAATCGAGACATGGAATTTCTGGATCAGATAGAAAGTGTAGAAGCTGTTGATGCTGGTCAGATAGATGTATTTCGAAAAGATCAGCATCAGCAGGATGGCAATCGACTGCTTCACGCGGGCGGGCGATAGTGCGGCGTGGCTTGCGAGCTTCGGCGCGGTCTTGATCCGCATGAGGCCGTGCGTCTTGTACCAGGTGCCGACGTTCCACAGGATGAAGATGGCGGTGAGCGCCGCCAGCGAATAGAGCGCAATGCTTCTCTGGCCCCAGGCGAGCACGATGAAGGCCGCGGTGAACGGTCCGAGCGCGGAGCCGATGTTTCCGCCCAATTGAAAGATCGATTGCGCGAGGCCATAGCGGCCGCCTGCGGCCATGCGCGCGACGCGCGAGGATTCCGGATGGAAAACGGAGGAACCGAGTCCGACGGCCGCGGCGGCGACAAGGATCATCGCGTAGGTGTGCGCGACCGACAGGAGCAGCAGACCGGCGAGTGTGGACACCATGCCCGTGGCGAGCGAGTAGGGCATGGGCCGCTTGTCGGCGACGAGCCCGACGACGGGCTGCAGGAGCGACGCCGTCAGCTGGAAGGCAAGCGTCACAAAACCGATCTGCGCGAAATTGAGGTGATAGTCGGTCTTGAGCGTCGGATAGATCGCCGGCAGCAGCGCCTGCATCATGTCGTTGAGCAGATGAGAGAAGCTGACCGCGAAGAGAATGACGAACGTGGTCTCTTGTGCCGCTTTCTGGGCGTCGAGGAAGGCGGGGCGGTTCATCTGGTAG
>DASXMF010000189.1:0-18724 GCA_036495845.1 Rhizomicrobium sp.
GGTCGGATTCGACCGTCGAGCCGATGTCGAAAGCGGCGACGAAGCGGTCGTCGCGCGCCTCTTCGACTGTCACGTCGTTGAGCGTGCCGAGCCACGCATAGGGCTTGGCCGCGTCGCCGGCGAGCGGCGTCTCGATCTCGAGCCCCGCGGGCAGCAGATCGAGCGCCGCCATCTTGCGCGCAAGTCCGTTTGCCATCTGCCCTTCGAGTACCACCATCACGCGGTCGTTCTGTTTCATCTGCATAGGATCTGCAGGCTGGCCGGCGAGCGTCCACACCGTCTTCTTGAGGGTGAGCCCGCTTGCTTCGGCGGGCGGCGGTAGCACCGGCGTGCCCTGCACCGAAACGTCGCGCCAGACGGGCGCGTCGCCCCTGTTCAGGATCGTCATCCCCGCATCGAGTTGGGCGAGCGAAGGCGAGAGGCGCACGGCGCCCGCGCGCGGGATGGCCGGCTTGCCGTCGACGACGATGTCGAGCTTCGTGCGTTCGCGCGTCAGCTCATAGGCCGCACGCAGCATCCACGCTTTTTCCTGCGTCGTGGTGGCATTCAGGCGCATATCGACCGCACTCACGCGCGTCATCAGTGCAGGCGCCAACTCCGCCGAGCCGCCTTCCATCGCGAGAGCGGTGGTCGCCGCCAGGTCGCGCACATAGGATCCGTAATCGTCCGTCGGATAGGTTTGCGGATGCGACGCGAAGAGAATCTGCCGCGCACGATTGAAGGCAAAAGCGGAGCGGCTTTTGTCGCCGGCTTCGGCGGCGGCCGCGCCCGTGAGCGCGGCAGCGATCGCGCTTTTCCATTCCCCGCTGCGCGTGTCGCTGAAATATCGCAGGTCGCTCAGATTGAGCTTGCCCATGCGGCCCTGCACGTAGAAGGCGTAGGCGCGCACGGCATCGTCGTTCGAATCCGAGGACGATGCCTGGCGCAGCCACTCCGCTCCGCGGCGCAGGCTCTCCGCCGGCACGACGTATCTCTTGTCTTTCGCCTGCTGCACGAAATCGAGCGCGAACACGGATAGCCACGGATCGGCGTCCGAGCCGGCGGACCACATGCCGAAATTGCCCGCGTAATTCTGCATGTCGAGCACGGTATCGATGGCATCCTGGACGCGGGATTTCAGCACCTGGTCTTTCGGCAGGCGCGCGAGATCCGCGAGATCGTTGAAATAGAGGAGCGGCATGGCGCGGCTGGTCACCTGCTCGATGCAGCCATAGGGATATTTGTCGAGCCAGCGCAGCAATCCCGGAACGTCGTTGTAGCCGTGACTCGCCGATACGTTGAGCACGGAAGCGGCGGTCGAAGGCACGAGATCGGAGACCAGCGATTTGCCGGCCACATAGCTCTGGCCCGCGCCCAATACGGCGATTTCGTCGCGCGCAACATCGAGGGCGGGCGCGCGCAGCTCGATGGGCCACGAGCGCGAAACGTGGAAGCCCTGCGGTCCGGATACCGCAAGCGAAATTCCGGCGATGCCGAGTCCCCTGCCGTCCAGCTCGACCGGCAACAGCACGCGCTGGCCGCGTGCGAGTGTGCGCGTCAGCACATCGCTCTTTGCGCCCGCTTCGAGACCCAGAGGACCAGACGTCGTGACTGTCGCGGTGTAGCTTCCGGGCGGGCCTTCAACATTGTCCATGTTGAGCGCGGCTTCCGCCTTGTCGCCCGGCGCGAGAAAGCGCGGCAGCACGATGTCGGCCACCACCGCATCGCGCACGGTGAGCGGACGCGCAGCGCGACCGAGCTTCTTCTCGCTCATCGCCACCGCCATCAGCCGCAATTCGCCGTTGAAATCGGGAATGTCGAGCGGGATTTGCGCGGCGCCGCCTGCGCCCAACTTCACCAATCCCGAGAACAATGCGACGGTTCTGGTCGGCACCACCGACAGCGAACGCCCGCCGAGATTGTCTCCCCCTTCGCGCAAGGAACCGACCGGCGCCTTTTCGGGCTTGATCAGCCTTCCATAATCGTCGTGCATGCCGACGCCGAGCCGCCGCTTGCCGAAATAATACGAAACCGGATCCGGCGATTTGAAATCGGTGAGCTGGAGAATGCCTTCGTCGACGGCGGCGAGCGTGAGCCACGCGCTTTCGCCGCTTGCAAGTCCGGAAACGATGACGGGAATCGAAAGGCGCTGCCGCGGCGCAATCTTCGTGGGCCCGCCGATCGTAACTCCAAGAGTGTTGGGCGTGTTGTCGACGCCGAGCCAGGTGACGCCGATCGAGCGCACCGGCTCGCGGCCCGAGGCGGAGTCGAGTGGACGATAATCCGTCACCAGCACGTAGGCGCCCGGCCCCCAATCCGCAGATACGGGAATGTCGACCGTCGCGCCCGCCGCCGGCGCGGCAACGAGTTGCGAGGAGAAAACGCGGTCCCCGGCCACCACAACCAGCGCCTGGCCGTCGGCCTGCGGCTTGATCGCCACATGCGCGGTCTCGCCTTGTTTGTAGGACGGCTTGTCGGCAGCGACGGGAATGCGGTCGGGCCGGTCGCCCGAGGCGCTCGCGGCCCAGCCGGAATAGAAACGGTAAGAACTTGCAGCGCCCGATTTGGAATCGCTGATGGTGAGCCGATAGGTACCACAGGGGAAAGCCTGCGAGAGCTTCGCCTGCGCCTGGGCGCCGACATCGAAGCTGCCGCCTGTGATCAGGCGGTCGCGCGTGACGGCCTCGTATTTCCAGCTGCCATTGTCCTGGTACCATTGATAATTCGTGTCTTCGCGCACCCAGCTATACGAGAGACCCGAAATCGCGATGCGCTTGCCCGTCGCATCGACCGCGACGATCTCGAATCCCGCGCGCGCCTCCTCGGACACCGAATCCTCGTCGAAATCCGGACGGATGCCGAGTGCGATATCGCGCGTGCGCAACGGAACCTCGGCAGTCTTGTCCGTCGTGCGCCCGCCGGGTTCATGCATCGACACCCTGACGACGGCCTTGAGCGGCAGGGTGGTGTCGGCAAGTTCGCCGATCGATCCGGAAACTTCGCTCACGCCCGAAGCATCGCTGTCGGGAACGTCGAGATTGACCGTCACGTCGGAAAAGGAATCGTCCACACGCCCGAATTGATAGAGCGCGAATTCGGGAAAGGGCGCGTCATCTTTGGTGATGCGGGCCTCGGCTTCGCCCGATAGCCCGGAGGCCGGCGCACCATAGAGAAACCGGCTCTCCACGCGCACATGCAGGTCGCTGCCCGGATGCAAAAGCTTTTCCTGCGGCGTCAGCACGACTTTCAATCGCTGCGGCACGAAATCGGCCACGTCGAACTGCACGCGGCCGACCGGCTCGGCTTTCGGATCGACATAGGCGGCGATCTCCCACCGGCCGTGCGGCGCATTGTTGTGAAGCGCGAGGCTCCACGCAGCCGACCCCGCAACGAGTGCCGCGCCGCTCACCGTGGTGCGCGCCGCCTCGACCTGGTCCGGGCGCGTGGCGACAAGCGTGAGCGGAGCGGTGATCGCCGCGCCGACGCGGTCGCGCAGCATGGCTGTCGCCTGCACGGCTTCGCCCGGCCGGTAGATGCCACGCTCGGTATAGAGAAAGGCATCGACCGGTCCCGGCGACGGCCGGCCGCCGACGCCGCGGTCCGTCAGATCGAAAGCGGGGCGGCGCAAATCGAGAAAGGTGAAATCGCCGCCAGCGCCGTAGGCCATGACCACCACCGGCTCCTCTGCGCCCTTGCCGCGGAAGAACCCTGGATCGAAATCGGCGCGGCCGTCGCGGCCGGTCTCTGCGGTCGCCAGCACATTGTTGTCGCGCGCGACGAGGGTGAGCTTCACGCCGGAAAGCGGTTTCGCATTCGCATAGGAGCGCGCGAAAACGGCAAGCCCGTTGGCGCCCTGGAATGTGGTGAGCGCAAAGTCGGAGGCGATCACCCATTGCGAGGCGAGCTTGCCGGAATCCTCGCCGCTTTCGTCCGTCTGGTCGACCGCCTGCTTCGCCGCGTCGCGCGCCATCAGCACATAGGCGCCGGGCGGCTTGCCCTTCAGCATGTCGCGGATCGGAATCAGCGTGACCACGGAATCGTTCTTGACGTTGGCGACGTCCATCGTCCCCGACCAGACGAGAGCGCCCTGGTTGTTCTTGAGCTGCGTGGCGTCCCAGCCATACATGGTCGTCTGATCGACCACGCCGCTTTCGATCTGGGACAGAAGCCGGTCGCCCACGCGCACGATCTCGATTCTGAGCCTGGCGAGATTGACCGTGGTGACGGGCACGCCATCCGCATAGTCGCGCGGCAGGATGATGCCTCCCGCAAAACGCACCAGCGCCGGCTTGTCGCGCAACTCGACCGTCACCGTTTCGGCCTGGGCGAGCTTCTCGCCCGAGGCCGCCGGCAGTCCGCGCTTCAGCGTGACATTGTAGGTCTCGTTGAACGAGAATCCGCCGATGCACAGGCGCTCGTCGAGCGCGCGGGCGACGATTCGCGTTTTCGGTTCGATGGCGAGGTAGTCCTCGTAATGCGTGCGGCCGCTGGCATCGAGACTGCGCGTGAAGACGAGGCAGGCCTGCGCCTCCCGCTGGCTCGTGTCGATTTCCAGCCGATGAAAGGCGAATTCCGGCGCCGTGGCCATTTGCGCGGGCGTCATCTTGACGGCGGCGGAAAAGCCGCTGCGCAGCCGCGCGAAGAAGCCGTTCGCGGAGGGGCCGGTTCCCGCACCCAAATAATAGAAGGTTCCGATGGCAACGATGAGGACGACGAGGATCGCCCCGCCGATCAGGAACACCCGCCGCATATTTTCCCCCTACGACCGCGCGCCTGGCGCCGCGCGTCAGCCTAGAACGAAGCCCGCTCGCGTAGAAGCGCCTCTCCTGTCTATCAGGCGATTTACAGGGCAATCGCGTTCCAAGTGGGGTGATTTCGCCCCGTGAGATGAATTTCTCGAACGATTCAAACCGCTTGCGCGAAACGATTTTCTTCGCGGAACAGGTGCCGACCAGGCTCCGTTCCTGCAGAATTCCTGTTTTTGGGCTGCGCCACGAAACAAAGTGCGGACGATTGTTTCACGGGAAACATGGCCCCGGCCGTCTTGCCGTCGCTCCCCTCCCCGGGCTTGATTGGCGCATCGCGGCCGGAAGATTCTCACGATGCTGTTCAGCG
The DNA here is from genome assembly GCA_036495845.1 of Rhizomicrobium sp. Classification (GTDB taxonomy): domain Bacteria; phylum Pseudomonadota; class Alphaproteobacteria; order Micropepsales; family Micropepsaceae; genus Rhizomicrobium. Next base: position 5,095 of record DASXMF010000189.1, read on the forward strand.
ACAGGCTTCTCTTCATCCATGCGCCCAAGACGGGCGGCATGTCGGTCACCAAATTTCTCGTCGACAATATTCGCGCACCCGTAACGGTGCTCATTCCCGACCACCGCCCCGATCCGTCCTTGCCGGTGCCGTTGACGACCCGCGCCCTGTTCGGCGCGAAAAGACTCCTTCGGCAGTTGCGAATTCCCGGGTTGACGCGCGTGACCATCGCAAAAGGCAGGCGGCACGAAACCATGGCACAGGCGGCGCAGGCGCTCGAGGGATTCGGCCGCCGGCTCGATGATTTTGCGCTGATCCTTGCCGTGGTGCGAAACCCCTATGATCTGGAAGTGTCGCGCTATCATTATTACCGGGGCGGCTATTTCGGCGTTCCAGGTCTCGCCCGCGGGCGCGCGCCGGAAATCGCCATCGAAGGAGATTTCACCCGCTTCGCCCGCACCGCCCCCTATCTCGGCCGCCTGCCCGCCCGCATCGAGGATTGGTACCAGATCAAAGGCAGCACGCCACAAAACCTTCACATCCTTCGCTTCGAATCCCTCGAACGGGATCTCGAAAGCGCGGTGAGCGCTCTTTATCGTGTGCGGCGAAAATTGCCGAAGCTGAACGTCTCGGCGCACGAGCCTTACGCGTCGTATATGAATGCCGATGCCGAGGAGGCGATCTACCGCAAGTACCAATGGCTGTTCGATCGCCAATTCTATTCGAGAGAGCAATTCCCGCCACTGATATCGATGCCTCAACCGGAGAATCGCGAACATGCGTGACAAGGCGCTGATTGTTGTTTTCACACTGACGTGCATGGCGGCGCCGGCAACGGCCGCAACGCCCGAAGCGCCTGCTCCGGCCTACACGATCACCAAAACGATTGCGCTCGGCGCGCCCGATCGCTGGGACTATCTGACCTTCGATGCTCCGGGCGGCCGGCTCTATATCGCCCATGGCGACCGCGTGACGGTGGTGGACGGAAAGAGCGGCGCAATTCTCGGCGAGGTCGCGGGACTGCCGGGCGGGACGCACGGCATCGCCATCGTTTCGAGCCAGGGGCGCGGCTACACGGTTGACGGAAAAGCGGGGATTGCAGCGTCCTTCGATCTCAAGACGTTCCAGATCGTGCACCGCATCGCGGCGCAGCCGGACGCCGACGGCGTGCTGTTCGATTCCGCGAGCGGCCATGTCTTCGTGATCGAGGGCGATTCGGCCAAGGTGACCGCGATCGACCCGGCAACGGACAAGGCGATTGCGACCATCGACGGCGGTGGCGGACTCGAATTCGGCACTGTGGGCGGCAACGGCAAAATCTACGTCGACGGCGAGGAGAAAAACGAGGTCGTCCGCATCGATACCGCAACCGACAAGGCCGACGCGCACTGGCCGCTTGAGGGATGCAAGAGCCCGCGCGGCAGCGCCTTCGATCCCCTGACCCATCGCCTGTTCGCGAGTTGCGGCAATGACGTGCTCGCGGTGGTCGATACCGATTCCGGCAAGACGGTCACGACCCTGCCGATCGGCGACGGCACGGACGCGGCGGCTTTCGATCCCAAACGCAAGCTCGTCTTCAGCTCCAACCGCGAGGGAACGCTGTCGGTGATCCTCGAGAAATCGGCGACCGAGTTCGTGCCGCAGCCGACCATCAAGACGCAGTACGGTGCGCGCACCATGGCGCTCGATCCGGAGAGCGGCCGGATCTATCTGGTCGCTGCCGATTTCACGGTCAATCCCAAGGTCCCCGCATCGGACCGGCGGCACCGCTTCACTGTCACCCCGGGGACGGCGCGGCTTCTGTTCCTCGACCCACGCTGACATAGGTGAAGCCGGCCTCGGCCATAGACTGGGGCCGGTAGATGTTGCGCAGATCGACCATCAGCGGAGTCCTGAGCAGCGCCTTCACGCGCGCGAGATCGAGCGCGCGGAATTCGTTCCATTCGGTGAGGATCACCACGCCGTCGGCGCCGGCAATCGCCTCGTAGGCGTCGGCGCAAAGCTCGACATCGAGAAACTTCGCCGCTTCCTTCGCGCCCTCGGGATCGTAGGCGCGGATGCGCGCGCCTTCCGCCTGCAGGAGGGGCAGGATGACAAGACTGGGCGCCTCGCGCATGTCGTCGGTGTTCGGCTTGAAGGTGAGGCCGAGCACGGCGATCGTCTTCCCGGCCACGCCGCCGAACGCCTGATGAATGCGCCGCGCCATTGCAGTTTTGCGCGCCTCATTGACTGCGACCACCGTCTCCACAATGCGCGCGGGTGCGCCGGCCTCCTGCGAGGTGCGCAGGAGCGCGATCGTGTCTTTCGGAAAGCACGAACCTCCATAGCCCGGACCCGCATGGAGGAATTTGGCGCCGATGCGGCCGTCGAGCCCGATGCCGCGCGCGACATCCTGCACGTCGCCGCCCAGTTTCTCGCAGAGATCGGCGATCTCGTTGATGAAGGTGATCTTGGTGGCGAGGAAGGCGTTGGCCGCGTATTTGATCAGTTCGGCCGTCTCGCGCGCGGTAAAGAGGATCGGCGTCTCGTTGAGAAAGAGCGGGCGGTAGATTTCCTTCACCACGGCGCGCGCGCGTTCGCTGTCGCAGCCGACGACGACGCGGTCGGGCCTGAGAAAATCCTCGATCGCCGAGCCTTCGCGCAGGAATTCCGGGTTTGAGGCCATATCGAACGCCGCTTCGGGTCGTGCGCGGCGGATGATTTCCTCGACCTTGCGGCTGGTGCCGACGGGCACGGTCGATTTGGTGATGACCACGGCATAGGTGTCGAGCGAGCGCGCGATCTCTTCTGCGGCGGCGAACACGAAACTCAGATCCGCATGCCCGTCGCCGCGGCGGCTCGGCGTGCCGACCGCGATGAACACCGCTTCCGCGCCCGCCACCGCCTTGGCCAGCGTCGCGGTGAAGGACAGCCGCCGCGCCTTGACGTTGGCGGCAACGATCTCCTCGAGGCCCGGCTCGAAAATCGGGATGCGTCCGGCGTCGAGCTCGCCGATCTTGCCGTCATCCTTGTCGACGCAGATTACGTCATGGCCGAACTCGGAGAGACAGGCGGCGGAGACGAGGCCCACATAACCCGTCCCGATCATGGCGATGCGCATCGAGGAAACCTTTCAGGCGTCCCGCTCTTTCGCCCGCCCGCGCCCCCGTTGCAAGGGGACGTCCTGCCCGGCAACGCGCCTTTGTAGACAAAGGGTCCACGCGGAGCCGCGGAAAAAGAGGAAACGCCAAGGCGCCAAATCGCCAAGGAAGAATGGCGCGCCGAAGGCGCGCAAACGTCTTGCATAGGTTGACATAGCAACGTCGCCAGAAGCGGCAACACATGAGCCTTGGCGCCCTGGCGCCTTGGCGGTTCACATTTTCTTCGCTCCGCGTCTCCGCGTCTCCGCGTGCCCATCCTTTCGGGAAGCATTCGAGATGCCTGCCGCGCCGCCGCAGGTCTCAGCGCTTCGGTGCGCGCTTCGTTATCTGTGCGTCGAGGTCGCGGGCGATGTCCTCCGGCGTGCGCTTGTCGATCGGGCGGTCGGCCATCAGATTGGCGCGCTGCATCGTCGAAAGGTCGAGCGAACCAACGAGCCCCCTGAGCGCGGCGAGCAGTTTCGCGTCCCGCGCATGCGCGGGCGAAACCAGCAGCACCGCGTCATAGGGCGGCAGCGCGCCTTTGGGATCGGCGAGCACTTTCAGATCGTATTGCGCGATGCGTCCGTCGCTCGAAAACGCCGAGATCACGTCGACATCGCCCGAAGCGACCGCGCGATACATGAAATTCGCCTGGTACTGGCGCTCGACGGCGAACTTCAAGCCGTAGGCGCGCTCGACGGAACGCCATTCCGGCCGCGTGAAAATCTCGTAGTCGCCGCCGATCTTCATCTGCGGCGCATGCGCCGCGAGGTCGGCAAGCGTGCGAATCCCCAGCGCATTCGCACGGTCGCGGCGCATGGCGAAAGCATAGGCGTTTTCGAAGCCGAGCGGCCCCGCATAAAGAATGCCATGCGTGCGCTTCAGCCATGCCGCCATCTGGTCGAGCACCGGCTGACGGCCGGGCAGGTCCGTGCGCTTCATGTCGTCAGCCCACACTGTCCCCGAATAATCGACATAGACGTCGACCTCGCCCGAGGCGAGCGCATCGAAGATGACGGTCGAGCCCAGCCCATCGCGTCGCGCCGTCGCAAATCCCGCGTCGCGCAGGCGGTCTTCGATCAGCGCACCCAGGATATATTGCTCCTCGAAGCTCTTGGTGCCGACGACAATGGGTTTCCCGCCGGCGCTGCCCAGAAGCGGAAACAGGCTCGCGCCGACGACGATCAGCAAACCCATAGCCGACGCGGCAAGCCGCGCTCGCGAACGCTTCACCACCCCGTCTTCGGCGAGCGCGAGCAGACGGTCGACGACGAGCGCCAGCGCGGCCGCGGCGACGCAGCCGAAGAGAACGTAGATCCAGTTCTCTGTCTGCAGGCCCGAGAAGATGTAATTGCCAAGGCTCGTTTGTCCCACCGGAGTCGAAAGCGTCGCCGTGCCGATCACCCAGGCCGCAGCCGTGCGGATTCCGGCCAGGATGACGGGCGCCGCGAGCGGCAATTCGACGAGAAAGAGCGATTGGCGATTCGTCATGCCGACGCCGCGGGCGGCCGTTTTCACCGCCCGGTCCACGCCGTCGATGCCCGCGATGGTGTTCCTGAGCACCGGCAGCATGGAATAGAGCGTGAGCGCCGCGAGCGCCGGCAGAAAGCCGAGCGCGCGGAAGCCGACGCCGAAGCTCGCGCGCGTGAAGGTGGAGAGCGCGAGCAGCAGCGGATAAAAAAGGGCGAGCAGCGCAAGGCTCGGAATCGTTTGAATCACGCTCGCAAAGCCGAGTGCCGAGGCCCGAAGGAGCGGCGCGCGCACGCACAGGATGGCAAGCGGCAGGCTGATGGCGACGCCGATCAGGATGGCAGACAGACTGAGCAGCACGTGCCAGCCGAGATAGTCGGGCAAATTGGCGAGCGCCGCCGCGATGGTCGCCCCGTCGCCGCTCATGCGCGCGTGCCGAGCGCGGAAGCGAGCGCCTGCGAACGCCGCGTGGGGCTCTCCATCATCGCGCGTACGAAATCGTCCGCGGGCGCGGACAAAAGCTCGTTTGGCGTGCCCACCTGCACCAGCCGTCCCTCGCGCATCAGGGCGATGCGGTCGGCGAGCAGGATCGCCTCGGTCACATCGTGCGTGACCAGAATCGTGGTGAGCTCGAGCCGCTCGTGGATTTGCCGGTAGTCGGAGGAAAGCTCGTCGCGCGTCAGGGGATCGATGGCGCCGAAGGGCTCGTCCATCAGCATGATACGCGGACTGGCGGCGAGCGCGCGCGCCACGCCCACGCGCTGGCGCTGACCGCCCGAGAGCGCGGCGGGAAACGTATCGCGGAAGTCCCGCGCGGGCAGCTGCACCAGTGCGAGCAACTCGTCGACGCGCGCCGCACTTTCGCCGGCTGGCTTGCCGAGAAGGCGCAGCACGATGCCCGCATTCTCTGCCACGCTCATGTGTGGAAAGAGTCCGACGTCCTGAAAGACGAAACCGATGCGGCGCCTGAGCGTCACCGGATCGATGTCGCGCGTGTCGGCGCCGTCGATCAGGATCGCGCCGCCCGAGGGCTCGGTCAGCCGGTTGATCATGGTGAGCGTGGTCGTCTTGCCGCAGCCCGACGGACCCGCAAGCACGAGGAATTCGCCCGAAGCGACGGTGAGGTTCAGCCCCCTGACCGCCTGTCCCCGCGCGCCGTAGGATTTCGAAAGCTCGCGTAGCTCGATCATGGGCTGAAGCGTGCCCGCCCCGGAATCACGAGGCTCATCTTACACAAGCTTTCCCCCTCCGGCGCTTCGCGCCACCTCCCCCACGCTACGCGCGGGGGAGGAAAGTGATTCAAGCGCACTCATTGATTTTCCTCCCCCACTTGTGGGGGAGGTGCCGAACGACCGGCCTAAGCCGGTCGTGAGGCGGAGGGGGCCGGACCAGTATCGGATTAACGCGCCTTCAACAGATCCCGGATTTCGCGCAGGAGCACCACGTCCTCGGGCGTCGGCGGGGCTGCAGCCGACGATTCGGGCGGCTTGGTCTGCAGCTGGTTGATGGCGCGAATGAGCAGAAACAGCGACAGCGCCACGATCAGGAAGTTGACGATGACGTTGACGAAGACGCCGTAATTGATCGTCACGGCACCCGCCTTCTGCGCCTCGGCGAGCGTCGCCGCCGCCGGACCCTTCAGCGTCAGGAAAAAATTCGCGAAATCGATGCCGCCCATCGCCCAGCCGATCGGCGGCATGATGATGTCTTTCACGAGAGAGTTGATGATGGCGCCGAAGGCCGCGCCGATCACCACGCCGACGGCGAGGTCGATGACGTTTCCCCGCATCGCAAATTTCTTGAATTCATTGAACATCGGCATCTCCCCTGCGTTACCGAGACTCGAAATTTTAGTGCGAAACGCGTTCCCGCGAAAGCGCCATCCCGGGATGCCGTCACTCAGCGGGCCGGCACGCTCTGGAACGCCGAAAAAGGAAGATTTAACGCAGAGGACGCAGAGGAAGCGCAGTGGACGCGGAGGAAAAAAGTATCGCGCGCCGACCCGCTGCGCCGCGCGCGCAGCGCGGCGAGAGGCGCGCAAAGTTCCTCTGCGTACCTCCGCGTATCCTTTGCGTCCTCTGCGTTCAGATTTTTTTCTCGTTACCTCGAAACGGGATTGGGGGCGGTGAGGGCCCAGCTCACAATCTGGTTGAGAACGGCGCCCATCGCGGCATCGAACGCCGCGACGACACTCGCCACACTGTTCGCGGACGCCGCTTGCGTCTGCCGCGCATCGAGCGAGGCGACGACGCTGCCCCTGGATTCCATGAGCCTCGCCTGGATTTCGATCGCGATCGTAGGCACGCCGTTCTCGCTCGCATATTGAGCGTCGAATTCGCGGATCTCGCTTTCGAGCGTGTAATCGGCGCGCGCGCCTCCGGATTCCGGCGCGACGGCGAGAATGCGCCCGCTCTTCTCGAAGCCCTCGACGAGAAGCGCCTGCACGAGGCGCGGCACCGAATCGCTCCATTGCGCATCCGCGTAGTAATCCATCATCGCGCCGCGCTCGAGCGCGATGCGTTCGGTGTCGAGGCTCTGCGCGGCGCTCGGCCGGGCAATCGCAAGCTGCCACGCGACCCGCGCGCCGCCGTCCGCCGGCCACGCCGAGGGCCGCAACCTGTAGAGCTGCAGCGGCGGATTGGAAGGTCCGAGCAGGCTGCCGCCGCAGCCCGAAAGCATCAGCGTTGCGCCGCCGGCGACCAGGACGCTGCGCCGCGTCGAAGAAAAGACGGTCTGGCTCATGGCGGCGTGTATCCTTTGCGGCGATCGCCGTAGATCAGGCGCGTCGGTTCGTGCTCGAGCTCGTCGGAGAGGTGGGTGAGGCTCTTCACCAGCTCCCGTGCCTCGCCCAGAAGCTGGTCGACTCGCGCGCCGTTCACCTGCGTGTCGAGATCGCCCGAAAGCTTCTGGAAGGAATCGGAAAGCCGGTCGATCTTCGCTTCGGTCTGCCCGGCATGGGCAAGCACATTGTGCAGATCGCCGATGTCGGTGTTGAGCCCGGCGGAGGCCGTCGCCACGTTGCCAAGAATCCTGTCGATATCGGCCGAGTGCCGCGACAGGGTTGCCGTCACGTCGCGCAAATTCGTCAGCGTCTGCGCGAAGGCCTGGCGATTTTTTTCGCTCAGGACGTCGTTCAGCCGGTCGGCGATCCGGCTGATCTTGGCCAGCACCTGCGGCGCGGACTGTTCGAGCTCCTGCAGCGTGGAGCGTTTCGAACGGATCACCGGATACTCGCCGAACATGGTTTGCCGCAGCACGGGGGCGGACTGCGTGCCGCCGTCGATCTCGACATAGGAGCCTCCGGTCAGCCCTTCGCTGGCGATGGAGGCCAGCGAGTCCGCGTGAAGGCGCAAATCCGGATTGATCTGGAGGGTCACGATCACACGCTTGGGATCGTTGGGATCGAATTCGAGCTTGGAGACGCGTCCGACCTGGATGCCGTTGTAGCGGACCAGCGTGCCGTCGCCCAATCCGGTGACGCTGCCGGAGAAATAGGTGTGGTAATAGGCGAATTCCTCCGTGTACTGAGAGCCCGCCAGCCACAGAAGGGCGACGACGAGTCCGGCGAGACACGCCAGCACGAAGACCCCAACCGCAACATAATTGGCTTTGGTCTCCATCGCCCTAGCACCAATAACAATTTGAAAGGAAGGAAGAAGGCTTAGCGCAGAGGACGCGGAGGCAGCGCAGAGGACGCAGGAAAACGTTTGCGCGCGAAGCGCGCGATATCTTTCTCTGCGTCCTCCGCGAATCCTCTGCGTACTCTGCGCTAAAGATTTGTCTGTTCACGAATCACCCGAATAGTCATCCCTCACACATGGCCGGCGAGAGCTGCGCGGCCGCGCACGCCCGAAAAATATTCATGTATCCAGGGCTGCGGATTGGCCATCAGCTCCTCGATCGTGCCCACCGTGATCTTCTTCTCCACCAGCACGGCAATCCGGTCCGTCGTCGCCCTCAGCGTATCGATATCGTGGGTGACCATGAAGACGGTCAGGCCCAGGCTCTGCTGGAGATTGCGCACCAGCTCGTCGAACTGCGTGGCCGAAATCGGATCGAGCCCCGCCGTCGGCTCGTCGAGGAAGAGAAGCTCCGGATCGAGCGCCAGGGCGCGCGCGAGGCCGGCGCGCTTCTTCATGCCGCCGGAGAGTTCGGACGGAAATTTCTGGGCCGCATCGGGCGGCAGGCCGACAAGCGACAGCTTCATCGCGGCGAGTTCGTCCATCAATTCCTGGCTCATATGCGTCCAGCGGCGCATCGGCACCTGGATGTTCTGCGCCACCGTTTGCGCGCTGAACAGCGCCCCCTCCTGGAACAGAACGCCCCAGCGCAATTGAAGCCCATGGAAGTTCTCGCTGTCCACCTCCGCGGTCTCCTGGCCGAACACCTTGATGCTGCCCGATTCCGGCCGGTTGAGCCCGACGATCGAGCGCAGGAGCACCGACTTGCCGCTTCCCGACCCGCCGACCACGCCCAGGACTTCGCCGCGATAGACGTCGAGATCGATATGGTCGTGGATGACCGTTCCGTCGAAGGCGTTGACGAGGCCGCGCACGCGGATGACCACATTTTGGGGATCGCCCGTCATATTCCGAGCACCGAAAAGACCACGGAGAACCCCGCGTCGAGCGCGATGATGAGGAAGATCGATTCGACCACGGAGCGGGTGGTGAGCCGGCCAACGCTGGCCGCGTTGCGCTCGACGCGCATGCCCTCGAAACAGCCGACCATGGCGATGACGAAAGCGAAGACCGGCGCCTTGATGAGGCCGACGAGCAGCGTCTTCAGCGTGATCGCGCCCTCGAGCTCGCGCATGAAGGCGGGAATGGTGATGCCGAGATCGAAATAGGTCATCACCATGCCGCCGATAATGCCGACCACGTCGGCATAGAAGGTGAGCAGCGGCAGCGCCACCACCAGCCCCAGCACGCGCGGCAGCACGAGAATCTCCGCGATGTTGAGTCCGATCGTCTGCATGGCGTCGGTTTCTTCGTTGACGCGCATGGTGCCGATCTGCGCGGTGAACGCGGAGCCGGAGCGCCCGGCGATGATGATCGCGGTGACGAGCCCGCCCAATTCGCGCAGGAACCCCACCCCCAGAAAATCGATGGTGTAGATCTGCGCGTCGAAACGCTTGAGCTGGTCGGCGCCCTGATAGGCGAGCACGATGCCGAGCAGGAAGGCGAGCATGCCGACGATCGGCAACGCGAACAGGCCCGTCTCCTCGATCTGCTGGACGAAGGCGGCAAACGGCAGCTCGCGGCGCGGCGCAACGACCGCTTCCGTCGTCTCGACCGCAATGCGCCCCAGGAAGCCCACCATGTCGTAGCCCTGGCGCAGCACGTGAAACGTGCCGCGCCCGATGCGGGCGAGGAATTCTTCGAGGCTCAGCGGACGGGGATGGGTGACCGGCGGCGCGATGCACTCGCTTTCCATCTTTTCGAACAATTCGCGATAGCGTTCGGGCAGCGTCACCCCGCGCATGGCGACGCGTTTGGCTTCGAGGTCGCGCTGCGTGCGCAGGATCAGCCAGGCGCCCGCGCTGTCGAGAAGCTCGATGCCGGAAGCATCGATGGCGATTTCGCTGGCGCCCCTGAGGCCGAGCGCCCGCAGCTCCGCATCCATGCGCGCGGCCTCCGCCACGGTCCAGTCTCCGCCGAGAACAAGCCGCGCCGCGCGCCCGCTCCCGTCCAGCCGGAGCGTGGCCGGCGAGGCGATCTTGACCGCGGGCATGAGGTTTCTCATGGGGCCACGTTAGCACAAAAAAGCGTGTCATCCCGGAGACGCGCGGCAGCGCGTCATCCGGGACCCAGGAATCGATATTCAGCGCGGCGCGGTAGCGCGCGGCCCCGGAGGGCGTGGTAAGCTCGAATTGCTTGTCAGCGATGGGAGGGTCTCGTGCGGGCGCGCAAACGGCCTGGTATCGGAATGCGCATCGCGTTCCATGCCTGTACGATTGGTCTGCTGTCCGCGCACGGGGCGCTCGCTGCGGTGACGATCTCCTCGGCCGCGACACGGAACATGTCCTGTTCGAATGGCGTCTGTGCACCGACTGCGAAACAAGCCGTGCTGAACGCAGGCGACCTCGAAGGGTTTCTTGCTTCCGGCAATTTGGCCGTAACCACGACCGGCTCCGGCGTACAGGCGGACGACATCCATGTCCGTTCCGCACTCGGCTGGTCGAATTCCAGCACGCTGTCGCTCGAAGCGCACCGCTCCATCGCGATCAATGCGCCCGTGTCGATCACGGGCCTGAGCGGTTTGGCGCTCGACACCGGCAAAAAGAGAGCGCTCTCGTTCGGCGGAAAGGGAAACGTCTCCTTCGCGAATCTCTCCAGCCAGCTTACGATCAACGGCGCAGCCTACACGCTGGTAGCCGACATCAAGACGCTTGCGGCGGATATCGCTGCGAACCCCGGCGGCGACTTCGCTCTTGCCAATAATTATGACGCCAGTGCCGATGGAACCTACAGCCAACCGCCGATCGTGACAGTCTTCACCGGCGCTTTTGAGGGGCTCGGCAACGCGATCTCGAATTTCAGCATCGACGGTACGATTTCCATAAACAGAGAATTCCTGGAGGGCCTGTTCGCGGAATTGGGAACCAACGGCCTGATCGAGAATATCGATCTTGCGAACGCCAACGTGACATGCTCGCTCAGAAGTGCCGTCAAAATCGTTATCGTCGCAAGCCTTGTCGCCCAGAATTTCGGCACGGTTCGCGATTTCTCTGCGAGCGGCGCGGTGCGGGATCAGAAGCCCGTGCCCCATCTTGGAGGGCTCGTCGGCTGGAACCATGGAACGATTTTGAGTTCCCACGCGGACGTAGCGGTATCGGCAGGTAGGTACGGATCAGTCGGCGGCCTTGCAAACTATAATTTTGGCACCATCAGCAAATCCTATGCAACGGGTGCTGTCCTGGGTGAATTTGTGGGTGGCCTGGTTGCTTTCAACTTCGGTAGGGTCACGGACAGTTTCGCAACGGGTGATGTGCAGGTGACATTCCCGCCGGAAGGTAAACTCGTGGGCGGAGGACTTGTCGAGGTCAATTCTGATTCGGGAACAATCCGCAACTCCTATGCGACAGGCGCTGTGATCGGCGGCGAAGGCTCCGTGATCGGCGGCCTGGTCGGAGAAAATGACAACACGGTCGGTTTTTCCTACTCGACGGGCGCTGTGACTGGAGGAACGGCAAGTATCATGGGAGGCTTGATCGGAAAGGACAGCTTCGCGTTGCGCGGTCTGTTCGACAATTATTGGGATACGAAGACAAGCGGCCAGAGTCAGGGCGTGGGTAATATTCCGAATGATCGCGGCGTTACCGGGCTTACGACTGCACAGTTCCAGTCCGGTCTACCGCATGGATTTCGTCGAAAGGTCTGGACCGAGAAGGCGAACATCATTGATGGCTTCCCCTATCTGCTTTCCAATCCACCGCCGAAGCCCGAATAGAATTCGCGAAAAAGGGCGGCGAAGCAGCATCCAAGAAAGCGTGTCATCCCGGAGACGCGCTGCAGCGCGTCATCCGGGACCCAGGAAAACGAAAACAAGCGCGGCGCGGAATCCATCTTCTGCGCCCACTGACGCGGGCGCGCTGGGTCCCGGGTCTCGCCTGTCGGCTCGCCCGGGATGACACGCTTATTTTGGCGTGCCTTATCGATAACAAGCTAAGAAAGCACACGTTCGAGAGTGGTGCGGTAGCGCGCCGCGACGGCATCGCGCGCGCGATGGCGGCCGGCGCTGACGAGCTTTTCTCCGCGGCGCCATACGCAATCGATTTCGGCGCCCGCGAAAATCCAGCTGTCGAGGATTGCATCGCCCGCGCGACCTGCAAGCGCGGCATCGTTGGCGTCGAGACTGACGATATCCGCGCTCGCGCCCACGAAAATTCCCGCAACGCCCTGTCCGAGCGCTTGTGCGCCGCCCGCAAGCGCGCCGTCGAACAGCGCGCGCCCGGTCGACGCACCCTCCACGCGCGGCCACAGATTGCGTGCGCGGCGGGAGAGACGTTGCGCATATTCGAGCATGCGCAATTCTTCGGCAACGCAAATGCGCACATTCGAATCGGTGCCGATCCCGTAGCGGCCTTGCGCGTGCAGCCAGGCTTCTGCGGCAAATATCCCGTCCCCCAGATTGGCCTCGGTCACGGGGCAGAGACCGGCAACCGCGCCCGACGCGGCGAGCCTCGCGGTTTCCTCTCCGCTCATATGCGTCGCATGAACGAGGCACCAGGAGGAATCGATTCCGACATGCCCGAGCAGCCATTCGACGGGACGCTCGCCGCTCCAGGCGAGGCAATCCTCCACCTCCTTCGTCTGTTCCGCGGCGTGGATGTGCAGCGGACCGCCGTCTGCCAGCGGGACAATGCGCGCGATCTCCTCCGGCGCCGCGGCGCGCAGGCTGTGCGGCGCGACGCCGAGATTGGCGCCGGGCAAATCGCGGATGACGCGGCGGCTCTCCTCGACGAGCCAGGCAAAGGAATCGACGTTGTTGAGAAAGCGCTGCTGGCCGCGCCGCGGCGGCGCAAGGCCGAAATTGCCATGGGCGTAGAAGACGGGAAGCAAAGTGAGGCCGATTCCCGTCTCGCCCGCAGCGGCCGCGATCCGCGCCACCATCTCGGCGATATCGGAATAAGGTTTGCCCGAGGGGCTGTGATGGAGATAGTGGAATTCGCCGACGCGGGTGAAGCCGCGCTCCAGCATTTCGACATAGGCGAGAGCCGCGATCGCTTCGACATCCTCGGGTGCGAGCCGGTCGAGAAACCGGTACATCACTTCGCGCCAGGTCCAGAAATCGTCGTTTGCGGGCCCGCGCGTTTCGGCAAGCCCCGCCATGCCACGTTGAAAGGCGTGGCTGTGCACGTTGGAAAGACCGGGAATCGCAATGGCATGAATTTCGTCGCCGGGATCGGCCTGCACCTCCGTCTCCACGCGCACGACGCTTCCATCGGACGTCTCGATCCGCACGCCGCGCGCCCATCCTTCGGGCAGTAGTGCCGTCTCGAACCAGAGCATACTCATCCCGTCGCAGACCTGTTTCCGCGAACATAAGAAACGGTTCGG
>DASXMF010000190.1:0-39536 GCA_036495845.1 Rhizomicrobium sp.
ACAAGAGCCTGCCTTATCTTGCAAAGGCGCTGAGCGCATGAAGCGCGCGATCATCGCCGCTCTCATGGCATGCACGCTTGCAGCGTCCTGTTCCATCTATCCGGTCGCGCAGGATCCGGACGGCATGGCGCTTCGCCGCAACGCCAACGAGGTGCTGATGGCGCTGCAAGCCTATCATCGCGACCGAAACGTGTTTCCGCGCACGCTCGCCGAACTCGTGCCTGCCTACATTCCGCGCCTGCCCGACACGCCGCCCTTGCACTATCGCGCGGGCGACGGCTCCGTTTACTTCCGCTACATTCCGACCTGGCCGCAACTCAGGCCCGTATGGTGCAGTTCGGTGGGCGATTCCACGGACTGGCGCTGCGAAGAGCACCTGCTTTTCACACGCCCAAGTTAGGCCCTAAACGCGGCCCATGCGTTACCTTGGGCGCGGATCGAGTTTCGAGGAGATGTCCGGCCATGCTCAGAATTTGCGTCATCGCGCTCGCCTTCGCGCTCGGAACGTCGGCTCCCGCCCGAGCGGCTGACCCGGCGGTGGACCGCATCCAGAGCTTTTACAATGCGCTCCTCGACACAATGAAGAAGGGACAGCAGCTGGGCATGCAGGGCCGCTTCCGCGCGATGGAACCGGCTGTCGATGCGACGTTCGACCTGCCGACGATGATGCAGTTCATCGTGGGCCCGACCTGGCCCTCGCTTGCCGAACGCGACAAGACGAACCTCGTCGCCGCGTTCCGGCGCATGACGGTGGCAAATTACGCGGCCAATTTCTCCTCGTTCGGTGGCGAGAAATTCGTCGTCGATCCCACGGTGCAGCAGCGCGGGCCCGACAGGATCGTGCAGACCACGCTTGTGCCCGTGGGCGACAAGCCGGTGCCGCTGACCTACCGCATGCGCCAGGCAGGCGGAGGCTGGAAGGTGATCGACGTCTTCCTGGAAGGCTATGTCAGCGAGCTGGCGACGCGGCGCTCGGACTTCGCCTCGACGCTCGCCAGCGGCGGTGCTCCAGCGCTGGTCACGAAGATGGATCAGCTCACGAACAGCCTTCTGGGCGGCGGCACGAGCAAAGCCCGATAGAGCATCTCAAACCATCTCCGGCATGCCGCCGCGGAACGTTGCCTGCGCAAGCAGCGCGGGCAGCAGAAACAAGACACTTGCCAGAATCCATAAAAGCGAAATGGCGAGAAGCTCGCCCATGCTCGCAAGACCCGGATGGCTCGAAATCCAGAGCGTGCCGAACGCCGACGCGGTCGTCCCCGCGCTCAATATGACCGCCCGCGTCAGGGGCGATCGCAAGAGACGGCGCATGCCCGAGCGCCAGGCCATCACGAAATAGATGTCGAATGCGACGCCAATACCGAAGAGAAGCGGCAGCGCGATGATGTTGGCAAAATTGAGCGGCAGACCGATGATGACGCAGGTGCCCAGCGTGAGAACGCCCGCGAGCACGAGCGGGCCCAGCGCGATTGCCACGTCGGCGAGACTCCTGAGAGCGAGCAAGAGCAACAGGGTGATCGACAGAAACGACAGAACACCCGCCTGGATGAAAGCGCGCACGATCGTGCGTCCCGATTCCTGAATCGAGATCGGCGTCCCCACCGATTCCGGCGCGAAGACGCGGACCTGGCGCGTGAACTCGGTCAGCACCGCGTTGTTGTTGGCGTTGCCCTTCGGAAAGACCTGGAGTCGGTACTTGCCGTCGGGCGTGACCCAGTCCCGCGCGAAATCTTTCGGCAGGGACGCACGCGTGACGGGCGCGGGCGTCAACGTCGCCCGAACCTGGTCCAGCATGGTCTTGAGGCCAGGAACCAGCGCGGCTTCCGCTCGCGCGCGCAAGTCCGGTGCGCCGCCGGCAATCTCTCCGAGCAGTGCCGAGAGGTGTCCCGCTTTTTGCGCCGTCGGGCCGTGCGCGGCGCGCGATGCTGCGTCGAGCGACTGTGCCGCAGACTGAAAGCTCGCGACGATTTCGCGATCGCCGGGCGGCGGCCTGGTCAGAAACGGATTGAGCGTGGTGTCGAGAAGACCGTCGGCATCGCGGATGAGAGCGAGCTTCGCCTTTTGGTCGTCGGGAACAAAACTGTCGATGCCGAGCACATTGGAGACAGCAGGCAGAGACGAAAGCGCCGCGGACAGATGCCGCGCCGCATTTTGCGAAGGCGTCACGACATCGATCGTATTGGGAGATGTCGCGGGATCGCGCATCAGATCGAGAGCCGTGCTGACGGCCTCGCCCTTCGGGCTGCGCAGGTCGAGTGGGTTGAAGTCGAAGGTCAATCTCGGCAGCGCGGCAAGACAGATCAAGCCTAGGCCGGCGGCCGCCGCGATCACATAGAGCCGGCCCTCGCCCAGAGTGCGATCGAGCGGCGCGAGCGCGCGATAGCCAATCGCATCAGGCTCGCCTGCGGGACGCATCAATTTGAGAAACGCGGGCAGCAGCGTGATGCTGAGCACGAATGTCACAAGCATGCCCGTGCCGGCGATCAGTCCGAGTTCGGCCACACCGGAGTAGCTGGTCGGCAGGAAGGAATAAAAGCCTGCCGCGGTGGCTCCCGCCGCCAGCGTCAGTGCATTGCCGACGCCGCTGCCGGCATTGCGCAAGGCCAGATTGAGATCATCATGCTCGTGCCGCTCCGCGCGGTAGCGGACGCAGAACTGGATGCCGAAATCGACGCCAAGACCCACGAACAGGGCGATGAAGGCCACCGAAATGATGTTGAAGGAGCCGACTGCGAGGAGCCCGATGGCGGAGGTCAGAGCCAGACCGACGAAGATCGTGAGCAGAATGGCCACGATGAGGCGGGCCGAACGCACCGCCAGCCACAACATGGCCAGAACGCCCGACATCATCAGTACGACCATCAGAGTCGCGCGATCCTTGATCGTGGCGAATTCTTCATCGGCCATCGGGACAGGACCGGTGAGGCGGACCCGCGCGCCCGCGTCGGGCGTGAGGTGTAGGCTCCGCGCGAGAGCACGGATCGTGTCGGTCGCGCGCTTTCCAGGCATGAGCGCGCGGTAGTCGAGCTCTGGTTGCACTTCGACGAATTTTCGGGTCTCGAGGCTGGTGGGTGGAGTGCCGGTGATCAACGACTGCCAGGCGAGATTGGCCGGCTTGCGCGCGACGACCGCGTCGAGCGTCGAGGAGAAAGCGGCGATCGGCCGGGCGAGCGAATCGAGCGATGCCTGACCGCGCGTCACGCCCGCCAGCGCGGTCGAGAGGCTGTCCATGATGCCGCGAAGACTCGGATCCGCGGCCAGCGCGCCGAGAAACGGCTGAGCGGCGACAAGCTGCTCCGTTGTGCTCTTCACCTGGTCGAGCGGCAGGAACAGCAATCCCTCATGGGCGAAAAACGGCCCGCCGTCAGGGCGTCGCACATTGTGGAAGAGATCGCCGCGGCCGGCGAGCGCGGAGGCGAGCTCTGCGGCTGCGCGTTCCGCAAGCTCCGGCGTCGCGCCGTCGACGACGATCGCAATGCTGTTGTTCAGCTGGGGAAATTCCTGGTCGAAAATCGCGGTGCGTTTTCGCCAGTTGGTCTGCGGCGAGATCAGCGACTCCGCATCCGTATTCATCGCGAAATGCGTCGCGCTGTAGACCGATGCAAAAAAGCCGACAAGCAGTGCCGCGACAACAATAAGCGTCGCGTTGCGGGCGCAGAACCCAACGATCCGCTCTACGATCGGCGCCGGCATGCCTTCCCCAGCTTCAGCGACCGGGAGGCGGCCGCCTGTCGAGCCGAACTTAGGCCCCGCCCTAGAAATTCGGAAGATTGTCGATATCCGCCTTGCCGTGATTGATCTCGGCCTGCCGGTGCTGGCGATAGAGGCTGCGCATCGTGGCATAGAGATCGACAGAGCTGCGTTCCAGCTCGTCCAGCGTCTCGATATTGCGGGAGCGTGTGTCGACCAGGTCCAGAACGCCGCGGCCCAGCTTGAAGAAGGTACTGCTCCGCCAGCTGATCCAGGTGGACGGGTCGAGAGCCGTGTCGACCACATAGCCGGCCGCGTCGCGCGGATTGCTCGGACCGATCATCGGCAGGACGAGGTAGGGTCCCTCGTTCACCCCATAGACCGCGAGCGTCTCCCCGAAATCCGAATGATGCTCGGGAATCCCGACCTTTGTGGCGACGTCGATCAGTCCGCCCACGCCGAGCGTCGAATTGACGGTAAAGCGGCCGAGCGTCTCGCCGGCCCGGCTGGCCTCGCCCTGCAGAACGTCATTGGCAAAGATCACCGGAACGTGGAGGTTGACCAGGAAATTGTGGATGCCGTCGCGCGCAGGTTCGGGGACCACCGCGACGTAGCCCTTCGCGATTGGCAGCGCCACGTTCCTGTCGAGACTCTGGTTCAATTCAAAGATTTGGCGGTTTTGCGCCTCGTAAGGGTCGTTCTGGTCGCCCGGCCCGTTGGGCCCGGTCGCGCATCCCGCTGCCGTCAGGGCAAACATGACAACGGCGAGGTTCCGAATTAGCGGAGCCATGCAAATCCCTCTTTGGTCCCATCTCACAACGAATGAGGCGGAAATCGGTACCGATTAAACATATGGTGCGAGAGCACGCTCCGGCCAAGATGCAACGGGACCGCAATATTGCGCAAGCCGGGAAGCTCGAACCTATGGCGTCTGCCTGCCGCGGAGCCACAGCTCGATTTTGAGCCCGAGCCAGGTCATCGCCCCTCCGGCCGCACCGGTGGCAATGGCCAGAAAAAGATCGGAGTCGCCCGTCACCGAATAGATGGCCAGATAGGCGAGGATCGTCAGGGCGACCGCGGCGACATGGGGGATCGCCCAATGCCGCGGGGCCGGTTCCGTCCGCGATCTTTCGGAGCCTTCACGGGCCATGCACGATTCCCTAACCGGCGGCGTAGCTTAGCGCCGATGGAAACGTTAGCTTCGATCGAGGGCCGATGCTACCTGTGGGGAACCCGGCCACCGCAACTCTTGGGAAACGAATACATCCTAGCGTGGTCCACACAGCGCAGCCGAGGTGGAGGCTGCAACTTCGTCCATGATATAAGGCGGCTCGCCAGAGGAGATAGATAATGTCTGCGACCGAATCCGATGTCCAAGCTCTGTCAGACGAGTTGAAGCAGCTGCGCACCGAATTCGCAAAGCTCGGCCAACTTCTCGAATCCGCCGCCCGCAACGCCGGGAACGAAGCCGCGCAGGCGGCGCGCGCGACCGGCGAACGCGCATGGAGTGAGGTGAAACGAAGCGCCGACGATCTGACCCAACGCATCGAAGAGCGCCCGGTAAGCGCGGCGGCGATCGCATTCGGCATCGGTGTGGTGCTGGGACTCCTGTTTGGCGGCCGCCGCTAGCGGATCCGCGAGTCTCCCCCGATGAGCGGTCTGTTGTTCCGCGCAATCATTATCGTCGCGGTGGTTCTGGCCTGCGCCGTCGGGTTGACTGCAGCCTTTGCACTGTGCGTCGCAGCAGATTATTTCGCCTTTGCAACGATCCTTTCGCCGCCCTGGGCAGCCCTGGCGGCTGCGGGTACGGCGTTATTGTTTTGCGCTCTCGCCGTGATTCTTGGCCAGTTCGTATTGGCCAGGATGCGCGCCCGCGCGCGCAAGACATTTCCATTCAGAATCGCATCGGTGCTCGGCGAAGTCTTCGGCGCCGACCTTCTGGAAATGGCCGACCGCTACCCCACGCGCTCGATCGCGGCGGCCCTGTTTGTCGGCTTCGCCCTCGGCTTCAGCCCGAAGCTGCGCGACGCGCTTCGCGGCTTCCTGCGGCGCTGATACCCAAGAGAACCTAGGAGCTCGGGCGCTTCCGCTTGCGCATCTCCTCGTCGGAATCGCCGTTCGCGGGGCCCAGGACTTCGACGGTGATGAGCGATTCCTCGGTGCCGTTTCCATTCGAGCCGCCAGCCGCGGATTGCGCGGCCTGGGCGGCCGCCGCTGCAGACGAACTGGCTCCGGTCTGTGCCGCCACATTGACGGTTGCGCTACCGGGCACGCCCACCGCGGTGCCGCCGACGCTGAAATTGCTGGCGTTGGCGACAGAGAAGGCGGCGACGAAGAGATTGCCCGCGACGCGCACGCCCGCGGCACCCGCATCCACTGTGCCGCGCGGCGCGATGAGGAATACGTCGGGCGCGGGAATGCCGGGAGCCGGCTGGAAAGCGGCGATGCCGGCGCCGGTCACGCCTCCAGCGGAATCGATCTGAGAATATAAATCCTCGTCAATTTCGATAACGACGGGCGGGAAATCCGACGACGTCTTGGGACCCTGACCGGCGTTGAGATCGGCGTTGGACGACCACATGGCGATGTTGCCGCCATCTTCGGTGAAGAGCCGGCTCTGATTGAGCAGGAAATCTTCGTCGGTGAAGGTGTCGATCGAGCCGCCGCGCAGCGTGATGATTCCTTCGTAGCCGGCGGGGATGCTTTGAATGGCCGACGCATAGGGCGTGTTGTACGGCAGCGAAATGTTTGGAATGGCGTTCGAACTAAAGGTAATCGGCACGCCCGCATAGAGTTGTCCGCCGATATAGGTGTGCCGCGCGGCCTGAGCGGCCGTCGCGACCGTCGAGCCCGCCAGAACGCGGCCACCGGGGCCGAGGATGTAGATATTGCCGCCCCACATTGTCTCGATCGCGGAAAGCCGCAGATCGAGGTTGCCCGTTTGAACGAGCGTGTTGGCGCCGTTGCTGCCGCCGGAAAGATTGTTCTGCGTGTATCCGAGCGAGGCGGGAAACAGGAGATTCACCGCGATGTAGCCGCGGCTGTACACCTGATAGGAAGGGCCGGTGGGAATCGAGGTCTGGATCAGCTCGTTGTAATAGACATTGTCGAGCAGGAAGACGCGTTGCTGAAGTTCGGGCAGCGTCACGAATGCCTGGTACGCCTGCTGATAGGTGACCTTGGTGGTGTGATAATCCGACTTGAGAACGGACGCGGCGTTCTGCTGCATCCATTGGATCAAGACCGGCGCATAGATGGGAGCCGAGCGATCGGGAACCTCATTGCCGGATGG
This sequence comes from Rhizomicrobium sp., assembly GCA_036495845.1. Classification (GTDB taxonomy): domain Bacteria; phylum Pseudomonadota; class Alphaproteobacteria; order Micropepsales; family Micropepsaceae; genus Rhizomicrobium. Next base: position 6,983 of record DASXMF010000190.1, read on the forward strand.
GCTGGCGACCTGCTGGAACAGATATCCGGGCAGGTTCGCGAGATTGGCTGGATCGAGATAGTAGTTGCGCAATGCCGCGTAATCGGCGCCGGGGCCCACACCGAATTCGACATAGAGATTGGCCCCCACGGGAGCGAGCCACGGGTTCCAGCTGTTGCCCACCGACAGGATGCCACCACCGAAGGAGATCGGGCCTGTTTGTGTCTGGATTCCGAGTATATTTTCATAACCGTCCGTCGTTGCCGAATTCAGGAACGGTCCGGCGTCGCGTCCGGCTTCGAGGAAAAAGGAGCCTGGCCCGCCGACCACAAAATCGTTTCCTTCGAGCGCCGGCTCGGCGGGGCCAAAACTATTGTTTCCAAGGTATGGTTCGACGAGGGTTTCGGTCGCGGTGATGTCGCGCCCGGCGACGACGCGCGTGATGTCGCTCGGAAGAAGGTTCTGACCGAAGAACATCATGTTGACGATGTCGCGTCCCGCCCAGATTCGCGCCTGCTTGGGAACCGAAACGATCATGTCGAGGATATCGCCGCCCGCATCGATGCGAACCGGAGTGGGATCGTCGAGATGCGTCAGATGGCTGTTGTGGTAGGTTTGCAGTACAGTCTGCGTCGTGTTCGGCAACACGCCTGGGAACGCGAAGGTGCGCCCAGTCAGCACCAGTCCGGTCCCGGGATCGACAGCAAACGTAGAGAAGATTCCAGGAAGCAGGCCTGGGTCACCGTCGTCCATGTCGATCGTCGTGCCCATGATGTCAGCGGCCGCATAGAGGTCGAGCTGGCCCACTGGGCTCGGATACAGAATGATCTCGCTTGCGGCGCTGGAAGAATTTGGCATCGTAATCAGGTCGAGCGTTCCGGTCAGCGAAGCCGCCTCCAGGGAGCCCGGATAAACGGCCGAGGACGTATTGTTGGTTGCAGTGCTGATGCCCGTGACGATGCTCCGGTCGAATACGCCCTGGAGCGTCACAGCGGTCTCGTTGTCGACATTGACGCTGCCATCCGCCACGATCGAGACGCCGGCAATATCGCTATAAAATCCGTGCGCATCGAGATCGTTGGTGTACTGACCCGTGGTTTCCTGAACACCAAGCGCGCCAATCCCCTGGAGTTCGACCGTTCCATATGTCGAGAGAGACACTGTTGCATCGGTAAGGCGTAGCCGGAGCGTGTTGGGTGTGGTGGTCCATTGCCCGTTCCAGGCTATTTGAATGGCGGGGGCGCCCTCGATATTGCCTCCCGCCGAAATGTCTGCCGTGCCCTCCGCCACGTCAAAGCGACCACCAAGAATGTCGTTGCCGGCATCGACAGTGACGTTGCCGCCGCCGAACTGCCACAAGGCCAAAGTCGGGACGAGGCCCGACCGGCTGGTCACGCTCGCTGTTGTGACCGACGTGTCGTCCGCGATCGTCAGATCGACAATGTTGTGTCCGGCATTCACGCTGACGTTGCCGCCGCCCAGGGCGCCCACGCCGTCGGCGAACAATTGCGGATTAATGAGAATGTTGGTGATTGTGCCAACTTCCCCGAGACGCCACGCTTGGTCAGATGTGCCGATCCAATCGTAGCCAAACGAACTGGTCTGGTCGTAATATTTCGCCAACAGCGCTTCCTGCCAGACGTCGCGACGCGAATTAATATCGTTGCCGGCCGTAAGCGAGATGTTACCGCCGCCTTCTGCGTAGACCGGATTGGTGATCACGATTCCCGAATAACCGACTCCCTGAACACTCGGATCCCCGTTCTTCCCGCCGTCGCCATATTGGTACCCGCTTGTAAGAGGCTGCGCGAAAATGTTCGCCGTGTCTTCGTACTGTGAAGGATCGATCGTGAATGAGTCTCCAGTCAGTTCGTCGACAACAGTTTGCGTTGTGGGAATCACGATGTGACCGGCAGTATAGATGGGCGAGCCGCCGAGCTGGTACCCTCCCATATTCTGCGGCGTAGGGTTGCCGTTGAGATCCTCGTATGCCGCAAGGTTTTGAAGATTGATGTCCTGCGCAGCGGCGACGTCGATGAAGCCTGTCCCCGTCCGAATGAGCGTCATAAAGGTAGCCGTGATCGGGGTTTTGAGCACCTTGCTGTTTGGTGGCGTGTAGGCACCCTGGGCAAGGATTGTCGAGAAGTTCGGTTCGATGAAATCGAGCATGAACAGATTTGCTATATTTAATTTTGTCGTGATGCCGTCTACGCCGTTATTGCCGGAAATCGTGCTGTACTGACCTGGATACATGTTGAGGAACGATCCATCGTTGTTGTCGATCCACATCTGAACGGCAAGAGGAGCTTTCGAGAAATCGATGAACGTATTGGAATTCTGATCGGCCTGTGGATTCGCAGTGAGGAATGCCATGTACCAGGCATCCGCTGTCAGATATTGCCCTCCCACCTGAAAATCGAGCTGATCGAGGAACTGCGACGTCCCCGAAACGGGTGTGTAGGAATAGGTGTTGACCCCCTGCACAACCACGCTGCTGTCGCTGCCAGGGACCGTGTTCATCGGGTCGGCGCTCGCCAGGTCCGCTCCGGCGACAAGACGATAGGATGTTGACGACACATATTCCGTGCCGTGCGCGGTCGTGACCAGCGGGAAGAGCTGCATGCTCCCAAGCGAATTGCCGCCATTGTCGCCCGGCGACGCCGCCGAGTTGGCGGCAGCGCTGTAGGGTACCGGATTAAACAGGAAGCTCTGAAGCTTCTTTCCGAGAGCAAGGTCGACATATACGCCCTGAAGTGAGCCGGCCTGCCAATCTGCGAGGCCGGTACAATCGAAGCCGTTGCCTCCTTCGCACTGGGCCGTCAAATACGGGATGTAATAGCGATTGCCGCCGCCCAGCGCGACGTTCAGGTAATTCGGATCGTTCTGATCGCCGAACTGGAAGAAGCCGTCGGTGATGCTGCCATTGATGTCGAGATTGCCGCCGGCACGCATGGTCAGAATGGCCGGCTCGCCGAGAACCGAGCCGCCGACCCGATAGGTGAGCGAAGTGTATTTGGAGAAAATCTCGCCCTCGTCGCCGGGCACCACGTAATATTGGCAATCCGACTTGCATCCCGGAACGACCGGAACCATCAGCCCGGCCTTCACAGCCGCTTGAATGTTCACCGTGCCGGCGCCGAGATTCCAGTTCGAGGAGAGAACGATATCGCCCTTGTAGTCGAGCTCGACGCCCGGCCGCGCGTGGAAGTTCGATTGCGAGGCAAGTCCGCCAAGATTTCCGTAATCGGCCGAAATGTTGAAGTCCTGGACGAACTGGACGACCGTCCCCGCTCCGTTGTCTGCGAGGAAATTGAGCTGGCCCTGGCCGGCGACCGCGCCGACATCGAGCACGGCCTGGCCGTCCTGGTTTATCGTCACCCCGACAAAATTCGCATCGTCTGCGATCTGCGCCAGATCCCAGCGCTGGAAGCCTTCGAGATTGATCGCGCTGGCGCCCTCGATACTGCCGGCGTAGCTCATGTTGACGGTCTCGCCGTCCTGTCCCTGAATTACCGGCAGCCGGAAATTGACCGTGCCGCCGACATCGCCGGGCACATAGGTGTAATAGACGATACCGTTCATCGTCATCGGAATGAGGCGCGCCATCGTCTGAAGCGCGGCCACGTCGATGATCGCGCCGTTCTTGACCGTGATGACGCCGTTGCCATCCGTGCCGATATTGACGACACCTCCCGACGCCTGGCGCGGATCCAGGCGCGAATAGCCATTGGCATGAGCGTCGACGCGCGCAGTGCTCTCGAGCGTTACGCCGGTCAGGCCATAGAGATCGACCTCGCCTCCATTGGTGCCCGAAACGTCTATCGTGCCCGCGATGTCCACAAGCCCGCCATCCGCGTCGAGCGAAATGTTTTGCGCTTTGAGGTCGTCGCCTGCGGCCAGAACGAGATTGCCGGCGCCGGAGCGAATGTCGATGGAGCCGGTGAAATCCCTGGCGAAGCCGTTGCTGAATGCAGAAAGATTGAAGGCGCCGCCGGTCGAGATCGAAAGCGATCCGCCGCCATTGGGCGTGCTCGCGTCGATGGTGCCGTCGAGATTGAAATTGCCGTGGTCCGCGGAGAGCGACAGCATGCCCGCCGTCCCCTCGGTGCCGCCGATGGAGAGCAGCGTGCCCGCACCGGCATCGATGCTCCCGTTCTGCGCAATAAGGCTGAGCCTGCCGCCCGGAGCGGAGACTTTCACGGAATCGGCCGAATCGCCGAAAGTTCTGGCGTAGCTCGGTGTTTCGAGAACGGCGTTGCCCGATATGTCGATGCCGGTCTGCGAATCGAGCGTCAGCGTGCCCGCGGTGGCGCGCAATTCGGCATCGTTCACTCTCACCGAATGTCCGTCGATCGTCAGCGACGAGCCCGGAGTGCCGACGATTTCGGGCGCTTTCGCATCCGTCGGATTGGTGATGTCGACCGCGCCCGTCGTGGTCAGCGTGAGGCTCGGGATGGCGGCGTCCACGCCTGGCGGCGGCGTAGAACCGCGGTCGCCCAGATAGGGCGTCTCGAGATTGAGTGCAGCCGGTCCGAAATCGACAGTGCCGGTGCCCGCCATGAACATGCCGTTCGAGGCAGCGAGAGTGACGCTGCCGCCGAAGCCGTACATATCGAGCGTGCCCCAGCCGAAATCGATCTCGGTGGCGTTGACGGTCAGCCTGCCGTCTCCACAGGCCGGCACGCCGCTCTGGCCGCATTGTCCCAATGTCGGGCTGCTGTTCGAAAGCGACAGCGTTGCCGCATCGATCGTCACGCCGTTGCCGTCGAGGAGCGACAGTCCGGGCGCGTCGAAATGGATATTGCCAAAATCGTAGGTTCCCGAGGCGAAAGCGATCGCGTCGGGGCTGGCGATCGTCAGCTCCTGCGCCTTGCTGAACAGAGCCTGAAGCTGCGGCGTGATGACGAGGCCCGAAAGCCCGTTTCCATTCGAGGTGAACGTCACCTGGCCTGCATCGAGAGCGAGGGCTTTTGCGTCGATCGTGGCGTTGGGAGAAACGGTGAGGTTCCCGCTCGAATCCAGAAGGACGGAATTGCCCGAAAGGTCGACGTTTCCGACCGTGAGCACGCCGGGATTCGTACCGGCTTTGATGTTTTCGCGCGTGACGAGACGCTGCGGCCCGACGGCGACGCGGAGCAACGCGCCCTGACCCGTCATGTTTCCCTGGCTGCCGTCGATGATGTAATTGCCGGTCAGCGGGCTACCCGCGGTGCCCTTGGCAATGATCGTCGCGCCATTGTCCAGGGTGATTTCCGCGCCGGATCCGTCGACCGCCAGCAGCACCTCCGGAGCCGTCAAGGGATGCGACGAGTCGTTGGCGATCGTGATCGATTGCGCGGTTACGTCGAGCGAGGTCGTGCCGTCCGGATTGTCGGTTCGCACGCCCCCGATGAGCAGACTCGATGCGTTGAGGTTGGTAAGGCTGTCCGCGGTCAGGACGATGGCGCCCGGGACGCTGGCATCGTCGATGTTCGACACGATGTCGAACGAGCTGCCGCTGATGTCGGCTTCCGAGCCGCGACCGCCGGCTCCGGGCGTGGTAAGGAAGGTCGTGTTCACCACCAGGCTTTGCAGTGGCGCCAGAATCAGCCGCGCCGCGTCGATGGGCAGACGTGGCGTTACGTTGCCGGCCTTTGCCGCCAATTGGGGAAAGTATGCATCCGCCGATGTCAGCGCGATGTCGGAATATTGCAGGAACGAGCTTTGCGGTTGCACTTCGAATGCATTCGGGGTGGCTGATCTTGTGTTCGTGCCCGCAACTCCGAAATAACCCGAGACCACAAGCGTCCCGTCGTTCAATCGTTCGCCCGTGCCCGGTGCGATCTGCACGCCGCTGTTCTCTTCGACGATGCGCATGCCGCCGGGCAGCATGGCGTATTGCGCCGGCAGGAGTGTGTACCAGCCTGCCGCCAGCCCGGGCGCCGCGCTCAGATAGACGCTCTGCCCGGCGTTCGCGGGTGCATAGAGATCGGCATAATTCGCGGAGTAAATCGGATCGTAGGGCGCGACGCCGTTCGCAGAGAGACCCGGGACGATGGCATAGACCTGCGTGCCGCCGGGATATTGATAGCCGCCATTGCCGCTGAACTCGTCGGAATTGAAGCGGTCGAGTACGTCGCGCGATCCGCCGGTGCCCGGAACGAACTCATAGGCGAAAAGATCGCCGCCGCCACTGAGATCGACGGTCGCGCCGGAATCGAGCTTCACCGAATTGCCGCCGAAATTCAGGATCGCGGCCGGCGGTGCGCTCAATTGCGCGGAACTCGTGGGCGCGAAAAACCACTCGGTCTGATCGGTCGTCGTTCCATAGGGAATGGCAAGGCCGCCGGCCGAGACCGACGTGATGCTTCCCTTCAGCGCTTCGACGGTTTGCGTTATGGGAGCGAAGATGTTCGAGCCGCCATTGATCGTCAGCGGAGTGTCGCCGCCGATGTTCAGTGTTCCGACCGGCACCTGGATCACGCCGCCGAGCACGACATTTGCGGCCTGGATCGTCAGATCGGCCCCGGCGGAATAGGGCGTCGGCGGAGCGGACTTCGTCGTCCTGCCGAAACGGATCGTTCCGTCCGCTGCCGTCGAGGTGATGTAGAACGTCGACCCTGTCGCCGGATAGACCTGTGCGGCATCGATGGTGAGATTTCCGTTGGCGGAAAGTTGGCCCTGCAACGTGTTGCTGGTGTTCGCGCCGTTGATGCCGAGAGTAATGTCTGCCGGCTGAACCCCGATCAGGCGGACGGCGCCGCTTGCATCCAGCGTTGCGTTCGCCACGGAATTGTCGAACAGCACCGCGCCAATGATGTCGATATTGTTGGCGCGGAAGGTGACGCTGTTGTCTGCCGCCATTCCGACGTTCGGGTTCGACACGGATTGGACGATGCTGTCGAGGCCGATATAGGGCGCGTCGATCACGAGATTGCCGCCCGAGCCGATCTTGGGCACGTACAGGTCGTTGTTGCCGTCCGGGCCGGTCTGGCCGTCGTAGGGAAGCGAGGTCAGGAAGAAGCCGCGGCTCAATTTCACGGTCGCATCGCCTACCGACGAGATGCTTCCCTCGGCGACGAATGTCGCAAAACCATCGGCGCTTATCGCGGCCGCAGATATCGCGTCCTGCGTGGGAGCGGAAGGATCGTTCTGGTAGAAGACCGGATCGAGCATCATGAGCGTGCCGCCGAGCGCTTGCGGCGCACCGCCCTGTCCGAGAATGGTGGCGCCCGTCAGCGTGCCGCCGCCGCCCAGATCGAGCGTGCCGCCGTCGCTCCATACGCGTGTCGGCGTATAGGCGCCGCCGACTCCAAACTCGTCGTAGACATCCGTGGCGCCCGAGAGATCGAGCGTGGAACCGGGATCCGCAACCACGGTTTCGGCCAGACGCTCCCCCGCCGGATCGTTTGCATTGATATTGTTGAGACCATAGATGCCATCGCCGATCGACCGGTCGAAGAGAGGCGTCGTTCCAAGGAATGTCGGCTGGGATTCGAGCGTGCCGCCGGCGACGAGCCTGCCGTTAACGAAATTCTTCTGACCCGGCGCAAATGCCCGCGGATCGCGGATGCTGATTCCCGAGAGATCGGTGACGCTGCCAGCGCCGAGATGAACGCCTTCGCCGGCGTTGAGCGTACCCAACAGATAGATGTCGAAGAAGGTAGCAAGCTGCGCATTCGTGCACACATTGCCCGGAAGAGTTGTGCAATTTACGTTGGTGATGCCAAGCTTGTTCGCCGCATTCTCGTTTATCGTACCGTCGGGATTTGTCGAAAACGCATCCGAAAGGCTGTGAACGCCTAGGCTGGTCGCGGAAGACCCGAAGATTGTCGGAAGCGTCTCGGTCTGGTTGATGGTGCCGCCCGGGATGCGGATCGTGCCCTCATTGTCGAGCTGCGACACGGTGAGCACGCCCCCTGCTTCGTCGAGGATGGTGCCCCCCTTGGCGACCTGAAGCTCGATCAGTCCGCCGAGTGTGAGATTGGCCGCCTTGCGGTCCCAGGCGTCTGTCGGAATCGTCGGTTGCAGAACGGAATAGATATCGCCGCCGCTCGCGAGGTTTCGCAAAGCCGCCAACTGTGCCGCCGCGCGCGCCGGATCGTTCAGCGCCAGCGCGAAATAGGATTGGGTAAGATCGAGCGTTTGTCCTGCGCCGATGGTCAACACATCGGTCATCAGTACCGCGTTGTAGCCGCCAAGCCCGTTGTCGAATTGATTGGCCAACAGAGCCGTTTCGTAAGAGGTGATGTCATAATTCGCGAAACCGGATTGCGAGAAGAAATCGAACGGGAGCTCCGTTCCCGTGGATGCGGTGCCGTTGCCGAAGCTGATCGCCGGCGTGTCGAGCGTAAATGTGCCGCCGCCGCCGAACCCTGCGTCGCGGATGGTGCCCGGGGCAATGGAAATGCGCGCATTGATGACGCCGGGGTTGTCGGGCACGTAATTCTGGCCGTTGATGAAGATATCCGATACGCGAAATCCCGGTATCGCGCTCTGCTCGAATTGTGTCGTGTTGCTGGAGGTCTGAAAATAGTTGGTCTCGTCGATGAGGCTGACATTGCCGCCTGTCGATGAAAAATCGACGTTTCCGGTTGGCGAGACATAGCCGCCGCCGGACGCATCGAGCAGCGCTCCCCGATTGATGAGAATGCTGCCGCTGATGTCCTCGTTGACGCTGTAGTTCGAGTCGCCTTCCCCATGGAGAAGCACGCTCGGAGCGGCGTTGAGCGTGATGCTGCCGCCACTCGTATAAGCGTTTCCGAAAATCTGACCGGGAACTCCACCATAATCGTTGGTCCACAGCCCGCGTACCGACAAAGTGCCGTTGATGTTGATGTCATAGGATCCGAGCTGTGCCGTCTCCTGCACGAAGACGGATCCGCCCTGGATCGTATCCGTATCTCCGTTGCCATAGAGAGAGATGGTCTGAAGATTGATTTTGCCGGCTGGCGCGGAGATGCTGCCATCGATGGTGATCGCACGGCCGGATTCCGCGTCGAACTCTCCACCCGGTGCGAGAACGACGTTGGCGCCCTTCTCGACAGTGATGTTGCCGCTGGTGGCGAGCGCGAGGTCGCTGAGACCCATGCCCGAAAGCGCGTCCGCGGACAGCGAGATGGTCTGGATGCGGTCGAGCGGCAGATAGGAATTCGGATCGCGGACGGGAATGATGAGATTGCCGTTGCTGTCGATGGAAATCGACTGGCCGTAACCGAGGTTGGCCGAGAGCGGCTGATAGTCCGACTGGTTGACGATATTGATGTCGCCGCCGCCATCGATGAGCTGATTGTTGTTGGAATCCGTGCCAAGCGCCTGAACGAAGAGAAAACCGCCATTGGGCAACTGGGACGGCGCGGCCTGCACATTGCGCCCATCGCCATAGATGTTCGATTTTCCGGTGCCAATCTGCGCGTCGGCAAGCTGCATGGAACCTGGAAATGCGTGCGCATAGACCGTGCCGTCGAGAATGATGGTCGAGGCCTTGAGGGTGAGCGAGCCGGCGTCGCGGCCCTCATTATACTGTCCCTCATATTGCCTGCCCGAAAGCAGCGGATCGGCAAAAGTCTGCATGACCCCCCAGCGCGGCTGGAGGACCGTGAAGCCACCATAGATGCCGATAAAGGTGTCGTCGGGATTGGCCACGCCGATATTCACCACATTGCCCGACGAGTCGATCAGTTCAGTCGTCTGCACCCAGCCCGCCTGATAGGTAACCCAGCCGCCATCCATGTCGATGACCGCGCCCGCCTTGACGGTGACGTCGCCGACGAGATTCTCATTGCCGCCCTTGGAAAAGCTCGCCGCGCCCAGGCTGACGTTCCCGCCCCTGGTCATCAGCTGGTCGACCGAGACACCGACCTGCTGCGCATAGCTCTCGGCGGAAATCAGCGGCGAGCCGGCCCATGCCACGCCATCGGAGCGCACGCCCGACAGCCGCGGATCGACATAGACGGTCGCTCCGTTCAGGAATCCGCCCTTGAAGGCGTTGCTGTCGTCCTGAAGGTCGTTCCCGGTAACGGGATGGATTGCAATGCCGTTAAGCGACGCAGGAATGACGATATTGGTAAGCCCCGCCACGTCGATCACCGCACCCGTGTCGATGAAGACGCGCGAAAGTCCCTGATTGTTCTGGTCCCCGTTCGTGTCGGGACCCGGCGCCACGCCGATGGTGACGTTTCCGCCCGGCGCATAGATCATCGCGTTGTGCTGAACTTCGATGCGCGACTGGTTGCTGCCGATGTCGATTTTCGAAGGTTTGAAATCCTTCAGCGAAACGGGGTCCTGCGGAATGGTCTCCGCTGTCGGGTCCGGGCCGATGGCGAGCGTGCTGCCGGCGCCGAGTTGAATGTCGCCGCCGTAAAGCTGGATGAAGCCATTGCGGGAAACGCTCGTGGTCGCTTCGAGAACTCCGTCATTGATCGCCGCGCCCTGGTCGTTGCTCTCGAGCGATATGTATCCCTCCGGCGCCGAGATGATGCCGTTGCCCGCGTTTTCGACGTAGGTGGGATCGATGATCGACAGGCTGTCGAGCGAGGAGAGCGAGAAGCCTCGAATGTCCGGCGTTGCCGATCCCAGCGCACCGTTCGAGCGGTGCAGCGTGATGAACCAGCCCGCTTCGAGACTGACCTGCCCCTTGGGCGAAGCGATCTGGCCGGCATTGACGATTTTCGATCCCGTCAGCAGGACATAGCCGCCCGTACCGGTCTGGATGTTTGCGCCCGCATCGACGGCGATTTCGCCATTGGGGGCCGTGTAGCAGACATTCGACTGGCAACCTCCGGATTGATCGTAGGCCAGCGCGGAAAATGTGTAGGCGGTCGGAAGCTCGGCCGGCGATGCCTGATCGGCGTATCCCAATAGGCCAAAGGCAAGAAAATCGTCGTTGCGTTCCTTCGGTGTGATCACGGTTCCCGTGGTTTGATCGACATCCCGGCCGATATCGAGATTGGTGGCGATCAGCGCATTGACGTTCACCTGCGATCCGCCGCCGAAGAGAATCCCGTTCTGATCGATGATGAGAACCGTGCCTTGCGCCTTTATCGAACCCAGAATCTCGGACGGCGACGTGGAGTCGCCGACGACACGGTTGAGCGCCACCCAGAATTTTTCCGCGATGCCTTTGAACGACTGATCGAAATTGACTGTCGTGTTCTGCCCGACGTTAAACGTCTCCCAGGACAGGATCGCGCGCGCCTGGGTCTGCTTGATCGTCACGTCGACGTTCTTGCCGGATTTTATCTCCGTGGGTTGTTGCGCGCCCTGCCAGGTGCTGAGCCCGGTCGGATCCTTCGCTTCGGGCAGCGGATTGGGCACTTCCTGCAGGCCGCCGATCACCAGGCCGTCGGGCACATTGCCGGGCGAGCCGAGCACCGCCTGGCGCGCAGCCGTTTGCGCCTGCTGGGCGAGAGAAAGGGCCTGGGCGACCTGCGCCTGATAGTGCAGCGCGCGCGCCGTCGCCGCACTCATCCCTGCCGCCTCGGCGGCGGCCTGATTGATGTTGGGATTCTTGAGCAGCTGGCCCGTGGTCGTATTGTTGAGAGTGACGGCCGCGCGAAGCGCCGAAAGGCTCTGCGCAGAGGCCGGAGAAGCGCCGATCGCCGTCAGCAAGGCAACCAGGCTCGTGCCCCGCAGCAGTCCGGACCTCAGGGAGCCTTTGTGATGACTGTTCGTACCCGTGCCGCTCATCGTGCCCTCCCGCCTTTAGTCTTCCGTCAATGCGTGCCGGATGTTTCCGGCGCCGGATGCGCTGCGCGTGGATCGAACTTGCCGTCGTGGAGACGATCGCCGAACCCTTGCGCAATATTTTCGAGTTCCACGCGTTTGATGCCGATGAACGGCTCGTTCGCGCCGACCGCGTCGCCGACATCGAAATCCTCGTAAGCGGAGAGAATCTCCCTGCCGAGTTTGAGCAGCGCCACGTTCTTGTCTTCGCAGAGGCCGAGCTGTTTTTGAGCATCCGCAAGGCCCGTTTCCAGGGCGTCATGATCGGTCTTGGCCTGCTGAACGCTTCCCGCAGCCTGCGTGTAGGCATCCTTCATCTTTGCAAGTTCGCCTTCGAGTGCACGCGACGCTGTCGTGCTCTGGCCCGCGCGTGCGAGCTGCGCCTTGGTGGCCGCAAGCTGCGTCTTGAGCGCGTCGCGTTCCTGCTCCGCGGCCGCTTTCTCCGCCTGCAACTGGGCCTGCTGGTCCTGCGCCTGATGAAGCTCGTTCAGCGTCGAGCGCAATTGGTCGCGAAGCCTGTCCTCGAGCGTCTGCGCAGCGGCAGGAATGGCAGAAAATGCAACCAAGATCGTGGAGAAAACCAAGGCGCGAGAGAGCAAGTTTCTCATGTTCAGAACGCTGCGTTGAGGTCGAGTTGCATGACGTCGATGGCAAGAGGTGGTCCATAGACTTCATTCGCGCTGAACCAGCGCGCGCTGAGCCAGGTATCGTCGAAAATGCCGAGCGACGCCTTCAGGAAATAACCCTTGGCGTTGGTGCCGCCCATGTGGAAATCGTGGTCGTTGAAGGCGTCGAGCACGGCATCCGGCTGGATGTATTTGTAGCCGCCCGTGATGTTCCACGCCCAGCGCGTGCGCGGTTCGGGATCGCCGAACAGAACGCTGCCCATGAAGGCGTTGGGGCCGCTGAGGAGAGTTCTCGTCTGCGGATTGAAGTTGGTCACCGGGAACGAACCCTGTTGCGCGTACCGGTAGGCGACGCTCGGGTCGTAGGTGAGGTTGCGAACGTAATCGCCTGTGACGATCAGGTGGTAATCGTGACCGACCTTGAGATCGAATGCCGATGTCGCGTCGAGCTCTTCGTAGTTGAAGACAAGCCCTGCAAATTGCGGCTGGGCATAATTCGTCGGCGGATTGGGAATGATGCTGCGGATGAGGAAGAGCGTGTTGCCCTTCTGCATGAAGGGTGGAACGGTGTCGTCCGTAGAGCACTGCTTGGTGCCGAGATAGATCGGACAGGGCTGGGAAAGCTCGCCCTGCGCATTGATATAGCGGTAGAGGGAGACCGCAAATCGCCAATCGTAGCGCGGACGCTTCCAGTCGGTGCCGATTTGCCCGCCCAACAAAAACTCGGTGCGATCTCCGGACTTGATGGGACTGTAGGTCGGAAAGTTCTGGTCGATGTAACCGACGGGGAACAGCCCGAGCGTTTCAAACAGATCGAGATTCCGTACCCACGGAGATTTCATCTGCGACGCAAGGGTGACGCCGTCGAAATTCAGATTCTCGTCGTAAACGAGATCGGTGTGAAAGAACGGATCGGCCATACGGCCGAGCGTGATCGTTGCTTCGGGCAGGGGCTCGAGCGCGATGAAGCCCTGATCGAGCCAGATGTCCTTCTTGCCGAAGCCGCCGCCCAGGAGTTGCGTGGTCGAAACCGGACTGTTGTCCCTGCCGGTCGCCAGGCGCACTCCGACGCGCACGCCGTCGGCGACGTTCGCCGTGAAGCCGAAACGGGCGCGGATGCTGAGCAGGTTGTAGCGGTTGGCCGTGGTGTCGAGAAACGGAATATTGTTGAGAATGGTGTTCGGGTTGACGTCGGTGGGACCGTTGGCGTTGAAGGCCGCGTAATTGACGAAACCGTCGACGCCGTCGCTGCCGATATTGTTCTTGCCGTAGAGGTCGAACTCGTCGCGGAAGCGGAAATCGCCGTCCCAGGTGATGCGTTTCACCCAGGCGGGCAGCGTGTTCGGTTGCGCCCAGTTCTCTGCTTTCGCTTCTTCGAGCACTTCCGCCTTCACTTCATCGCGGATCTGGTTCTTCACGATCTGCGGCACGTAAGGCACGCGCACAACTCCGGGCGCGGGCGGCGGTATCGGCCGCTCCTCGGGAATCGGCACCGGCGCCGCGGCGACTTTTGCATGGCGCGCCTGTGCAGCCTCCTGCTGCGCCTCCTTGAGCAGCGCGTCCGCGCTCTGCTGGCTGATGACCTTCTGTTTCACGAGCAGGCGAATGAGGTTGACCATCGCACTCTGCGACGGTTCGCTGTCCGATTGGGCGAGACCCGGAGCCGCGCTCAAAAACAGCGCGGCAAAAGCAACCCCCGCAGCCAATCTCCCCCGCGTCCCTGCACCCCTCATCATTCAGCCCCTTGTTCTTTTCTGGTCGTCGTGCGCGACGCTAGGCGCGACGCCGGCCTTCGATTCGTATGCGTTGCGGAAACGGCAGGGTCGACGGCGGCGGTTCGTCGAGCGTCGGCATCGCCTGCAGCGCGTCGACGAGAACCTGGTCAATCTTCGGATCGCCGCTTGTCTTCAATATGGAGGCCCGCGCGACGCGCCCGTTCGGATCGACCCACACCGCCATATCGGCGCTGAAGACCAGATGATTGACGCGGTCGTCGTTCTGGATTTTCTGCTGCAGCACCGAACCGAGATAGCGCGTGTAGTTCGCTTCTCCGAACCCGCCGCCCGAACCGACATCGCCGCCGCCGCTGCCGGCGCCCACATTGAAGGCGTCGCTGCCCGCCTGTGCGGGGCCGTTGATCGTCACCGGCTTCGGCGAATTGTCGGCCGACTTGGGTTGCTCGACAGCTTTCTGCACCTCCTCGACCTTCTTCTCCGGTTCCGGCGGCTTCTGCGGCGGCGGCGGAGGCGGGGGAGGAAGCGTCGCGATCAGCGTGGGAAGAGGCGGAGCCTCGCGGCGAATGCCGGCCGTATCGTGAAGGAAATAGAGAATCACGCCCGCCACGAGGAGCAGTAACGCACCCGGCACCGCAAGACCCTTCAGGCGGGCGGGCCAGCGTTCTTCGTACTCGTCGGTTACATGAGTCATGACGTCAACTCTGCTGTTTGCCGGTCACTAGACCGACATGAGGAAGATCGATGCGGCGCAGAAGATCGAGAACGTCCATCACTTTCTGGTACTGCACGGCGGAATCGCCTTTGACGATCACCGGAAAGTCCGGCGTCAGCGCCCTCTGCGTGCGCAGACGCGCTTCGAGCTCGGGAAGCGTGACGGGATAGGCATCGAGAAAGATCTGTCCGCTATTGTTGATGGTGATCGCCTTGGTCTGCGGCTTGGCGAGACTCACGCTGGCGCTGGCCTTGGGCAGATCGACCTTGATACCCTGCACAGAGGCTGTCGTCAGGATGATGAAGATGATGAGCAGCACGTAGGCGAGATCGAGCATCGGCGTGATGTTGATGTCGTCATAGGGCTTGTCTTCGTCTTTGACCTGCATGGTTGCCCCCTACTCCGCCGCGCGCGCCAATTCGCGCCCGCTGTAGAGTTCGGACAGGCGCGTGACGAATTCGTCGACGAACACCTGCATGTCCGCCGAAATGTTCTTGTTGCGGATGACGAGATAATTGTAGCCGAACAGCGCCGGGATCGCGACGGCAAGGCCGGCCACGGTCGCCAGCAGCGCCGCCGAAATGCCCGGCGCGATTGCGTTCACATTGACGTCGCCGCTCGCCGCGATCGCGGCGAAAGTGATCATCACGCCGACAACGGTGCCGAGCAGGCCGAGGAACGGGCCGCCGGAGATGGAGATCGTGAGCAGGACCATGGAGCGCGCGAGCCGCTGATTCTCGCGCACGAGGGAGGCGTCCATCACCGCGCGGATCACGGCGATTGCCTCCGCATTGAGGACCAGCGCGCCGCTGCGCGAGGCCCTGCGGTGGATCTCCTGCGAAGCCGCATGGTAGACGCGCCAGATCGACGAACGCGCCAGTCTCCGGCGGTCCCGCTCGTTCATTTTGGATTCGTCGATCGCCATCGGATCCCCACCCTGACGGCGGAACATCTCGACAAACCGGTTGTTGGCCTTGTCGACGGCGCCCACATAGCTGGCCTTCGTCCACATGACGAACCACGACATCACCGCCATGCAGCCGAGAATGGAGATAACGACCCACGCATCGATCGTCACCGATTTGACGATGATGCCGAAATACCCGAAACCAAAGCCGGCCTGTTTCTCGTCGATGCCGTACTGAACAAGCCGGGACTCGGCGCCCTGACCTATCGCGTCGGCCCGAATGAGGGCTGCGTTTCGGGCGACTTTGGAAATCCTGACCTCGTCCATCTCGCCGGCGAAGGGCGTTACGGGGGCGGAAAGCGTTGCCGCCCGCGGCGCGCCGCCAATTCCGGTGACGCTGTTGAGCGGTGGAAGAGCGCCTGCGCCCATGGCGACATTCTTGCCGTTCACATAAAGCCTGACCGCCTTTCCGTCTGCCGTGACCGCGATATGCGTCCACTGTCCCTTCGCGATCGGCTGCGGCGCGGCGACCCGCACGGTGCTGCTTCCCTGCACCTCCACGAAAGGTGTCCCCGAATCGAGCCCGATGGCCAGCGCCGAGCCGTTGTCGGCGCGGACGTAAACTCCCTGGCGTGGTCCAAAGGCGTCCTGCTTCACCCAGGCGCTGAAGGTGAACGCGCCGCCGGGCGCGATCGCGAGCGACGGGCTTGCCGGCACCGTGAGCGGAGCCGTGCCCGCAAATCGCGCGCCCTTGCCGATCACCGCTCCGTCGTCGATGCCGGAGGGCGCGTTCTGCGCGTTGTTGCCATACGCGGTCTTGTCCTTGGCTGGCGCTCCCGCACCGTCGTCGAAATGAAAGACAAGCGCGTAGTCGGCGTCGAAGGTGCCGGCCGTGTCGGCAGCCTGGGGCGCCTTCTTGTTTCCGTAATAGAGCCAGATCTGTTTCGCCGAGCCGGCGGGAAAGTCGGGGATATCGACCCATGCCGTCGCCACGCCCAGAAGCGGATCGAAGGATTCGACGTGGAAGGGCAATGGTGTCTTGTCGTCGGAATTGACGAAGCGGATGTCGTTGCCGTTGTCCTCGGCATCGCCGAAACTGAAATTGCCTGTGTGAAGGCGGATCAGCACCGGCACGCGTCCTGCGGGCTCCGCGATGTTTGCGCCCTTCGGCGTGGTGTCGATCGTGAGCTGTTTGCGGTACGACCAATCGGTCTGCCACCAGGCGAGCGCCTGCGTGGGCAACAAGGCCATAATCGCCAGCGCGAGCCACCAGCGGTGCCTGCCGAAGCGCCCGATCGATGCCGTGGATGATTTCGGTTTCACATCAGAGCTCCGATTTGACGCTGAAGGTGAGACGGGGACGTCTGGCCGGCGTCGCCGGGCCGCTGCGCAGCGGCAATGCGATGTCGACGATGCCGAGCACATGGCTGAAAGCGGCCAGCCGCATGCCCGCACCGATGCTTTCGAGCGTAAATTGATTGCTCTGGCCGGGCAGCGCGCCAATGATCCAGACTCGCGCAACATCGCTGAATGCGAAGACGCGCCAATCGTCGATGCCCACATCGTTGATCTCGGGCGCGACAGGCGCAACGAACTGCGTCAGGGAAGGGCTGCGCAATTCGGTGGATTCGAGAATTCCGTCGTCGCCGATCGCCTCGGATTGCAGATATCCGCGCACCGAGGTCAGGCCGCCG
Organism: Rhizomicrobium sp.; assembly: GCA_036495845.1. Lineage (GTDB taxonomy): Bacteria > Pseudomonadota > Alphaproteobacteria > Micropepsales > Micropepsaceae > Rhizomicrobium. The sequence continues at coordinate 24,340 of DASXMF010000190.1, forward strand.
GCCGCGAATTGTTCGCTCGACAGCAGCGGCTGGTCGGCGATCTGCCCGGCGAAATGGACGACGCCGAGCAATTCCCAGGGCAGATGCTGCGTCCAGGTCACGTCGGTACCAAGGTGGACGAAATTTCCCCGCGCAAAGGCGCGATTGTTTTCGAATGTCGCCGGCGGGCTTCCCAGCCCGCGCGTGCCGATGACCGCGGTAACGGAAGAATCGACCTCGGTTTCCGGCGTCAGCCATTGCAGGTTGTAGATCGCCGTTACCGGCCAATAGTCGATCGTCGCAACCGTGCCGCTGGTTCCGAGCGTCACGCCTTCGAGAAAATGCTTGAAGTCGAGACCGAAATTGAGGGATTGCCCGAAATTGCCGAACGACGGCAGCTGCAGCACGCCGTGAAGCCCGACTGTGTACCCGTTGCCGAGAACGTTGGTGCCTCCGAGCGTGTTCACGTCGCTGTTCGATTGATAGCCATAGGCGAGAACGCTCCACGGCGAGCCCCATATGGGCGCGAGATAGGAGCCGGCAAAAACCTGGCCGCTATGCACGTTTTGCGGCGCCCGCAGGAACGTAAATGCTGCGCTTTGGCCGAGCTGCCAGAGATTGTCGTAGTGGACGGTCGCGAGCGCGCGCAGCGGCTGCGTATTGGGGCTGTGGTCGTTGTTGATCTCGGCCGAACCGTGCAGCGGCAGCTTGTCGCTGACGTGCAGATCGACATCGATTGTTCCGGGAACGGTTCCCGGCTTCAAGGTTGGAGTAACCTTCCTGTCGGGCAGCCTGTTGAGATCGTTGATCTCGTTTTGCGCTTCCTGGAGGTTCGGGACGTTCCCCTCAGCGAGCGCAGGCACCTGTTGCCTGATGGTGCTGGGCAGATAGTAGCGCGAGCCGACGACGCGCAGGCGACCGACGGGCGCTTCGACGACATGCAATCTGACAACGCCGTTGGTAACGGTTTGCGGCGGTATCTCGACGACGACCGATTGATAGCCGCGCTCCTGGTAGGCGTGCTCCAGCGCCGTGCGCGCGCTTTCCACGTCCGTGCGGGTTCGTTGCGGGCCGAGAAACGGATAGACCGCGCTTTCGATCGCTTCCTGGTCGAGTTTGGTATTGCCGTCCACGTCATACGCGTCGATGTCGACGCGGCGTTCGGGCGCGGCCGTCGGTGCTTGCCCCTGGACCGGCGCGTTCGCGGATTGCGGGGAAGTCGAGGGAGCCGGAGAAGTCGAAGTATCGCTGGCAGATGCGAAGCCCGGAGCAAAGATGGCCGCCAGCGATGCCGCCGCGCCCGCGATGCAGACGGCGACCGCCTTGATCCGCCCGGTGAGAGCCGGCGAAGGCGACATTGTTCCCACCACCAAAATGGCCCCCACGCTCGGACGCTCCGGTGACTGCCAAGCGACCCGCTCAACGCCTAGCCGACAACCGCGAATTCATCAAGAAAAAGGAGTGCAATATAGTCGACCTATACAGATCAACATAAACACAAGACTTCAACCGGAAGATTTTGTGACAGTTATGTGACGGAACGACTTCAGATTTGCGAACTCTATTCTTCCGGTGACCTGTCGCAAAAGCTTCACGCGAGTTTCACGCGACCTTCGAAATCGGGGCCTATGCCGCCGGTGGAGTAATGTCGGACCGGGGAACAAAAATCTGCGTGCGAACGCTAGGGGGATCGAAGACACGAGCCTGAGCAAACACACATATTCATCTGAACAATAAAAAATTCAAAAATACCAATCAACTGAGGCGCGACGCGCGTAAATGAAGTAGTAATTACGCTGCGTGAACTACACTGGTGAATTTTTGTTGAATAGTGTGCCGAGAGAATTGAGTTAATTTACGTTTTACCTTAGATCGTTTGTGCTCATGCAAACCTTTCCTTCGAGCGAAAGTGCTTTCGGCCGGGCTTGGGGCTTTCCACGTGGAGAGCGCCTGGGTTCCGCGAGCTGAAGGTGAGGAAAAACGGGTTCGAAATCCTCGATCCGGCGATTCGACCAACGAGTTCGAGCAGCAAGTTCCAAGTGTTACCAACCATGAGGAGACAGACTGAGATGTTGAAACTGCATCACGCCCTACTGGCGACGGCTTGCCTGGCCTTGGCTGGCGTCGCGAGCTTCGCCCCCGGCGCGAACGCCGCCACCTGCGCGGGACAAAAAAATTGCAACGCCGGCCCCTACACATTCGGCAGTAAGGACGTGTTCGGCGGCGGTTCGTCGCTCGTTGCGCCTTATTGGCGCCAGACGGACGATTGCTTCGCCAAACCGGCGGCGCTCATCTTCAAGGGCGCGCCCCCGACCTTCGTCGACGAAAACTTCTTCGACTATATGGGCAGCCCTCCGCAGGATTGCTCGACCACTCACATAAACACGACAGCGACGGTCTGGTACATCTCCACCGGCTCGGGCACAGGCATTGCCGGCGTTTTCAGTCATGACCCTACGAAATACGGGTTCGTTGATGGCAAACAGACCCAGAACTTTCCAAGGGTATCGTATGGCCTTTCGGACGCTGGCCTCGCGTCGAGCGATGTGACGATCTACAACACGGGCGGCACGGAGCAGGGCGTCACGGTGGCTCAGTTCAATCAGGAATCCTGTAGTGCCGGCAACAATCCTTATCCCAATCCGCTGCAGTGCTATGGCCCGCTCGTTCAATACCCGTTCTCGGTCGATCCCGTCGCTCAGTTCTACGCCAATCAGGGCACGTACGAAAAATGGATCGATTCGAGCAACCACGAGACCGACTATCACTTCAACGTTCAGTTTCAGCGTGGTGACGGCAGCGGCGGCCTCCGCCTCAGCCCCACCACCTATTGCCTGATCTGGAACGGCAAAATCACCAACTGGAACGATTCGCACCTGAAAGCCGACAATGGCGGCGTGTCACTCGAGGATCCCGCCGACCCGACCCCGGCCGGTAGCTGGAGCGTGCCGCTCGTTCCCGTCGGCCGCAGCGACAGCTCGGGCACGACTTCCATCGTCACGCGGCACTGGGCAAATGTGTGCAACGGCGTCCCCGGCAATCAGTACACGACGGGAGCCACCACGCTGCAGGCGGCGGGCTCCACGATCGTCAATCCTACCGTCTATAATGTCGGCAATCCGAATTTCCCTGGATTCGACATTGTGGGAGACATCTCCACGGCGCCGGGCAGCAATGGCGTCGCCCAATATGCGGCGTTCACCGCTTCTCCCGTCGGACAAAATACGAACTGTCCAATTCCGCCCGCAGGCTCGACGGTCTGCATCGTGCAGGGCCGCCTCGGCTATGTCGGTCCGGACTATGTGTTGCCCTATGTCGTCAACACCGGCACCAACAACTTCCAACTCTTTTCCGCGACGCTGCAAAACAGCTCCGGCAATTGGGAAGATCCGACTCCAGCAAATGCCTTGACCGCATTCGGTTCGATCCAGCCGCCGCAGAGCAACAGCAAAGGCGTCTATTGCTCCAGCTGCCTGAAATGGGGTCACCGCGCCAATCCGCAGGATTGGGTCCAGGGACTGTCTCCGACTTCGCCATTGGCGAATCCTTCAGCCTCGGCTGCCTATCCCATGGTCGGTACGACGAACTTCCTTGGGTATACTTGTTACGCAAAGGCCGGTCAGCGCAGCATCCTCGTGCTCGATCAGAAGTACATCAACAGCGCGGCGATCAATAACGATTCAACTGGCGGCATTCTGGCAGCCGCTGGCCTTGCCCCTCTGCCCAAACAGTGGCGCACGGCGATTGGGACGACCTTTGTCACCAACTCGGATGGCCTCGGGCTCAACATCGTCACGGTGGGCTCCCCCGGCGCCTGCTCGGTGTCGGGAGTCATCGGCGGCTGATCTCTAAAGACAATACGGCAATACGAGCGGCCCCGTTTTTCGGGGCCGCTTTTTTTCTCAGGTGTTACGAGCGCTAATTCGAAACGCTGGAGGTTCTCGCGAGATGCGAAGCGCATCGACACCGATACGGCGCGGATCGATTGGCCGCGACTGTCGCGCTTCGATCGCGAGATCGCGTGACAGTTCCAGCGCCAGATTGAGCCCGTAGACGCCCCAGCCGAAAAACGCGGAGACCTGCCAATCAAGGACCAGCTTCAAGAACGAGCGACTTCACCAATCGGGTTGCGCCTGGCCAGAACTCTCAGAGATAAACCTGCGTGCGCAGGGAGAAGGCGTTGTATTTCGTGCCGAAGGACCCCGACCATGGCCGGCTGATGTCGATATTCTGCCAGTCGAGCATGAATTTCAGATTGTAACTGGGATAGAAGTTGATGCCGGCGGACCAGATCTTCTGGTCGCCGCCGCGCACCTGATCGGCCGCAATCAGCGAATTCACGTCGTAGTTCAGATCGGTGTCGCTGTAGCGCGCGGCAAATTCCCATGCGCCCCAGGAATTGTTCGCAGGATCGAAATCGGTGGCCGGCACGGGACGCGTGAACGAGGCGCTGGCCATGTTGTATGGGCGCGGTTCCCCCGTCATCACCCAGCTTCCTTCAAGATACCATCCCGAAAACCTGGGATTGGTCTGGCCCGCGCTCGGATCGCGGCGGTCGATTCCGTACCAGAAATTCTCGCCTTCCAGCAGCAATGGACCATAGCTCACGGCGCCTTCGATGCCGGCGCTGTAGGCGGAGGTGGCATTGATGCTGCCACTGCTGATCCAGGTCACGTTCCATTCGCGCAACTCGGGACGATCCGAGAAGGACTCGAGATAACAGGCCGGCGCCGTCGTCGTGCAGGAGTTCGGATTGACGCCTTCCGGATGGAAGACATGGCCGTAATTGCCGCCCAGATGAACGTTGAAATTGGTATCGGGATCCTGGATCGGGGCAACAGCCACCCGGCCGACAAAGGCTTCCTGGCCTTCGATCTGGCCCTTTCCGAAGGTGTCGCTTGTCAGGTATGCCGAGCCGAACCAGATGCTGCCATTGCCCTGGAAGCCCACGCTGTCCCGCCCGTCATCGGCATCGAGGCCCCGTGAAAGCTGCGCCGGCGAAGCGCGCTCGTTCAACAGGAGATCGGCCGAGTCGGTCATGTCCCCGAGATTCGCGGGGGTTGGGAATGCGCCGATCTTGAATATGAACGGATCAAGGATGCCCTTATAGGAAAGGAAAGCCGACTTCACGCGGCCCTCGCTCGGATTGACCGCAACGGTCGGCGGGACGGCGGCGGTGATGATGCTTTCCGCGCCGCTTTCCTGTCCGCCGGCGCCGCCGAAATCGTACATGAACTGATAGTTGAAGTCGCCCGCGAGGGAACCTTGAACGCCGAGTTGCGCGCGGCGGAAATTGAAACCGCTGCGGCTGAGCACGGGCGTGCCCTTGGGCCCCTGGATCGCGGAATTGTCGAACGTCGCCGCGTCCGCCTGGACGAGCGAGATGATCGAGGCGGAATGCTTGCCGTCCTTGCTGGCAATGGTCGGCCGGCCCTTCTTGATGCTGACCGCGGCTTGCGACTTGTTGGCAGCTGCTTCTTCGTAAATCTGGTTTTGCAGCGCCTCGAACTGCGCGGCGCTGACTTCCGGCTGGGCCGGCGGCGGCGCTGCAGCGGCCATGGCGCTCGTCCCGCCCCCGGACTGTCCGGCCTGCGCCTTCAGGTCGCGGATTTCGGCCTGTTGTTGCTCGATCAGACGTTCCATCCGATCGAGCCGTTCCTCCAGTGAATTGACGCGACGGTGATGCTTTTTCGGAGGATCGGCGGGGGAAGAAGCCGTCGCCGCGCTTTGGGCGAAAGCCGTGCCTCCCAGCCATGCAAAGGCGGCCGCACTCAACAGGATGGTCCTGGTTTTCATGATTTTCCCCGCTCGCGCAACGTGTTGCTAAAACACTACTTAGTTACTAAAGTCAATAGTAATTCTGTACTCACCCGCTTCTGCCGTGCCCCCGTACTGGCCTTCGGGAGGGATGGCCTATCGAGTCGCGATTAGAGGAATACGAAGGTTTTGCGACACTTTTGTGAATTCGGCCGATTACGCGCAGGCGGCGCGTCTACGATCCCTGCAGATAGAGCTCCCGGTAGCGTTCTCTCAAAACCTGCTTTTCCACCTTTCCCATCGCATTGCGCGGCAATTCCTGCGCGAACAGCACGCGCTTGGGCAATTTGTATTTCGCCAGACGCTCCCCGAGCGCAGAGAGGATGTCGCTCTCGCCGATCGCCGCATTCTTTCCCCGAACCACAATCGCCGTCACGCCTTCGCCGAAATCCGCATGGGGGATGCCGATCACCGCCGATTCGAGGACGCCGGAGATCGCATCGATCTCCGACTCGATTTCGCCCGGATAGACATTCAACCCGCCGCTGATGACGAGATCCTTTGCGCGACCGGCAATTCTCAGATAGCCGCCGGCATCGATGATTCCCATATCGCCCGTGACGAAGAATCCGTCGTTGCGGAATGCCGCTGCACTCTCATGCGGTTTGCGCCAGTAGCCCTTGAAGACGCCGGGGCCGCGCAACTCGATCATCCCGGTCTGTCCTGGCGGCAGCGTCGAGCCGGTGTCCGGTCCCACAATGCGAAGCTCGACTCCAGTCAGCGGAATGCCAACCGTGCCCGCAACTCTCTCGCCGTCGCAGGGGTTCGATGCAATCATTCCCGTTTCCGTCATTCCGTAACGCTCGAGGATCGCGTGCCCCGTGCGTGCAAACCATTGGCGATGCGTTTCTGCGAGAAGTGGCGCCGAGCCCGAAATGAACAGACGCATGTGGGCGACCAAATCATGCGTGAGCCGGGTATCGGCGAGCAATCTCGTATAGAAGGTCGGAACGCCCATCATGATTGTCGCCGTGGGCAATTCGGCCACAACCCGGTCGATATCGAATCTCGGCAACAGGATCATCGATGCGCCTGCCATCATGATCGTGTTCGTGGCCGTGAACAGGCCATGCGTGTGAAAGAGCGGGAGCGCGTGCATGAGCACATCGCTGCTCGAAAAATGCCACAGATCGCAGAGCGCGCGCGCATTCGAGGCAAGATTGCGCTGCGTGAGCATCGAGCCTTTCGGCCGCCCGGTCGTACCGGACGTGTAGAGGATGGCCGCGAGATCGTCCGCGGCGCGTGCGACGTCCATGAATTCGCCCGAATGTGCCGCGGCGCGTTCGACGAGAGAGCCCGTGCGTCCATCGCTTGCGAGTGTCAGAAGCTCCACGTCCTCGCGCAGCAAATCGCCGATCGATGCGGCCTTTGCCGGCGATGCAACAACACAGGCGGGCTCCGCATCGCCGAGAAGGTAAGACAGTTCCGCGAACGTGTAAGCCGGATTGAGCGGCAGATAGACAATGCCGGCTCTGAGACAGGCGAGATAAAGAAATAAGGCTTCACTGCTTTTCTCGACCATGGCGGCGAGCCGGTCGCCCGGGCGCAACCCCACCGCCGCAAGCAGGTTGGCGATGCGGCCCGTTCTCGAGATCATTTCCGCGTAGGTGAAGCCTTGTCCCGCGCGGCCACGAAGAAACATGCGGCCGGACCCGGTGGCACCGGTCCGGAATTGCGCGAACAATCCCTCATCTGCGGGGAGCATGTTGCTATAATCCGAACCCGTTGCAGCGCGAGCCTTTCGTTATGATATTCAGGTCTCCAACCACGGCTACGTGGCCTCGAAACATCGGACAGGAGCAGAATGTATACGTCGGTCGTTGTTGAAGCCACGGACAAACCGGAATTCTACCGCCAGGCTGCTCGACAACTCGAAGCCTTGCTGGAAGGCGAGCGCGATCCCATCGCCAACGCCGCCAACACCGCGGCATTGCTTTTCGATCTGCTTGCCGACGTCAACTGGGCCGGATTTTATTTCCTGCGCGAGCGGAATGAACTTGTCCTGGGACCATTCCAGGGGAAGCCAGCCTGTGTGCGCATCCGGGTTGGGCGAGGCGTGTGCGGTGCGGCAGCTTTGCGCCGGCAATCCATAGTCGTCGACGACGTGCAGGCGTTCCCGGACCACATCGCTTGTGATACCGCGTCTCGCTCCGAGTTGGTCGTGCCGCTCGTATCTGGGAGCGAGCTGATTGGGGTGCTGGATATCGACAGCCCGACCGTGTCGCGCTTCGAGGCGGACGACCGGTCCGGCGTCGAAAAACTTGCGGCAATTTACATTACAGCAAGCGACTTCAAACCCACGGCCGCAAAGCCATAGCTCGCAATACCTGCCAAGGCTGGTGGGCCCGGAGGGACTCGAACCCCCGACCAGACCGTTATGAGCGGTCAGCTCTGACCAGCTGAGCTACAGGCCCTTGCCCCGATCTCCTAACAGAGTTTATGCACGGTTCGAAAGGCCGGCTGTCGGAACCAGGCGGCAAGGATGATACGCGAAAGGGAGTAGAGGCAGTAATGTTGATGGGCCATTTCCGCGACCATATTAAAATTGGACTCGAGGGAATTGTGCTTGCTCTCTGCCTGACGACGTCCGCGCCCTCGGCGAGCGCCGCCGAGCCAACTCCCGTCGAGCGCACGATTACGGTTTCGGGTACCGGTGAGGCCAGAGCCGCTCCTGACCAGGCTCATCTTTCGGCGGGCGTCGTCACCCAGGCGCGCAAGGCGGCGGACGCGCTCGCCGCGAACACGCGGGCGATGAATGGAGTGTTCGCGGCGCTCCGGCATCTCGGAATTCCGGACAAATCAATGCAGACTTCGGGGTTCTCGGTCGCACCGCAATACCGGACCGACCGCAACGGCAACAGCAGTTCCGCGATCGACTCCTATCAGGTCAGCAACACGGTCAACGTCACAGTGGACGATCTGGGCAAGCTCGGTCCCGCGCTAGATGCACTCGTTGCCTCGGGCTCCAATTCGATCGGCAGCATTGCCTTCACGATTCGCGATCCCAAACCGATGCTTGCCCAGGCGCGCGCCGAGGCCATGAAAGATGCGATTGCGCGGGCGCAAACCTTTGCGAAGGCGGGCGGCTTCGCCCTCGGGCCTATCGTCTCGGTCGGCGAAGGAGGGGTCGAGATGCCTCAACCCGTCTTCAACACCATGCGGATGGCCGCGGCGCCGATGGCGCCTCCGCCCATTGCCGCGGGCGAGAATATCCTGAACGCCAGCGTCACGGTTACGTTTGCCATCCGCTGACTAAACGACTGGAGAGAATATCCATGACAGCGAGAACGCTCGCATTCTTGTTCGTCGGCTGTTTGGCAGCGGTTTCAGCCACGGCATCGCCGGAACCCGCGCCGCGCCTCGCCGTCCAGCGTCTCGAAGATATCGCGGTGCCCGACCGGCCCTACGACGAGAGCGCAAACGCCGATACCGCCGTCGCCGAGGCGTTTTCCCGCGCCAGATCGCAGCACAAGCGGGTGCTGATCGATCTGGGCGGCAATTGGTGCGGGGATTGCCGGGTACTGGCCGGCATCATGGAGCTGCCGGAGTTGCGGCGATTCCTGGCGGCACACTACGTCATCGCCGCCGTCGATGTCGGCCGCTTCAACCGCAATCTCCAGATTCCCGCGCGCTTCGGAATCACGCAGCGGCTGGAGGGAGTCCCAAGCGTGCTCATCGCCGATCCCGACGGGACGCTGATCAACAGGGGTCACATCGCCGCGCTCGCCGATGCACGCCACATGACGCCACAGGCGATCGCCGACTGGCTGGCGCAATGGGCGAGCTGATTTGCGACCGCGCCGTCAGCCGTCGAAGGTCGATGCCGGATTGCCGATCACGCTCAGAAATTCGCGCCGCGTTAGAGGGTTCTTCCGGAAGTCGCCGAGCATGGTCGAGGTGACCATGCTTACGCCCGGCTTATGCACTCCGCGGGTCGTCATGCATTGGTGCTCGGCCTGAATGACGACGGCAACGCCTTTGGGCTCAAGCACCTTCTCGATGCAGCGGGCGATCTGCGCGTTCATCTTCTCCTGCACCTGCAGCCGCTTCGCATAGGCTTCGACGACGCGGGCGAGCTTGGAGATGCCTACCACCTTGTTGGTCGGAAGGTATCCGACATGGACGCGCCCGATGATGGGCGCCAGATGGTGCTCGCAATGCGACTCGAAGCGAATGTCGCGCAGCACGACCATATCATCGTAGCCTTCGACTTCCTCGAATGTGCGGGCGAGATATTCCTCGGGGTCCACTCCGTAGCCGGCGAACCAGTCTTCAAAGGCGCGCGCCACCCGTTCCGGTGTGTCGCGGAGCCCTTCGCGTGTGGGGTCGTCGCCGGCCCAGGAGAGAAGCGTGCGAATGGCCTGCTCGGCCTCGCTGCGAGAAGGCCTCGCGCGCAACACGGGAGAGCGCGTGGATCGTGAAGACGGCTTTGGCGATTCGGACATGAGGTGTTCGCTCGCGTAGACGCCGGTCGGACGAGACGGCGAAGAATTCGATAACGCCCTGTCAATGGATTTGGCGGCGCTCGTAGGGACTTTCAAGGAGGAACATGGGGATATCGGCTTCAAACGTTTCGCCCGACGCGGCCCGCAACTCGTATCGGCCCACCATCGCGCCGGAGGGCGTGGGCAAGGGACAGCCGCTCGCATACTCGAAACTCTGTCCCGGTTCGAGCACCGGCTGCGCGCCAACCACGCCGGGCCCGCGAACTTCCTGTATGTGACCGCGGGCATCGGTGATGTGCCAGTAGCGGGACAACAGCTGTACCGTTTCCGATCCGCGGTTCTCGATGGTGATGGCGTAGGACCAGACGTAGCGGCTTTCCGACGGGTCGGACTGGTCGTCCAGATAAGCAGGCCTGACCGCGACGCGGATGCTGCGTGTGGTACGTTCGTATTGATGCGACGACCGCGATGGCCGCCTGGATGCCTGCCGGTTCATGCGACCAGTATCCCCCCTTGCAAAGCCTCCGCGCAAGCACTTCGGCGGGAAGCCGTTAACAGGCTGCTTCAGCCACGCGGCTCGACAATGATTTCGGTCTTTACCGAGTTCGCGATGAAACACTCGGCATGGGACTGATGGTGAAGCTCGGCGAGTTGCGCCGGACTCACTTCGACGCCTGATGCGAATCGGATCTTAGGCCTAAGCACGACCCGCGCAATCCACAGGCGGCCCGAATCTCCCTTTTCCAGGCTGCCGCTCGCGTCGTCGTCATAAGAGTCCAGAACGAGGCGCCGGCGCGCGCAGATGGCGAGGAACGTCAGCATGTGGCAGCCGGATAGGGACGCCACAAAGGCCTCTTCGGGATCGACGCGCTCCGGATCTCCCCTGAATTCCGGCGCCGACGACGAGGGCAGCACGACTGCGCCTTCCTTGAACAGGACATCGTGGGCGCGATTGTAACTCTCATATTTGAAATCCGGGCTCGTGCACCGCCAACGCAATTGTGCTCGATGCTCGGACATGAGTCTTCTCCTTCAAATGGCACGCAACGCCTGCGCGATGTCGTCGCACAGGTCGGCGGAATCTTCCAGACCGGCCGATAGCCGCAGCATTCCATCGCTGATGCCGAGCTCTGCGCGGGCGGCGGGGGCCAGGCGCTGGTGCGTCGTTGTTGCAGGATGGGTGATGAGGCTCTTGGCGTCACCCAGATTGTTGGAGATGTCGATCAGCTGCAACGCATTGGCAAAGCGGAAGGCTGCCGCCTTCCCTCCTTCAATTTCGAATGTGACCACGCCGCCGCCGGCGGACATCTGCGCGCGAGCGAGGGCGTGCTGGGGATGGTCGTCGCGAAACGGATAGATCACGCGCGAAACTTTGCGCTGCGACGCCAGAAAGTCCGCCAGCGTGGCCGCCGCTTCGCAGTGCGCGGCCATCCGCGGACCGAGCGTTTCGAGACTCTTCAGATGGACCCAGGCATTGAACGGGCTGATCGAGGGCCCTGTGTTACGAAGAAAGACCTGAAGATGCTCGCGCAGGAACTGCTCGCCGCAGAGAATCACCCCTCCAAGGCAGCGCCCCTGGCCATCAATGTATTTCGTGGTGGAATGCACAACGATGTCAGCGCCGAATTCCATGGGACGCTGCAGGACGGGGGTCGCGAAGGCGTTGTCGACGATGACGCTGACTTTCGCCTCGGCGGCGATGGCGCAGACGGCGCGGAGATCGACAAGAGAAAGCGTCGGGTTGGCCGGCGTTTCGAGGAAGAAAATGCGCGTCGAAGGCCGCAGCGCCTGGCGCCACTGCATCGTGTCTTCGCCATCGACAAGACTGTGTGTGATGCCGAAGCGGGCCAGCACCTCTTCGATCACATATCTGCACGCGCCGAACATGGCTTTCGCCGCGACGACGTGATCGCCCTGCCGCAGGCAGCACAATAGGGCGGCCGTGACCGCAGCCATTCCGCTGGCGGTCGCACGCGCCACCGGCGCACCTTCCAACGCCGCCATGCGTGCTTCGAAATTCGACGTCGTCGGATTGCCGTAACGCGTGTACATGAAGCCGGGTGCGCCCTTGAACCGCGCTTCGGCCTCTTCCGCAGAATCGTAGGCATAACCGGAGGTCAGAAACAACGGTTCCGCCGTTTCCTGGAATGGCGTACGCGTCTGGCCGCCCCGGACCGCAAGCGTGCGCGGGCGCCATCCATCTCCCCTCTTGTGTGTCGCCATCTGATCGCGCCTGCAATTGCCTGAAGTGACGTGCCTTGCCGTGCGCCGTCAAGGCGCATTAAGGTCGCGCCAAATTCGAGGATTTGCATGAACGCGATAAGCCATCACGCCGCTCTCGTCTACGTCATGGTCGTGGTATCCGCGTCCGATGGAAACATGAGCGAGGGCGAGTTGCGCACGATTGGAAACATCGTCCGCACACTGCCGGCGTTTCAGGGTTTCGACGAGCATCGCCTGCTTGCCGTTTCCCAGGAATGCGCCGCAATCCTGCAGGAACAGGATGGCCTCGACGCCGTGCTCGGGTTGATCAAGGATGCGCTCCCCGATCAGTTGCGCGAAACGGCCTATTGGCTTGCGCTCGAAGTCGCCCTGACCGAGCCGCGCGTGATGCTCGAGGAGATCCGCATCATCGAACTGCTCCGACGCAGTCTCGAAATCGACAGGTTGACCGCCGCCGCGCTGGACCATGCAGCCGAAGCACGTTACCGCACGGTTTGAGTCCGTGCTCGCGCCTTGCAGCTGGTGATGCGCGCTTCCCCCAGGCGACTGTTCGTGTTGCGGCACGCCAAAGCCGGTCCGCACGACGAGAAGCACGACAAGGAACGGGCGCTTGTCGAGCGGGGACGGACCGATTCCGGACTGATCGGCGGAATCATGCGAGAGAAGGGATATTTTCCGGACCTTGTGCTCTGCTCCAGCTCACGGCGCACGACCGAAACCTGGGAATACGCGATGCCCGCACTTGGCAGGCAACCGGCGACCCGATTTCTCGACGGTCTCTACGACGCCTCGGCGACGGCGATCCTTAAATGCGTTCGTGCCGAAGGCGGGGCCTCGCACGCCCTCGCGGTGATCGGGCACAACCCTGGCCTGGAGGATTTCACCCGCAATCTCGTGCGAACGCCAACCGACGCGGAAGAACGCCGCCGGGCGGCTGCGCTCGCGGCAAATTTTCCGACCTGCGCCCTGGCTGTTTTCGATTTCAGCGTAGACGAGTGGAAAGAGGTTGCGCCGCGAACAGGCGTTCTCGTCGACTACATCACGCCGCGAGATTTGAAAGCGGGATAGGGCGTTATCCCGCCGGGCTGCGCTCGGCGAGCGCAAGCTTGCGCCATCCGAAGCCCGCTTCGGGAACCGGGTCGCCCATCATGCGCTGAACGCGCTCCGCGACGAGACGGCCGCCCATTGCTTCGTAGAAAAAGCGAACGGGATTGCGGGCATGTGCCCAGATCAGGCAGGACGAAAAACCGCGCTTGTGCAACGCCGCGAATCCCGCGCGCAGAAGCGCGCGGCCTGCTCCATGCCCGAAGAACGCCGGATCTACGTACAATGTATAAACTTCTCCGTCATAGCCAAGGCCACCATCGCGCGAAGGGCCGATGCTCGACATGCCCACAAGTCCAACCCTGTCACTCTCCGCCACCAGCACCTGCTCGCGGCCACGCGCGCGAATCGCCGCGCGCCAGCGAGCGCATTGCCCTTTGGGAGTCATGGAGCAGAGAAGGCGAGTGGGCAGAATTGCCGCGTACGTGTCATGCCACGATTCGATATAGATGCGGGCGATGGCGGAAGCATCTTCCGGCCGGGCGACGCGAACCGTGGTAACGAACTCGTCCATGCGCGCAAGCTTGACCGAAGACAGACGGTTTCGGCAAGCGCTTCACGCTGAATTGTGCATCCGCAACATTGGGAAGCGGATCGCGGACGCAGCAATCTTTCAACGCGTGCGCGACGACAGTGGAGAGAATGTGACACCCACCGATAATCCACAACTTCTCTTTGGCTTCAGAAAAAAAAGGGTGTTACAATGGGTTATCGATCGTCGCTGATTTGCCTTTGTGGGCCGCGAGGTCAGGACCATCGAATACGGTGTCGGAAAAACGGTGTTCGTAGGAAGATGTCGCACGGGATTCGCGCGAACGGCATGCCGCGCGCGCAGGCTAACAAAAGTGGAACGAAGACGGTTGCTTAAGGATTATTTCAACTGGCAGTGAGAGGCTTAGTCCAAGGCGGAACGTCCACCTGTCTTGTCATGTCCGCGGAGGGCCACGACATTGATCGTGGAGGGCGTGCGTGACGTACAAGGAGCAACGGCGATGAACACGCTGGATGTCTTCGACATATTCTCCAGGGATTACGCGAGGGAACGCCTGGAGACGATGAGCCTCCGCGACTGGCTTCTGGCTGCCCGCGACGACAAAATGCTGTACGCCGGCCCGGCCGAGCGCCTGGTCGAGGCGATCGGCGAGCCGGACCTGGTTGACACGTCGCAGGATTCGCGTCTGGGCCGCGTCTTCTTCAACCGGACCATCAAGATTTATCGGGTCTTCGACGGCTTCTTCGGAATGGAAGATACGATCGAGCGGATCGTCGGCTATTTCCGGCACGCAGCCCAGGGGCTCGAAGAAAAGCGCCAGATTCTGTACCTGCTCGGCCCCGTCGGCGGCGGCAAATCCTCGCTCGCCGAACGGCTCAAGGATCTGATGGAGAAAAACCCCATCTACGTCCTCAAAGCCGGCGAAGAGATCAGTCCGGTCTTCGAATCGCCGCTCGGCCTGTTCCGCTCGGAGGAACTGGGTTCGCTCCTCACGGAGCGCTACGGCATCGACCGTCATCGACTGACGGGCGTAATCAGCCCCTGGGCGGTGAAGCGGCTCGACGGGTTTGGCGGCGACATTTCACGGTTCGAAGTCGCGCGCATTTTCCCGTCGAAGCTACGGCAGTTCGCAATTG
>DASXMF010000191.1:0-3985 GCA_036495845.1 Rhizomicrobium sp.
GCTAACCGTTCAGAACCGACTCGCCATCGAGATGCAGCGGAAAGAAGAAGAAGTTGTTGACGTAAGACCGCCCCTCCTTGCGCCCACCATCGGGCAACAGCGCGCTCGTGTCCTGAAACGCCGAGGTGTGAAACTCGGCGATGGGGCGCGCTCGGCCGTCGGCGATGAAGAAGCCGCGGTAGGCCCTGCCCTCGAAGAACTCGAACAGCGAGCGCGTCGCCTCCTCACGATGCCGATCCTCGGCCTCGACCAGGAACACGGGCTGGGAATGTTCCAGCAGCTCGATCGCGCCGTTGAGCACGTGCAGCTCATGTCCTTCGACATCGATCTTCACAAAGGCGACGTCCTGGCGGACGATCGTGTCCAGCCGCGCGGTCGGCACGCTGATCGATACGCCCGCCTGGCTGGAAGCGCTCACGCTCGGCTCCAGCGAAGCGAGGGCGTGAATAAGCTCGTGGCCGCCGCGCGGGATGAAAAGGTCGGCATGCCCAGCATGGTCTGATAACGCAACCTCATGCACGTGCACATTTGAAGCCGAAGTTCGCCGCAACACATCGGCCATCCGGTGCGACGGCTCGAACGCGTGCACCTGCCGCGATAGCCGCGCGAGCTTGCGGGTATAGAGGCCGCAATTGGCGCCTACATCGACCGTGACGGCGCCTTCCGGCACCACCCTGTCGAGGAATGACAGCTCCTGCTCCGCCGATTTCGGATGATGCATCAGGTGCCAATGAAGCCAAAGCGTCGGGAACGCCTGCTTGAGGATCTCCTTGGTCCGGTATGTTGCACCCATGTCGATGGCCTCCCGCTGAAAGAAGTTTCCGCCGCCACTGCGATTCGACAGGGCGGTCGTCAAGCGCGACGATAGACATCCTGCACCCGCACGATGTCGTCCTCGTCGAGGTAAGTTCCCGACTGCACCTCGATCAGATTGAGCGGGATCTTGCCGGGATTCTCGATGCGATGGATGCAGCCGAGCGGAACGAAGACCGATTCGTTCTCGTGCAGCAGCATCTCCTCATCGTCCCGCGTGATGATTGCTGTGCCGCCGACGACCACCCAGTGCTCGGACCGGTGAAAATGTTTCTGCAGCGAAAGCTTCGCACCGGGCTTCACCGTGATGCGCTTGACCTGAAAGCGGTCACCGGCATCGATCGACTGGTAATGGCCCCAGGGCCGGTGCACGGCCAGCGTTTGCGTCGCGGAGCGGTGACCGTTGGCCTTGAGCCGGTCGACCAGTTTGCCGAGATCGCGCTCCTGGTCGCGGCGCGTTACGAGCACCACGTCGGGCGTCGCCGTAATCACGAGATTTTCAACGCCGAGCGCAGCGACGAGCCGCCCCTCCCCGCGCACATAGCAGCCCGAGGCTTCATCCAGGAGCACGTCGCCGACCGCGACATTGCCGGCATGATCCTTATCGGCGAGCTTCCACAGTGACGACCAGCTCCCGATATGGGTACAGTCGAACGACGCCGTGACGGTGCTGGTGCGATCCGCCATGTCGGCGAGGAGCTCACTGATCGACATCGAGGGGCACGAACGGAACGCGCTTTCCTCGAGCCGCAGAAAGTCGAGCTCGCGTGCCGCACCCGCGATCGCGCCGCGGCACGCAAGCAGCATCTGGGGTACTCGTCTGCCAAGCTCCTCCAGGAAGAGCTGGGCGGGCAGCAAAAATATCCCGTTGCGCTCGGGCCGATAGCTCTCGCGCACAGCGGCGTCGTTTCCGCCGGCGCCCGCTGATCCCGCTTGATGTGGCTGGAACTGAACAAAATGTTGGTGCCTTGCCGAACCCAGACCCGTCAGCACCGAGCTGCGAAAGGCTGCGTCATCGCCGACCCACTGATCCACGGGCATCACCAGCATGACGGCATCGTGGTCTGCCTTCGTGGCAAGAAGGGCTGCGATCGTGACCGCTGGCGCCGTGCCTCTGCCGAACGGCTCCAGCGCAATCATCGCATCCGTTACGCCCGCGGACTGCAGCTGTGCACCGAGCTCGAAGCGATGTTCGGCATTCGCAATCACCATAGGGCTGGCAAACAACAGGGGATCGGCGACCCGCAATGCCGTCCGCTGCACCAGCGTGTGCTGGCCAAGCAGCGACAGCAATTGCTTCGGGTAGCTCTCCCGCGACAACGGCCACAGTCCCGCGCCTGCGCCCCCTGACAGAATGACAGGAACGATGCGGCCGTCCGCTTGAACCATCGTGCCGCTCTCCTGTGGCCGGGTTGAAGGCTTGAGACTGATTAGAACCCGCTGCCGGACAGGAATTCCCTGCGGACTGTGAGCCAGATGATCTTGATGTCCATCAGCAACGACCACTTCTCGATATATTCGAGATCATAGTCGATGCGCGAGATCGCGCGGCCCGCCTCGACCGTGCTGCCGCGGCAACCGCTGATCTGCGCCAGGCCCGTGATGCCCGGCCGCGCACTGTGGCGCTGGAAGTAATAGGGCACGAGGTCTTCATAGAGCAGCTGCGCCGCCAGCATTCCCGGCACATGCGGGCGCGGCCCGACCAGCGACATGTCGCCCCTGATCACGTTGATGAGCTGCGGGATCTCGTCGAGGCTGGTCTTGCGCAAGATCCTTCCAATCCAGGTAACCCGTGAATCGCCCTGCACCGTCTGCTTCACGCCACTGCGATCGCCCGCGCTGCTCCGCATTGAGCGGAACTTGTAGATCTTGAAGTAGCGGCTACGGAACCCGTATCGGTACTGAAAGAAGAATACCGGTCCCGGCGAGGTCAGCTTGATCGTGATCGCAATCACGATCAGCAGCGGCGCCAGGAACAGCAGCGCGGAGCTTGAGGCGATGACGTCGAAGAGTCGTTTGCGGATCGACGCCGAAGGCTCCACGAATCTCGTGCGCCGCGAACGCCGGCTGCGATAGATGCTGGCGTAAGTGCGTTCGATCGGTCGTATCGAGATCAGGTTCCGCGGATTGCGGAACGGAACGACATTGTCCTGTTGATACGGGACAGCGAGGGTGGGCGTCATTGCGCTTCGCCTTCTCCTGGAATCGTTAACCCAATCAGCAGGACGCAACAGCACTCACGCTTCGACAAGTTTCCACCGCCAAAGCTCTCGCACGACCGAACTCTCGACCAATACGAAATACGCTGCGATCCGCCTCGCGCGCAGCATCCCAAATTCTTTGAGCGAAATGCGGCGGCAAAACTGAATTTTGTTTGACGCGAATGCAGCACGAGAAGGCGAGCGCTTGTGCAACGCGAAAAACGTTTTTGCCGAGAGACGGTTAGTTCGACGTGCCGCCTTAATGAGCTGCATGCGCTTCGACGCTGCCATGCATATTGGTATTTCGCGGAACGAATTCGTCGCGACGTGAACGCCACGCACGATCACGAATGTTCCGCGCGAGATCCGCGCGTTTTTAACGACACACTTCAGCGAATGCTAAGCGACGTCCAGTAGTCTCCCGGATTGCAGGGATCGCCAACAACGCTTCAAAAAGTGTTTCGATGATTACGCATCTTCACAGAACCTTCTCGGGAACCTTCAGCAGTTCTGACGTGCCGCACGACGCGGACATGAATGCCGCCGCGAATGATTGCGATATCATCGGACAGTCGAATCAATCTGGCCGCAGGTTGCGCAACCGCTTCCTTGTTGGGAACGCAGTTGCCTGGATTGTGATCATCCTCGTGGCACGCGCCCTGTTTTTTTGACGCGCGGCATTCACAGGCGTTATTGATTCTTGAGCAGTTCCGTGGTCGCTATCACGGATCATGCAGACCCACTTCGCAGGAACAGGCCGGATTTCAGCTTCGACGCCGCCCGATACGCGCATCTACGCCATCGGAGATATTCATGGCCGCGCTGATCTCCTGATCGACACGATCGAACGCATTGACAACGACCTGGAACGCAGGCCGATCGGCCGTAGCGTGGAAATCTATCTCGGCGACTATGTCGACCGCGGCCCCGATACAAAGACGGTGATTGACCTGCTTTCCGTTCGGCTGGTT